>NZWF02000026.1 GCA_002701605.2 bacterium
GCGAAAAAAGCAGTTGTTAAAAAAACTACAGCTAAGAAAAAGCCTGTAGCAAAAAAGAAAACTGCAGCTAAGAAAAAAACTGCAGCTAAGAAAAAGCCTGTAGCAAAAAAGAAAACTACAGCTAAGAAAAAGACTGTAGCAAAAAAGAAAACTGCAGCTAAGAAAAAGCCTGTAGCAAAAAAGAAAGCTAAGTCAAAGAAGAAAAAAAGTTAAATTTTCTTTTAAGAGGTGTTAGTATGTCTGGCACCTCTTAGCCAGCATTCATAGCATTTAAGAAATCTTTATTGCTTGTGCTACCTTTTAGTTTATCAAGTAAAAATTCCATAGATTCATTAGGACTCATAGGGTTTAGTACTTTTCTTAATAGCCAAATCCTCGTTAAATCAGCTTGATCAATAAGTAGTTCTTCTTTTCTAGTACCAGACTTTTGTAAATCTATTGCAGGGTATATTCTCTTTTCAGCTAATCTCCTATCTAAATAGATTTCCATGTTACCTGTACCTTTAAACTCTTCAAATATTACATCGTCCATCCTACTTCCAGTATCTATTAAGGCCGTAGCAATTATAGTTAGGCTTCCACCTTCTTCAGTATTTCTTGCTGCACCAAAGAACCTTTTAGGCCTTTGCAGTGCATTAGCTTCCATACCTCCTGTCAAAACCCTTCCGCTTGCTGGTGTTACAGTATTACTCGCTCTTGCTAATCTTGTTATACTATCAAGAAGTATTACAACATCTTTTCCATGTTCCACTAATCTTTTTGCTTTCTCTAAGACCATATCGGCAACTTGAACATGTCTTTGAGGGGGCTCATCAAAAGTTGAACTTACAACTTCACCTTTTACAGATCTCTCCATATCAGTAACTTCCTCGGGTCTTTCATCAATAAGTAAAACGAAAAGAGAGACATCTGGATTATTATCCGTAATTGATTTAGCAATCTTTTGAAGTAACACTGTTTTACCCGTTCGTGGTGGAGCCACCAAAAGAGCTCTTTGACCTTTACCTATAGGAACAAACATGTCTATTATTCGAGTTGAGTATTCTTGTCCATCACTTTCCATATCTATTCTTTCATTAGGATGAAGGGGCACCCTGTTTCCAAAACTTATTCGTTCTCTACAATAACCGGGATCTTCAAAATTAACTGATTCAATTTTTAATAGTGCTAAATTTTTCTCTCCTTCTCTCGGCAGTCTAACATAACCCCCGATTGTATCACCAGACTTCAATAAGAAAGATCTAACCTGAGATTTTGAGACATAAATATCATCAGGGCCAGGAAGGTAGCTATATTTAGGAGACCTCATGAAACCATATCCTTCTTGAAGTATCTCTAGAACTCCTTCAGCATAAATTTCAACTTGTTTCTCTGATTGGGATTTTAAAATGGCATATATTTGTTCTTGCCTTGTCATTCTACCTGTATCTTCAATTTTTAAGTCTATCGCCATTTTTTGAAGATCAGCAGGTTTTATAGCTCTCAATTCATTTAAATTCATTAGTGATAGATCTGATGCTTTAATCTCATTATTTTCTTTATTTTTAGAAGTGGATGATTTTTTTGACATATTTTATCCTTGGAAATAGACTTTGGAGTGTTATTAGATAATTAAATAACTATATATATATAATTCTTATTTTGGTTATTGTCAATTATTTATATAAATTTGACTAATTATAAAATTAAAATTGTGTTAATTTTCTATATTGATCATTATTCAGTATTTTAATGCTTCTTTTAGCAAATTATTTAACTTCACAGTTTGAAGCTCTTTTTTTTGCATTAAATCCTCAATGTTATCATTTAATTTATAAGACATTGATTTTTCATCAAAATAAATAAATTTTTTTTCTATTAGTTTTTTGGAACCCGAAGTTATTAAATATACAGTTTTTAATAAATTTCCAATTAGCTCAGCATATACTTTCTCTCTTTTATCCATAACAATTAAGTACTCTTTTATCTGATTTCTATATTTTTTCACAGGATTATAACGATTAAAAAGAGTATAAGATACAAATAATCTTTCCACAGTATTAATACCTATCCATGAAAACCTTGCAATTCTTAAAAAAGATTGAATAGACCTATATGGAGATAATATTCTCCAATTGGCATCAGATAAATTACAAATCCCCTGAATTATTCTATCTTCGATTTTAATCTTTTTTGGGATTAATGATTTTAGAGTATGAAAAATTTCTGAGGAAATGGTATTTCTTGAATCAAGATCTGAGAAGAATTTAGTAGATTCTACAAAAGCATCACGTTTTTTATCCTTATTGGATAGTTTTGAATAATTATATCCCTCTCTCAAACCATATGCAGAAAATACTAAGTTTGCATTTATATTGTCTTCCAAGATTTTCTGTAAAACCAAGATTGCTACCGGGATTGTTTGTTCTCTTTTTGATAGAGAAGAATATTTTTTTTTCCTTATTAATTTGAACTCATAATTAAGAAATTTTATAAATTTTGATCTTTCTATTTTCTTAATCGTAAAACTATGTATAACTTCTATAGGATTATTTGATACTGATAAGTATTTTTTGCAAATATGTCTAAATGCGCCACCAATTAAATAAATATTTTTATTATTTTTTAAGAAAAAATTATTTGAATCAAGTTTATCGTTCATATCCTTTTTTATATTTGGAATATTTAGCTCATTTTTTGGCGAATAATATCTTAAGGTTCCAATATTCAAACTTTTAACATTTTGAATTTTATCATATTTAATTTTTGCTAAATCTAAACTACCACCTCCTAGGTCCATACTTAGCCCATGGGGGAGATTTATAGTAGAGATTGTACTGTATCCAGACATAATTGCTTCTTCTAGAGGTTTTAATATTTTGATTTTTTTGCTAAATATTTTCTTTGCTTCTTTTAAAATAATTTTTGAATTTTTGGCTTCTCTCATAGCTGCCGTACCGAGAATTTCAAACGATTTTACTTTATAGTCATTCAACAAGTCTTTAAAAATATTCAAAGATGAAAGTAGTTTTTTAATTTTATTTTCTGGAATTATTTTATCTTTATCTAATCCCCTACCAAGATCACAATAAAATCTCTTATTTAAAAAAATATTAGGGAATCTGTAAGGAGGCGCATATATTACAAGTCTTACTGTATTTGACCCTATATCTATTAGGGCTTTAAGATTTTCGTTTTTCATTTAATAAATATTACTCAATGTTAATATAAAACAATCTATGAAATTTTTAAATATAATCCGTCATGCAAAGGCAGAAAATAATTTTTTAAAAAATGATTTTACTAGAGAGCTAAATGAAAGAGGGCAGAACGACTCTAAATGTTTAAATGATTTTTTACTTAATTATTCTTTTAAAAAACATAAGATTATTTGCTCTCCTTCAGTTAGAACAGTACAAACTTATGAAAACTTAAAAGTTTCACTAAATGAAAAAAGTCATATAATTTTTCAAGAAGATTTGTATCTTGCAAACTTAGAAGCAATATATGACTTAATTATAAAAGAAAAAAAATCCTCTATGATAACCCTAATTGGCCATAATCCTGGGCTGACTGATATTTTATACTTTTTTTTAAGAAATTTAGATATTCCTGAGCTCAAAACATCGTCCATAGCACAAATTTTTTTTAGTAATTCTAATGAAATAAGCAAAGGAAAAGGTTCTTTAAATTTCTTCGTAAAGTCCAAAAATAATAAAATTTTTTTTATATCTTAACAATAATTTAACAATTTAATATTATTCTACCACTGTGAATAATTACACCAATAGAGAGCTATCATGGCTTTCCTTCAATGAAAGAGTTGTTGAGCTAGCAAAAGATAAGTCAATTCCATTTAATGAAAGATTTAACTATCTGTCAATTTCAGGGTCAAATTTAGATGAATTTTATATGGTCAGAGTTGCAGGTCTAAAACAATTATTAAAAAATAAAATAAATGAATTATCTATTGATTCACTAACACCTGGTGAACAATTAAATTTAATTTCGATTAAGTCGCAAGAGTTGGTTAAGTATCAAGAAAATGCTCTTTTAGATTTAACTGCAGAGCTTAATAATTATGGATATACAATTAACAATCTTAAAGATTTAGATTCTTCTGAAATTGTATGGCTCGAACGATATTTTGAAGATCAGATTTTACCAATAATTACCCCAACAACCATTGATGCTTCGCATCCAATACCATTTATTTTCAATTTAGAGTTATTTTTGGTTTTCAAATTAAAATCTAAGAAAAATGAATTTTATTATTCTTTTATTAAAAAACCACAAGGACTCGAAAGATTTATATTAATTCCTAAAACTAAAAGACTAATTTCTTTTGAAAAATTGATATCGTATTATTCCAATGAAATTTATGATGGATTTAAAGTTATTGAATCTGGGGCATTTAGAATTATTAGAGATAGTGATTTATCTTTCGAGGAAGAGGCTGAAGATTTATTAGTAAACTTTAATAAGCTTCTAAATAAAAGAAGAAAAGGAGATATTGTTAGAATTGATGCACTGGCCGAAAATAGTAAGATTCTTGATAAGTATATTAAAGACCAAATGAATGCGAACAATGCTGAAATATTTAAGTTTGATAAAATATTGGGCTTTAACGAAATTGATGAGATTCAAAAACTAATAAGAATTAAAAGGAAATATAAAAAATTTAATCCAAGGCTGCCTGAGAGGGTTGATGAGTTTGATGGTGATTATTTTTCAGCAATTAGCTCAAAAGACTTTGTAATTCATCATCCATATGAAAGTTTCAATACGGTTGTTAAGTTTTTACTTCAAGCATCAAAAGATAAAAATGTTATTTCAATAAAACAAACATTATATAGGACAAGCAATAATTCTCCTATTATCGCAGCTTTAATGCAAGCTGCATTTAATGGAAAATCAGTTACTGCTTTGATTGAGTTAAAAGCAAGATTTGATGAAAAGAAAAATATTCAGTGGGCTAAGAATTTAGAAAAAGCCGGGGTACAAGTAGTATATGGATTACCAAATCTTAAAATACATGCAAAAATAAGTTTAGTTACAAGAAAAGAAGAAAAAAGAAATGTAACATATTGTCATTTTGGAACAGGTAATTATCATCCTATCACGGCTCAGACATATACAGATTTGTCTCTTTTTACAAAAGATAAAAACCTTACTAATGATGCTGCAAAAGTATTTAGTTATATGACAAGCTATGTTAAGCCAAAACAACTTTCAAAGTTATCAGTTTCACCAGATGGTATCAGAAAAGAGTTCTATAGATTAATCGACATTGAAATACAAAATTCAAAAAAAGGTATTGCTTCGGGTATCTGGGCAAAATGTAATTCTTTAGTCGATAGTGGCATAATTAATAAATTATATGAAGCATCACAAGCTGGTGTTAATATCGTTTTAGTAGTTAGAGGAATTTGTTGTTTGCAACCAGGTATTAAAGGCCTTTCGGAAAACATAAAAGTGAAGTCAATTGTAGGAAGATTCTTAGAGCATTCAAGAATATATTGTTTTTCAAATGGACATAAACTACCTTCTCCAGGTGCAAAAGTTTTTATCTCATCAGCAGATTGGATGAAAAGAAATTTGGATAGAAGAATAGAAGTTTTAGTTCCAATTGAAAATAAAACAGTTCATAAACAAGTTCTAAATCAAATAATGGTTGCAAATATTTTGGATAATGAAAATTCTTGGTTGCTATGTAATGATTCAAAGTATAGAAAGTTTTCAAAAATTAATGAAAACTTTTCATGTATGGATTATTTTATAAAAAACCCTAGTCTATCTGGCCGGGGTAAGAAGAAAGGAGTTAAAATGTCGAATTTAGAAAAAAATAAAAAATCAGTTTTGTTTGTATGTATTCATAATTCTGCTAGAAGCCAAATGGCTGAGGCTTTTTTAAAAACTTTATCAAAAGATTTTTTTGTCAATAGTGCTGGAATTTCTCCTGGGAAATTAAATCCACTAGTAGTAAAAAGCATGATGGAAATAGGTATAGATATTTCAAACAATAAGACAAAGTCGGTCGAATCTGTTTTGAAAAAGAAACAAAAATATGATTATTTCATTTTTGTTTGTAGTGAATCACAAGGGCAAGAGTGCCCTCATATACCTTATAAAACTAAAAAAATTTATTGGGATATAAATGACCCATCAAAACTAAAAGGTTCAGATAATCAAATAATAAAAAAAATATCAGTAATTAGAGATGAAATAAAAAATAAAATTTATGACTTTATATCAACTTATGAAACTTTATAGCTTAATACTTAACAATACTCTTTAATTTATAAAATATTATTAATTTTTTTATATAAAATAATTAATAAAAACGATATAATTAATTTAATTAAATAAGGAGATTTTATGTCAGGACATTCAAAGTGGAGCTCTATAAAGCATAAAAAGGGAGCTTTAGATGCCAAAAGAGGCAAGATTTTTACTAAGTTGATAAGGGAAATAACTGTGGCGGCAAGAGACGGTGGAGGAGATCCTGATACCAATCCCAGGCTAAGACTTGCATTATTGAATGCAAAGAGTGCTAATATGCCAAAGGATACATCTGAAAGGGCAATAAAGAAAGGAACTGGTGAACTTGCAAGTGATGCATTAATTGAAACTACTTATGAAGGTTATGGTCCTGGTGGTACAGCTGTTCTTGTTGAGGTTATGACAGACAATAAAAATAGAACCGTGTCGGAACTGAGAAGAGCTTTTTCTAAATATGGAGGAAATCTTGGTGAATCAGGATGTGTGGCATGGAATTTTGAAAGGAAGGGGAGAATCCTGCTTTCTTCCTCTGGTCTTAACGAAGAAGAAATTTTTGAAAGAGTTATAGATTTTGGTGGTGAGGATTTGATAAATTCTGGAGATTTCTTTGAAATAATAACAAATGCAGAAGATTTAGAAGGTGTTAGATTAGATATAGAGAAGGTTGGATATGAAATAAACTCTTTTGAGATTTCTATGATTCCAAAAAATTCTATAAAAATTGAAGGAAAGCCAGCAGAGCATATGCTTAAGATGATGGAAGCATTAGAGGATTGTGATGATGTTCAAAATGTTTATTCAAATTTTGACATTGCAGATGATGTAATTGAGGCCATGGCTTAAGCTTTATCTAGCCAGTTCATAACCCAATCTGAAAGGTCAGGATATATTTCAATAAGTGTTTTTTTTTCTTTCATTGGTGTTGAATAAAATAGCCGCATACCATATTCGTCCAATGATTTTTTAATTTCCCTATTTTTCTCTGGTAAAGAAACATATCCTCTTTTACACTGAAGTCCAAACCATGTTCTAGAACCATTTTTCTTGTTAAACAACCCAAAGATAATGTCTGCAGTTCCCTTGCTACCCCTGCTTTCAATTGCATAAAATTTTAAGTTATTAAATTCAGACAAAAGTTCTTGGACATATGCATTTGTCTTTTTTTCAAAAATATAACCTTTTCTATATTGAGACATGTAACTTTATTGATATTAATCTATAATGTGAATAAATCATAACTAATGTATTCTATACTTTAGCTAAAATGAAAATTCAGTTAATAAGACATTGCGAGACGGAATGGAATAGGCTTGAAAGATGCCAAGGAATAAGTGATTTAGAGTTAAATAATAATGGTATTAATCAGTCTATTTTTTTAAAGGATTTTTATTCCGATAAACATGTTGATCTAATATTCAGTAGTGATTTAAAGAGAACAATGCAGACTGCATTAGAGATTAATAAAAATCTTAAATCTGATATAATCCAGAATGAAAAATTAAGAGAGATGGATCAAGGAGATTTTGAAGGACTTTCTTTTTCTTATATAAGAAAGAATTTTGCTNCACAATTATTAGAGTGGAGGAGTAATCCTAAAAAATTTAGAATTCCGAATGGAGAAACTTTAGGTGAGGTTCAAGAAAGAGCCTTGGATTTTATGGAAAACCTTTTTATTCAATATAAAAGTCATAAAAATATAATTATTGTTAGTCATAATTTAGTAATAGCCTCAATACTTTGTTATTATTCAAATCGTGATTTAAAAGATTTTGCTGAATTTACATTGGATTCAGGCTCNATTACAACATTAATGTATAGTAATAATAAAATTTCAATAGAGGAAATTAATTATACTAAGCACTTAGAAAGATGATAAAAGAATTGTTAAAAGACAGAATTTATAAGTCTGTAAGCCCACTTTTTGAGGATATAGATTTTGATTTAACTAGTATAGATCTCGACCTTACAAAGAATCCTATGCATGGAGACTTTGCCACAAATTTAGCATTAAAATTTGCAAAAAAAATTAATCTTAAGCCAATGGATCTTGGAAATAAAATTTCAATTTTATTAAAAGATAAAAATAGTGATATTTTTTCTTCAGTAGAATGTATAAACCCAGGTTTTATAAATTTAAAANTAAAATTATCAGTATTTCATGATTGCTTATCGAATATCTTTTCTCAACGCCAACATTATGGNTCCGGTTCAAAAAAAAACGAGAAGGTTTTGGTTGAGTTTGTTTCTGCGAATCCAACTGGACTTTTACATTTAGGGCACTTACGAAATGCTGCAGTAGGAGACTCTCTGGCAAGAATTTTAGAATTTGATGGTTATGAAATCGAGAAAGAATATTATATAAATGATTACGGAAATCAGATTAGACTCCTAGGTGAATCTTTGAACATTAGAATAGCCAATATTCTTGGAGACGAATTAGAAATGCCTAAAGATGGCTATCANGGAGAATATCTNAAAGAGATTGCCCAAAATTTTATNGATGATAAATTAGATACAAAGCATTCNAAGAATGTTGAATTCTTATCATCATATGCAAAAGAGAAACTNTTAAATGAAATAAANAATGATTTACATTTAATTGATATCACATTTAACAATTGGTTTTCAGAAACATCTGAAGTCCATGATACTAAACTTTTGGATAATACTTTAAAAAATTTAAGAGATTTAAATGTTACATACAGCAAAGATGATGCTGAATGGATAAAAACTTCGGAATATGGTGATAATGATGATTGGGTCATTATTAAGCAAGATAAATCAACAACTTATTTTTTGAACGANATTGCATATCATAGAAATAAATTTTCTAGAGGATATTCTAGAATAATTAATGTTTGGGGTGCTGATCATCATAGTCATGTNTCAAGATTNAATGCAGCAATGAAGAGCCTCGGTTTTGATAATAATAAATTACANTTTGTAATGATTCAGTTTGTTAGATTATTAAGAGATGGCCAGGATATTTCAATGTCTAAAAGATCAGGGGAATACACAACTATTAGGGATTTATTGGCAGAAGTAAATAAAGATGTAGTAAGATTCATAATGGTCATGAGAAGCTCTGATAGTCATTTCGATTTTGATTTAGGNAAATGTTTAGAAGATTCTGACGATAATCCTGTTTTTTATATACAATACGCAAATGCAAGAATTTCAAGCATTATACAGAAAACGAATATTTCTGATTACGATCTAAGCAAAACTAAATATTTNATTAATGAAAAAGAGATATTATTGATAAAAAAAATTATTTCATTTAAGGAAATTGTNGAAGAGTCTTCTAAAACTATGTCCCCTCATAAAATTTCNTTTTATCTTCAAGATCTAGCTAGAGATTTCCATTCTTATTATAAATCAGTAAAAATATTAGATGAGAATCCTTCAATTCTTGAAGCACGATTGATTCTAATACTTGTTGTAAAAGAGATTTTAATAAATGGATTAAAATTATTAGGAGCTTCTTCGCCGGAAAACATGTAGATGGATTATATTTTAGAGAACCTATATATTGCTTACTTACTTTTTGTTTTTATTTTTATTGCCGGTTGGATTAAAGCACGATTTATAAAACCTTTAAATATTGATAAAGAAATATTTCAAAATGCTAAAAGTGCAACCAAGAATCCTGAAGGATATAAAGATAAGACGATGATATCAAATTTTTACAAAGATTGGTGGTGCTTTATGATTGAACCATCTGAAAATTTATTAATTAAAAATAATATTACACCTAATACCATTACTATAATATCACTTTTTATATCTTTAATAACGGCTTATATATACTCTCAAGGATATATATTTATAGGATCAGTTTTTTTATTAGCTGGCTCAACATTTGATATGTTAGATGGAAGGGTCGCTAGGAAGACGAATTCAGAGTCTATTCTTGGCTCTTTTATGGATAGCTGTTTTGATAGGTTTTCTGAAATTTTTATAATGTTTGGATTATTCATCTACTATTTTCCAGATACTTTTTGTTATGTAATTATGTTTGCTTCTCTTTTTAGTTTGACNGTAAGCTATGTGAAAGCTGCAGCTGATAATTTAGGGNTAAGCTCTAATGTGGGGCTGATGCAAAGAGCTGATAGAGTAGTTTACCTAGGAGTAGGTGGAATTATTAGTGGCTTTTGCGAGTATTTTAATATAATTTTTTTCAACCATAANCATNTACTNTTTATGGGAGTAATAGTAATTNTTGGAATATTTTCATTCACAACTACCATTCAAAGATTATTATATGCAATNAAACAATAGCTATTTATTNCTTTCTTTGATTCTAGATGCTTTTTTAGATAGTCCTCTAATGTAGTAAAGCTTTGCCCTTCTTACNTTACCTTTTCTNAGCACTTTAATCTTTTCAATTTGTTTGGAATGAATTGGGAAAATTCTTTCTGTCCCAACACCATATGAAATTTTTCTTACTGTGAAAGTCTCNTTTATACTAGTCCCTTTTCTAGATATGACTAAACCTTCGAAAATTTGAATTCTTTCTTTTTGACCTTCTTTAATTTTATAATAAACACTAACAGTATCACCAGCTTTAAAGCTTGGNACTTTCTGCAAACTATCTTTTTCTATTAAATCAATTTCATTCATATTAACACCTAAAATTTACACCCTAATAATCTATCCAATATTATAGCTACTGCACTTCTAACTGACAAATGGTTGTATTCATGATACCCACCTACAGGCTTTAGAATATAATCTGCTGATTCTAAAGTATTTTTAGGCAGCCCCCAACCAGTTCCAAAAATTATTAAAACAGGCTCATCAATATTTAAGATACGATCTCTTAAAGTAGAATAACTCGTCATATTATGCACCATTCTTGCATCTGTTGCAATTGTAATTGGCTTAGTTCCATGTTTCTTTTTAATTTCACGAATTGCACTATTAAGTGAATTCTTNACTATTATCTTATNAATAGATGAATGTTTAGTGTTATCATTCTTTCTTACTTTCTCATTAGACCAATATTTAATNACTTTTTCAGCNAGCATTCTTTGTTCTTTAACAGGGTGTGTAATAAAGTATTTATTTATNCCATAGGTATTAGCNGATCTCGCAATATCTTGTATATCTAGATTTGTAAGNGATGTTTTAATTATCTCACCTTTTATATTTTCTATNGGATAGTGGACTAGTGCAATATAAATATTNTTATTTATAGTTGATTTTTTTGNACTCTTAAGTTGACTTNCTTCATCTTGGCTAAGNTTNGCATTTTCAAGTAAATCCTCTCTTTTGTTGAGGGTTGCAGCTAAAGANGTTTCCCTAAGATATTTTTTAATATTTTNATGATTTCCAGANAAAAGTATATTTGGAACTTTCTTACCTTTATATATTTTAGGCCTTGTATAAACTGGACCNTTCAACATAGAATTCATNAGACTATCAGATTTAACAGAGTTCTCATTACCAACTACTCCCTTTATCATTCTTGCTACAGAATCAATTAAAACACAAGCTGCTAGTTCACCACCAGTTAAAATATAATCACCTATAGAAATTTCTAAATCACAATATTCATCAATTATTCTCTNGTCATATCCCTCATATCTTCCACATACAATTGTAATACTTCTNTCTTTAGATAATGATATTGCNAAATCATTTGTTAATTTTATACCTTTTGGACTAGTAAAAATAAATTTTGTATTTGGATTTAAAGTTTTTATTTTTTTAAATAATCCGTAACTTTTTTCATAAGAAAGTACCATTCCAGGCTCTATTCCATATTGTTCATCATCAATTCTTTCGCTTTGATTTAGATCATTAGTGAGCGAAAAATGATTTATATTTATTAATTTATTCTTAACTGCATTTGATACTATCCCGTATTTAGTAGCTTCTTTTATTATTCTCGGAAATGTAGAAACAGTATTAATTTTCATATCTCAGCCAAATTTGCAATATTTTTAATAGTAATTTTTTTATTTTGTATATCAACATTAATAATAAAAGATTCGTTAAATGGAACAAGAAATGTTTTTTCTTTATTTTCAATTTCTAATATTGAACCATTTGATGANTCTATAACTCTAATAATTCTCCCATAAATTATTTCATTTTCATCTATTGCATTACATTCAACTAATTCATCATTGTAAAACTCATCTTTCTCAAGAATTGGGAGGTTTTTATTTTCAATAAAGATCTCAGATACTCCTTTTAGTTCCTCAACAAATTTTTTACTCTCAGAATTAATTTCTAATAGNTATTTGTTTTTTTCACTNGANTTTATTTGGAATTTNATCGAATANCTTTCACCATTTTTTTTAAGGATGAAATTATCGATTGATTTTATAGTAGTGTTGTTTTTANTGGATGAAGTAAATTCTATAAGATCTTTGGAATATTTATCTTTCTTAATAATTCCAATTTTAGTAAAAGACATTTAAATTTATTCGATAATCTCAAGAACTGCTCTTCTTTTATCCTTAGCAGCAGCAGCACCTAGTAATGTTCTAATGGCTTTTGCAGTTTTACCTTGTTTTCCAATTATCTTTCCAAGATCATCTTTTGCAACTCTTAGCTCATATACAGTTGTAGAGTCACCAGCAACCTCTGTTATTTCAATATCATCAGGACTATCAACTAATGAGCTTACAATCAGTTTAATTAAATCAGATACCTTATCCATAATATTCCCTCTTTTCCAGATTATACATTATATGAAGTTAATTAATCTACTGCTAACTTATTCTTTTGCATCTTCAGNAGGTGCAGCTTCNTCAGCAGGTGCNGCNTCNTCAGCAGGTGCNGCTTCNTCAGCAGGTGCNGCTTCNTCAGCAGGTGCNGCTTCNTCAACTGAGACTTCTTTTTTAGGTTTTCTTTTTGGCTTATCTTTAACTAGCTCACCATATTTCTCTGGATCAACTAATTTAAGGACTCTATTACTTAATTGAGCTCCTTTACTAATCCAATTATTTATTTTCTCTATATCAAGGTTAGTAACACTTGGGTCTTGAAGAGGGTCATATGTTCCTAAAATTTCTAAGAATTTCCCATCCCTAGAAGATCTAGAATTTATTGCTACAATTCTATAAAAAGGTCTTTTCTTTCTTCCTAATCGAGATAATCTTATTTTAACCATAAATCCTCCGTCACTTAATAATGATTAAATTTATGAAAATTTCAATAAGTTTTTAGCATTTTTTTTAAATTTCCCCATATTCTTACTCATCTTTTTCATTTGAAGAAATTTTTTAATTAAAACATTTATGTCTTGAACTGATGTTCCACTTCCATTAGCTATCCTTCTTCGCCTACTTCCATCAAGAATATTATGATCATTTCTTTCTTTAATTGTCATCGAATCAATTATCGCAACGGTTTTTTTCATTTCATCATTTGCTTTTTCCATAGCATTTTCATCTTTTGAGAGATTTCCTAAGCCCGGAATCATAGATATTGTATTTTTTAAAGAACCAATTTTATTCATTGATTTTATTGCATCCTTAAAATCACTTAAAGAGAATTCATTATTTTTTATTTTCTTTGCTAGCTTTGAAGCATCTTCTTCTGACACTGACTCTGATGCTTTTTCAACTAAACTAACAACATCACCCATCCCTAGAATTCTTGATGCCATTCTTTCTGGATGAAAAATTTCTAACATATCCAAACCTTCTCCAGAACCAAATAATTTAATTGGCTTTCCAGTGACATATTTAGCTGATAATGCTGCACCACCTCTTGCATCACCATCTAGTTTAGTTAGTACTAGACCATCAATTCCAATCTCATCATTAAAGTTTTTTGCAACATTTATAGCTTCTTGTCCAATCATTGAATCAATAACAAGTAAGGTTTCATGAACTTCAATTTCATTTTTGATTGATTTTAGTTCATTTAGCATTTCCTCGTCTATTTGCAGTCTACCAGCAGTATCAATTATTAATGTATCAGAGCCCACATTGTAAGCTTTTTCCTTAGCATTTCTACAAATATCTATGATTTTATTATTATCATTTTGTATGAAATTCAATTTTGCTTGACCACATAAGATTTCTAATTGTTTTATTGCAGCAGGTCTATAGATATCAACTGAGCATAAAGATGGATTCCTTTTTGATTTTTCTTTTAAAAACTTTCCAAGTTTTGCAGATGTAGTTGTTTTACCAGAACCTTGTAGACCAATTATAAGAATAGTTGCTGGTGGTTTAACTTTTAAGTTTAAATCGGTTGTTGATCCTCCCAAAACTTTTGATAGTTCGTCATTAAATATTTTTATAAATTGCTCTGCTGGTGAAACACTCTTTAAAACTTCAGAGCCAATTGCTTTCTCCTTAATTGTATCAATCAATTCTTTTACAACTTTATAGTTAACATCCGCCTCAAGGAGACTAAGTCTAATTTCTTTTAAAGCATCTAATACATTATTTTCAGATATGACTGCATTGCCACGAAGTTTTTTAAAAGAGGAATTAATTTTTTCACTTATTTTATCAAACATTTAAATATTATAGCATTTAAGACTTGTCAGATTTATCTTTTTCGTCATTTTTCTTTGCAATTTTTTCAATTTCAAATTTAGGGGCAAATTTCTTATCTAGATAAACTTTAGCTTTAAAGAAAGGTCTTTTTGCATTTTTTCTTTTTGATTTGAAAGGTAATACAGATGTTTTTTCCCCTGAAAATATTTTAATAGCTTCTTCTACAGGTAAGGATTCTCTATTTTGTTCTTCTTCATCTAATGAATTTAGATATGGTGAAAGCATGAACTTCGAAAGTTTATTAGCCCATTTCTTTCCAAAATAATAAAATTTAGAGTCATGTTTTACTTCAGAATCAACAAATTCAAATTTTCCTAGACTAGGNAAAGCTTTAAAATCTATTTTTTCTTTTTCATNATTTTGTCCCCAATCTAAATCAATNTCACCATTGTCTTTTAATATTAGAAAGGCTTCATAATATTGNCCANATNTNTTAACAAATCCTGANAACTTTCCTATTCTTCCTTCNTTACCATTATATGATTTAATTAATTCGATTGCTTCTTCATTAGAAATTGGCCTACCTGANCTTACTTTGTTTATTCTGACAGAATTCTCTGGGTCNTCTGTTGTATATCTATTGAATGTTTCCCAAACTGGTAGACCACTTATTGGACAATTTACATCTAACTGTTTCCTGAATTCATCAGTATCTACACTTGTGCTTTTTGCTCTTGCAATTATTTCATCTCTAAACTTTTCAATTTCATCAATAAATCTTTCATAAGAATAATCTTCGTTTTCCATTTCTTTCAATTTTAATTCCCATTCTCCAGTTAGGTTTGCAGATGTTAATTTATTTATTTCTAAAACATCTAAATCAAAGATNAGCTGCTTACCTCTTGCAGTAGANAGTATAAATTTTTTATTATTTTCATCTTCAGATCGCATTAAATATTTTTCTCGAATTAGGGCCTCAATCGTTTCTGCCCTTGTAGCNGGAGTACCTAAACCNTTGTTTTTCATTAGTTGTAGAACTTCTTCATCATCGATATCATTTCCTGCTGTTTCCATTGCTCGAAGTAATGTAGAATCAGTAAATCTAGCTTTTGCTGTAGTGTTATCTGTTAACTGCTCAAGATCTTCGCATAATGCCTTTTCTGATTCTTCAATTGGACTAATAATTGTTTCTTTTGTTGTGCTATCAAGAACNTCTTTCCATCCCTGGCTTAGTAATATTTTCCCTTTTGTTCTGAATAGATGTTCTCCAATCAGTGTGTCCCTTGTAGTTTCATTTGTAATCATTGGAGGATAAAAAACTGCTAAAAATCTTTTAACAATTAAATCATAAATTTTTCGTTGTTGATCGTTTAATTTCAGCTCTGATGGAATATTAGGTGTAGGAATTATTGCAAAATGATCAGAAACCTTATTTGAATCAAATATTTTTTTATCAGTATTTTTAACTAAATCATTATCTAGAATATTCTGGGAGAACTTTTTGTANGAGCTATCGTTAAAAGAATTTAGTAGNTTAGTTACTTCTTCGTCATATCNNTCTGGTAATCTTCTGGAATCTGTTCTTGGATAGGTTATGTATCCTTCACCTGAAATGGGTTGGTATAGTGATTGTGCTATCTTAAGAGTCGTACTTGCAGTAAAACCAAATCTACTATTTGATTCTCTTTGTAAACTTGTTAAATCAAATAATGCTTCACTATATTCTTTTCTTTCTTTGGATTCTTCTTTGACTATACCCTCTTTGTTCCTACAATCATTNATTATTTTTAGAGCATTTTCTTCACTGAAAANCCTATCGGCTTTTCTAACTCTTTTTGTTTCCGGATCAAGTGTAGAATTATTAAAATTTTGGTCAATGTAGGACCCAACATATTCTCCTGAATTAATTCTAAATGTAGCTTTTATCTGGAAGTATTTCTCTGGANTAAATAAATCTATTTCTTTGTCTCGATTAACAATCATTGCAAGAGTTGGAGTTTTGACTCTTCCCACAACTTGCTTATTAAAGCCAACATTATATATCTTNCTTGNCCANGCAGTAATTGCCCTAGTTCCATTCATTCCAATTTTCCAATCAGCAATAGACCTAGCAAGTGCTGCATTTGCTAAACCTNTATATGATTCCGAACTTTTTAAATTTAGAAATTCTTTTTGTATTTCTTCTTTAGTCATAGATTGAAGCCATGCACGATATGATGGNTTAGAAACTTTCAGATAACTCATTATTTGGTTAAAAATTAGCTCTCCTTCTCTAGCTGCATCACAGGCATTTACTATAGAAGCTACATCATCTCTTTTACAAAGCTTTTTAATTAAATCTAATCTTGGTTTTGTCTGTGATATAGGAATTAANTTCCCTGGTCCATTTAATGGTAGNGCTTCTAGGTTCCATTTGGATTTTGGCTTNTCNAATTCAATTAAATGACCTTGAGCACAAGTAACTAAATATTCTTCGTTCTCAAAATAGTGCAGGCTTTTAGCTTTTACTTTCTTAGCTGAGAGGGCTGATGCTATTAAATTTGCNACACTGGGTTTCTCTGCNATTATCAATTTTTTTTCATTTAACATAGAAACGCAAATTTAAATAAATATCATTATTATGTCAAATTGATAAGTTCAAAAAAAATACCTAAGTCATTCTAATTATTGATATAATTATTTTTTTTATACCATTGAATATTTTTCTCTAATATCTCANACACAGTTAAGTACTTGTATTTTAAATCCTTCTGTGATTTTAGGGAGGTTGCTTGTGCACCTATTTTAATAGCTTTAAGACCATCTATGGGTAATTTGGGTCTTTTTTTTGAGAAGAAGGAAATAAATTCTGACAAATAAGAAATTAAATATAGCTGCCATTTTGGAGTAATCTTATTTATTTTTGACATATTCATTATCTCGCAGACTTTGTCAAAAACNTCTCCTATTTTTANATTCTCACCAACAATTATATATTTTTGGCCTGGTGATATTTCAAGAGATCTCAANGTAATTTTAATAACATCATCAATGTGTACTAATGGTATATAGGATTCAGGGCAGAATTTTGCTTGTATTTTCTTATTTGCAATTCCAATAACTGTTTTGCCAAATGTTTTAAAGTCTTTAGGCCCTGTTATAACTCCTGGATTTAGAACCACAATTGGCATACCTTTATCAATATATTTTTTAACTAACTTTTCTACTAAAAATTTTGATTTACTATAATCACTTTCAAAGTCACCTTGATGAATAGACTCCTCATTTGCTATTTCCCCTTCGGGTTGCCTTATTGCCGCAATACTACTCATATGAATGATTTTTTTAACTTTGGTATTTTCAAGCTCATTTAAGAGATTTCTTGTTCCATCAACATTTATTTCATAATAATCCTTCTTTCTTTTTAGCCACCATGCAGCAATGTTTCCAAGATGGAAAACAACCTCTGCATTATCAAATTTCCCTTTAATTGAGCTAGGATCTCTTAGATCCGCAATAAAGCAGGTATATCCTAATGATTCATATTTATCTTTATCTTTTAAAGAGCGAACAAGTATCGTTACTTTATGTCCCTTTTCCTTTAATTCTTCAATAAGGAAATTTCCAACATAACCTGTCGCACCAGTAACAAAACATTCCAATAATAAATCTCTTTAAGGAACTATTATTTTCTTTTCTTCGTGGATAATTTGACCCTGTTCTTCTTTAGCTTTTTCTTGAGCTGCTTTTTGAGTCTCTAAAACTCTGGNCTCTATTAGTTGNAAAAGTTTACCCTGAAAATCTTTATCAAAAGCACAAACCCTAGGTACTATGTGACCCATTGTTGCAACTTGAACAAAAAATTCTGCATTTGCTTTGATGAAGTCGTCTGGCACATCTCCATAAACTTGCTTNAATTGTGCATATATTGTTTGCTCAATTTCTTGAACNATGTTTGATAGTGTGTCGCCTTGATTTTTAGGTTGGCTTTGTAAGCCAAGATTAAAAGCATTTGCAATTGAAGCCTTAATTGCATTTAATGCATCTTCTGGACTTTGCGGTTGACCTGCAGGCCCACCTGGATTTAGATTTTCTTCTGACATATTACACCTCTTATACAAAATATATTATACTGTTTATTAACTTAATGCCTATGGATAAAAAAATTGATGGTGGTTTTGCTTTAGTCAAAACACTTAAAGAATTAAATGTAAAAGATATTTTCACTCTTGCAGGTGGACATATCAATCCAATTTATAATGCATGTAAAGAATTGGGAATCAGATTGATTGATACACACCATGAGCAAGGTGCATCTATGGCAGCTGATGCATATGGAAGAGTTACACGAAAACCAGGAGTTTGTTTAATTACAGCTGGACCAGGTTTAACAAATGTAATNACTGGAATGTCAGGTGCTTATTTGTCAAATTCTCCATGCATCTTTATTTCTGGAAAATCTGGAGTTGAAGAGAANGATAGACTTCCACTTCAAGAAGTAGACCAGGAAGCAATGGTAAAACCAATTACTAAATGGGCTAAAACTGTTTATGACACAACTCGAATAACAGAATATACTGCCAATGCATATAAAATGGCAATAACTGGAAGACCTGGACCAGTTTATCTAGGCTTACCTCATGAAGTTCTTTATGAAAAATCTGATGAAACTTTNTTTGATACACCTCAAATGGAGTTTCCTGAAAACCCTGAAATTTCTGAAAACAATGTAGATTCAATTTTAAGAGAAATTGATAATAGCTCTAGACCGTTAATAATAGCTGGTAGTGGATCTTGGTACTCAGATGCTTCAAGCGAAATTCAAGAGATATCAGAGAANNTGAATATTCCAATATANACATTAAATTTTGGAAGAGGAATTGTTGATGATAATCATCCTAATTGTTTAGGCCAAGCAAGTCCATCTGCCATGAATGCNTTTAAAAAAGTCTCATCTGAATCGGATTTGATAATTCTATTAGGTGTAAGACTAAGTTTATATATTGGTTGGGGAAGAACTTTTAATCCAGAAGCTAAAGTTNTTCAAGTTGATATAGANCCCGAAGAAATAGGAAGAAATAGAATTGTTGATATTCCAGTAGTTTCAGATATAAAAAAAGCACTTGTAAAACTTAATTCTAAGTTAGATAAGATAAGTACAAATTTTGAAACATGGATTAACACTGCTAGAGAATGGAGAAATAAAGAATGGGAAGAAGTAGATAGATTGAAAGCATCGAATAATAAGCCGTTACATGTTTTAAGTGTCGTTAATGCTGTAGAGAATGTGTTAGATGGTAATGGCATGATTTGTATTGATGGAGGTGATACTCAAGCATGGACAGACTCTTCTTATATAACTACAAAACCTGGAAGATATGTTAAAGGTGGACCTTTAGGATGTATGGGAGTAGGGGTCCCTTTTGCATTGGGATCTAAAATTGCATATCCAGACCGGGATGTGGTTTTAATTAGTGGAGATGGTGCAATAGGTATGAATCTAATGGAGTTTGAAACAGCTGTTAGACACAATATCCCTTTTGTCTGNATTGTTTGNAATGATCAATCTTGGGGAATGACAAAGCATCAACATTGGATNAATTATGGAAAAACTAATACTCCACAAGGCCACGAGCTTCCGTTTATTAATTTTCATTCAATAGTTAAAGAAATGGGCGGCCATGGTGAATTAGTAACTGATTGTTTTGATTTAGTACCTGCAATCGAGAGAGCTTTTAAATCTGGATTACCATCGTTAATTAATGTTGCCACAAATCCTGATGCTACCAGTGCTGCTACTCATGCTATAACAGCAATGATGACACCTAAGGATTGAATCTACTATTCGTAAAATAGGAATGTAAAGTTAAAATAAATTAAATTTTTTACTCTTTTGCAGATAAAACTGCCATAAAAGCTTCCTGAGGAATTTCAACACTTCCAACATTTTTCATCCTTTTCTTACCTTCTTTTTGTTTTTCTAATAGCTTTCTTTTTCTTGTTACGTCACCACCATAACACTTAGCAGTAACATCTTTCCTAAGNGCCTTAACGGTTTCTCTTGCAATTATTTTTGCACCGATAGCCGCTTGAATTGCAACTTCAAATAACTGACGAGGAATAATTTCTTTTAGCCTTTCAGCAATTTCTTTTCCTCTGTAATAAGCATTATCTTTATGTGTAATGATGGATAAAGCATCAACAATTTCTCCATTAATTAATATATCTAGTTTTATTAGATTAGATTCTTGGAGCTGACTAGGCTCATAGTCCATTGAACAGTATCCTTTTGTTATAGATTTAACTTTATTGTAGAAATCATAAATCATTTCCGACATAGGTAATTCATATTCAAGTATAGCCCTATCTTCTGATATAAAATTAATATTTTTTTGAATACCTCTTCTTTTTTCACAAAGATCTAGGAGCCCTCCTAAATATTTTTTAGGAGTATATAAAGAAATATTTACATAGGGTTCTTTTATTGAATCTATCTGACTTTTATCAGGTAGAAGTTTGGGATTATCTATTTTTAATGTTTCTTTGTTTGTTTTGATTACTTCATAAACAACAGTAGGGGATGTTGTAATTAAGGCCAGATTAAATTCTCTTTCTAATCTTTCCTTTACTATTTCCATATGAAGTAAGCCTAAGAAGCCACAACGGAACCCAAATCCTAAAGCAGCTGATGTTTCAGGCTCATATCTTATAGATGAATCATTTAGGCTAATTTTTTCTAATGATTCTTTTAGGTTTTCATAAAAATTTGAATCGATGGGATAAAGGCCACAAAAAACCATTGGTTTTATATCTTTAAATCCTTGAAGAGCTATTTTTGAATCATTCTTTAATGTTGTTACAGTGTCTCCAACTTTAGCATCACTTATTTGTTTAATTGATGCAGTGATAAAACCTACTTCTCCCCAACTTAATTTTTCAACACTTTTTGCAACAGGATTAAATACACCAATATTTCTAATTTCATACATCTTATCTGTAGCCATAAGCTTAATAGAGTCTGATTTATTAATATCACCATCAAATACCCTAACAAGTAGTACAACTCCTAAATATGANTCAAACCAGCTATCTATAATTAATGCNCTAGCATCATTAACTTTGGGTTGAATCGGACCTGGTATTATCTTTANTATCTCTTCAAGTATTTCAATCACTCCTTCACCAGTTTTGGCACTTGTGAGGAGTGCATTGCTACAATCTATTCCAATCGCATTTTCAATNTCTTCACAAACTCGTTCAGGATCAGATGCGGGTAAATCAATTTTATTAATTACAGGAATGATTTCTAAGCCCATNTCTGCTGCAAGAAANGCATGAGCTAATGTTTGAGCCTCAACTCCTTGTGTAGCATCAACAACCAAAAGTGCACCTTCACATGCCATAAGNCTTCTGGAAACTTCATATGAAAAATCAACATGCCCTGGTGTATCAATTAGATTGAAAATATATTCCTCACCNTCTTTTGATTTATAATTTATTCGAACCGACTGAGCTTTGATAGTGATTCCTCTTTCTCTTTCGATATCAAGATTATCAAGAAACTGGCTTTGCATGTTTCTTTTTGAGACAGTATTCGTTAANTCAAGAATTCTATCTGCCAAAGTGCTTTTTCCATGGTCAATGTGAGCTATGATACAAAAGTTTCTGATTTTTTTATGATGCATTTTAATTGAATTATAAATGAATTATCAGATTAAGATAATTTATTAAATAAAACACCTGTTGCAACTTTTGGATAAAAATATGTAGATTTTTGAGGCATCTTGTCATCATTCAATACAACTTTCATAATATCTGGTGGAATAAATTTGGGTAAAATTAATCCNAATGAATTTTCTAATATTGAATCATTTGCATCATTGAAGCTTTTGAAAAAATCCAGACCATTATAGTTATCTANAAACTTATCGATTATAAATTCTTGAACACCATATACACTCATAGAATAAAATTTAACCCTATCTTTTTCCTTAATTTTACATTTGAGAACGGTATTTGCTTCTTTAGAAATCATAAAAAATTCGTCAGGGTTCAAGAANTCTTCATTGATTTCTTGATTGTAATCTTCACAATCAAAATTTTGCTTTATTTGATCTATTAANAAATTAGATTCTTTGACATTTTGAAGAATTCTATGTGTTGGGTTAATCAAAAGGCCTTCTTGATTCGAGCCTGCTAAATAAAACATAGTATATTTATTTTTATTATCAGGAAAATCTTTGTAATAATTTAGNNATGTTTCATATCTATGNTGTCCGTCAGCAATTAGTATTTCTTTAGACTTGAAAGATTCAATTATTTGACTGATTTTATCAGTGTCATCTATCTTCCATACTGTATTTGAAACACCATCCTTGGATTTNCCTGTAATTANTGGATTATTTTGATCTATAAAATTTTTTAATATATCGTCTGCAATTTTATCGCTATTATCATAAACACCAAATATTGGGCTAAGATTTGCTTTGCAGGCCTTCATTAATTTATATCTATCTTCTTTTGGACCNCTGAAAGTTTGTTCATGAGGTAATACTATTTTTTTAGAAAATTCCGATACTTCTACAAGAGCTATGAATCCAAGTCTGGTATATGACTTTGATTTATATGTAAATTCTTGAAGATAAGGATAAATAGCTTCCTTGTCTTCTTGGATTAGGATATTTTCATCAAGCCATTCATTAAAAATTTTTCCTGCATTTGAATATTTTTCATCACCAACACCATCATTAAAATCAATGTGAACAACATTATGTTGACTTTGATTTAATAGCTCCTCCTGTTGTTTTTTATTTATTACATCATAGGGTGGAGCTATGACATCAGAAATTTGAGATATCTTTTCACTATTGTATCTTAAGCCTTTAAATCCTTTTAAATTTGCCATTATTGTATGACCTCCAAAATTTCTTTAATTTTTATATCACCCTCACGAATTAAAACAACTTTATTATCTTCAATATTAATTATGCTTGAACCCAATGATTCNGGAATTTTTCCAAAATCTACAAAATGATCGATTTTGTTTTTAAAATTAGACAGTATTTTATCCATATCGAACAAATTCTCTTGCCCGGTAATATTAGCACTTGTAGAAAGTATTGGGAAATCAATAATATTAAATAAGTTCCTCACAAAAATATGTGAAGAAATTCTGCAGCTAACTTTACCATCACTGCCTAATAAGGAAGTATCAAACAAACTAATTTTTTTGGGTTNTAGTAAAATTGAAAGCTTTCCNGGCATAAATTTTTTTATAATTTTGTCTTCAATAGAATTNAGAAAAAAAAACTCNTCAATTATATCAAAATTTTTAAATAATAAAGAAAATTTTTGAGATTCATCTCTTTTTTTTGCGAGACTTATTTTGGATATTGCATTTTTTGAGTNAAATTTACAGCCTAAACCATATAGAGTTTCAGTTGGATAACAAACAGTTNTACCTTGTTGAAAATAAAAACCCAACTCTTGATAATCAATGCTTGCTTCAGANTAAATCAATATTTTATTTATTATGTTTTTCTGCAGCTTTCATAACTTTCTTTTTTAAATTCTGTCTAAAGTTATTAACTGATTCTCTGATCTCTGGATATTTTATTCCTAAAATTGAAGCGGCATATATTCCAGCATTCCTAGCACCACCTTTTCCGATGGACATAGTTGCTACAGGAATACCTGGAGGCATTTGAACAATAGACATGAGTGAATCTAAACCATTTAAGCATGAAGAATCTATTGGTATTCCTATTACAGGTAAAGTTGTAAAAGATGCAACAACTCCTGGTAAATGCGCTGCCCAACCTGCTGCAGCTATAACAACCTCAATACCTCGGTCTTCTATTTCATCCATGTAAGCGGTTAGAATTTCAGGAGTTCTGTGTGCAGATGCAATCCTTAACTCNTATTCTATACCTAATTCATCTAGT
The DNA here is from genome assembly GCA_002701605.2 of bacterium. Classification (GTDB taxonomy): domain Bacteria; phylum Desulfobacterota_D; class UBA1144; order UBA1144; family UBA1144; genus TMED126. Next base: position 24,653 of record NZWF02000026.1, read on the forward strand.
ACTGTTCCAGCCTCAGATGCTTTTTCAAGATCTGAATCACTTCCACAAATTATTGCTACTTTTGCCATGATTTTTTAATTTATCTTGTTTNTGGTAACTTTTCAAGAGCTAATTATGATTTCTCGNGAGTTTAATGAATTTACATGTCTTGTAACACAGCATGATCATGCACAAGTATCTTTAGATATTTTNAACATGATGAATGAAANCTTAAAATCTAAGAGCAATAATATTCCTGATTTACAATATGCCATTAGAAATCATGATTGCGGATGGATTGAATATGATCTTTATCCAAAATTATCTGACAATAATTTAATTTATACATTTCAAAANATGGAGAACCATCTTCAATTAGAGCTTTGGTTAAAAAGTGTCTCTTCTTCAATAAATCCTTATTCCTCTTTACTTATAAGCGAACATTTTAAGTTTCTTGCCAACCAGTCTAAAACTCTAGATATTACATTGAAAAAGGATTTTATTAAAAAATCTGATCAATTAATTCGTAACATGTTTAGAGGGCACAAAATCCCATCCATAGAAACTGATAGCTTTAAATTAGAACTAAGTATTTTACAGTGTTGTGATTTAATTTCTTTAGTTTTATGCAGAGAGAAAAAATTAAAATCGGACTTATATCCTTCAATTTTTATTGATTCTAAAACCAATTTTGACTACAGCATGAACTTTATAGAAGATTCAATTGTTAAGTTTTCAGGAGGTTTTTTAGAAAGAAAAGAGAATTTTTTAGAAGTACCTTACAGGCAAATAGAGACTGATTTATTATCAGAACCAAAAAAAATCAAGGAAGAATTTAAGAATTCAAGAGTAAAGTTCCGAAGAATCTATTTAGTTAATTAGCTCAAATTTTTTTAAGTCTATATTGTTAAGAAAATCTCTTTTTATTTTTTGAGTTGAAGTTTTAGGAAATTCTTCATTGAATAAATAGATTTTAGATATTCTTTTTCCAACCTCTAGCTCACTATTTATTTTTTCTATGGATCTTTTGATTTCAATATTTTTTTGGGTTATCGAATCTGAAAGTTTCAATAAAACATATAATTTTTTTTGATCATTACTAAATACCACTGATTCTTGCACGAATTCTATTTGATCAACAAGCTCCTCAATTTGTTCAGGGTAAATATTTTCTCCATTTGGCCCAAGAATAATAAATTTTTCTCTTCCTGTGATATACAAATACCCTTCTTCATCAAATCTTCCAATATCACCTGTGTCTAACTCGTTATTTTTAAGTACCTGATTTGTGGAGGACTCATTTTTAAAATATCCCTTAAAAACATTAGGACCTTTAACAAATATTTTTCCATTTGTTTTTTCATCATTTTTACCTATTCGAACACTACATGTCTTTATTATCTTGCCAACAGAACCCAATTTNGTTTTGTTTAATGGGTTNACTGACACTAATGGAGAAGTCTCAGATAGNCCATAACCTTGAATAATCTTTAATCCTAATAAATNAAAAAATTTTTCTGTCTCAACGTTAAGTGGTGCTCCACCACAGAAGAAAAATTTTAAATTTGTTAGGCCTGTTTTTTTNCTTAATAAATATCCAAAAAGTTTAGGAGTATGTTTAAATATGAACATAGTAATTCTGGATTTACTAATGTTTTTTAAACAATTTGTCTTAATTTTATCTAAAATTAATGGAACCACTGGCATTATATTAGGCTTTATCATCTTTAATTCATTGAACATGTTTTTTGAATCAAGTGATGAACAGAAGTGAACTTTAGTTCCATTTCTTATNCTAGCTAACAAGTTACATGTAAGTTCATATACATGACTCANAGGTAAAATAGAAAAGCTGCTTTGTTNTGTATCTGNAATTTCTNTTATAACTTGAATATTTGATAGAATATTTTCATGACTCAACATAACNCCTTTGGGNTCACCAGTAGTTCCAGAAGTAAAAAGTATCAAACTGATTATATTTTTTAAATTATTTATATTAATCTCTTNCGAAGTTTTTAAATCTAATAAATCATCAAAAGNTAATATGTTGCAATGATCATCAAAGTCTTTGCTGTTAGTAATTANTATTTTTGATTCTGAAAATTCATAAATAAAATTTTTAGATTTTTTATTTAGNTTGGNATCAATTGGAACTACAGTGCAATCTGCNCCTATAATTCCAAAAAATGATATAATCCAATTAATTGAATTTCCCCCACATAGAGAAATATTTGATCCNTTACTGATTCCCAGACTTTTTATTTTAATGGCNGCTTTAGTGACATTTTCATATAATTCCTTAAAAGTAATATCAATATATTTATTATTTTTGATTTCAGATAATGCAGTTATTGATNNNTACTGTTTAGCTGATTCTTGTAATAATTCCAATAAGTTAGCCATTTATTTCTATTCNCCTTAAATGAATTTATTTGTTTAATTTTAACATATTTTTAAGGTTCACTGATTCTGGCATACCTATTGCCATATAACAAACATAATATTTCCGTGGGAGGGAAAAAAGATGTTAAAGTCTAAGATTAAAAATTTTTCTTTGTTCCTATTANTAGGAGCAATTTCTTTATTCTTTACTCAAAATGCTACAGCTTCATCAACTCCTGAGGAAACNGCTTTTATTTTTAATACTTTGTTATTTCTAATNTGTGGTTTTCTTGTTATGTGGATGGCTGCTGGTTTTGCAATGCTTGAGGCAGGAATGGTTAGAACTAAAAATGTTTCGGCTATTTGTCTGAAAAATGTAGGTTTATATTCAATATCAGGAGTTATGTTTTATTTAGTAGGATATAACTTAGCTTACGGAATACCTGAGGGTGGCTANATNGGCTCATTCTCAATGTTTGCACCCAGTGANGATATGAGNACAGGTTATGCTTCTCATTCTGACTGGTTNTTCCANATGGTTTTTTGTGCAACAACTGTTTCNATAGTTTCTGGNACTGTTGCNGAAAGAATTAAAGTCTGGAGTTTCTTTATTTTTGCNGCTTTACTTGCTGGCATTATTTATCCAATTGAAATGGGTTGGCAATGGGGAGGCGGATGGTTAGCCTCTATGGGATTCTCTGATTTTGCAGGATCAACTTTAGTNCATGCTGCNGGTGGTGCTGCNGCACTAGCTGGAGCAATAATAATTGGTCCNAGATTAGGAAGATTTAAAGATGGAAAAGCTGTACCAATGGCTGCTTCAAGTATACCATTAGCAACTCTTGGTACTTTTATATTATGGCTGGGATGGTTTGGCTTCAATGGTGGTTCTCAACTAGCAATAGGAACTATGGATGATGCNGTTGCTGTTTCAGATATTTTTGTAAATACAAATTTAGCAGCTTGTTCAGGATTGATTGTTGCAATGATATTGTCTCAATTGATGTTTGGTAAGGTTGATGTTACTTTTGCATTAAATGGAGCTTTGGCTGGATTAGTATCTATTACAGCAGAACCGTTGGCTCCATCTGCTACTACTTCACTTTTAATAGGTGGAATAGGTGGAATAATAGTTGTATTTGGAACCAAATTCTTCGAAAGNATACAANTTGATGATGTTGTTGGAGCTCTTCCAGTTCATTTATTAGCTGGGATTTGGGGTACAATTGCAGTTGCAATCTCTAATGATGCTGCATCATACTCAACACAAACAATAGGAGCAATTTCAGTTGTACTTTTTGTCTTCGTTGTATCAGCAATTGCAATGTTAATCGTTAAATANACAATCGGACTCAGACCAACTGAGGAAGAGGAACAACTTGGATCAGACGCTACAGAGGTAGGAATAGAGTCTTATCCTTACTTTAAATAAATAAAAGAACTCCTACCATACCTTTATACCTCCTTGGTAAGCCCCTGATTATAGCTCGGGGGCTTGTCATTTTTNACTTTNCTTGATATTATCTTTAAATGTTAAATTCTGGTGATACATCATGGATTCTTACTTCAACTGCTCTGGTACTTTTTATGACCTTACCAGGGTTAGCTCTTTTTTATGGTGGGCTAGTAAAGTCTAGAAATATACTCTCAGTTTTTATGCATTGTATAGCTATTGCTTGCTTAATGTCACTTTTATGGGTTGCATTTGGTTATTCAATAGCATTTGGTGATGGACTTGATTTAAATCCTTATTGGGGCGGTCTATCTAAAATTTTTCTTCAAGATTTAACTGCAGAGAGTATGTCCGGATCAATTCCAGAGTCAGTTTTTGCCGCATTTCAAATGACCTTTGCCGTAATTACACCAGCTTTAATAGTAGGTGCTTATGTTGAAAGAGTTAAATTTTCTTTTGTTTTGATTTTCTCGGCTTTATGGATGTTGCTTTGTTATGCACCTGTCACACATTGGGTGTGGGGTGGCGGATTTCTTTTTCAATTAGGAACTGTTGACTTGGCTGGAGGTTTAGTTGTTCATGAAACTGCTGGATTAGCAGCATTAGTTATTGCTTACTTTCTTGGTACTAGAAATGATAAGGCAAAACCACCGCATAATCCTGGCTATGTAATGCTAGGAGCATCAATGTTATGGGTTGGATGGTTTGGTTTCAATGCAGGTTCTCAACTTGCTGCAAATGGAAATGCAGGAATTACATTATTAGTTACCCATATTTCCGCATGTGCTGCATCTCTCTCATGGGCTTTATATGAGTATTACAAGCATGGTAGGGCTTCGCTAGTTGGGTTAGTTACTGGAACGATTGCTGGACTTGCGACTATTACCCCTGCATCAGGATCTGTAACTCCAGTGGAGGCATTTATAATTGGTTCAGTAGCTGGTATTGTTTGCCAGGAAATGTGTAGTGTTGTAAAAAATAAATTCAAATTAGATGATTCACTCGATGTATTTGCAGTTCATGGATTTGGTGGAATTTTAGGCACATTATCGATTGCTTTTTTTGGGCATGCAGGTTGGTATGAACAAATCTACGGTGTCATGGTTGTTGGAGTTTTCACTGTTACAATAACTACTTTAATCGTAGTCGTTACTATGAAAATAGTACCTATAAGAGTTGATGAAGAAAGTGAAGAAAAGGGTCTAGATCTTTCTGAACATGGTGAAAAAGCATACGATCTTAATAGTTANNAGTTTATTTTTCTGATAATAATTTTCCNCCGACTCCCCANTGATCNCTTGGTATTTCATCAATTTGNACATAAGTTGAAGATGGCGGTTTACCAGCAACTTCTTCCATAGTNTTAGTTATGCTAGTCACTATTTTTTTTCTTTGCTCTTCTGTAAGTTTTCCTGCTACTTTAANNTTAATATATGGCATATTTAGCACCCAAATAAAATTATGAATTTTTTTCCNCAACAATGACATTCTTTATCTGGTTTTTCCGTTCCAGAGTTTTTATCATNATCATTAGTATAATTTACAGNAAATANNGGACTTCCACAATGAGGACAGTCTTTATGGTAAGCCGATATAGGTTCAATTTTANTGGAATTATCCATGGTTTAATAGTACAATAAAAAAAGCTCCTATTTCAAGCTGTCACCCCGTATAACAAACAACTTTCAAGGAGCTCATACTTATATTAACTAAAACTTTTTTTTTGTATATTAAAAAAATTATCATGATATTGTTACTTTGGATTATAATCATATTATGCTTTATGTTTGCAAGGAATGTGGCCAAACATCCCCAAAGAAAATGGGCAAATGTTTTAGATGTGGAAAGTGGNATGCATTCGTATTAGAAAATAATGANCTAAAAACNAAGAAGGTAATTAACACAAATAAAACCTTAACAAAAATTTCACATACTAATGNTGAAAAAGTAAAAGAATTTTCAACAAATATTAATGAAATGGATAGNGTTCTAGGGCGAGGTATGGTGGGTGNTTCAACAATNTTAATTGGTGGAGAACCAGGAATTGGAAAATCTACATTATCTCTTCAAATTGCGGGTAATTTCAACCACAGTAAAGTATTATATATAGCAGGTGAAGAATCTCCTTCACAAATTAAAGCAAGGGCNGATAGAATANGAATTGAGAGCGATAATCTCTATTTNTATAATGGAAATGATGTCGNATCTATTAAAACTCAAATAGATGAANTTGAACCAGGTCTAGTGATTATTGATTCCATACATACTATTGANTCGACTGANACAGATTCCAGTCCNGGTTCGATATCACAACTTCGAAATTGTTCACAATTTCTCTCTGAGTTAGCAAANGCTAAAAATTTTATACTTATTTTAGTTGCACACATAACTAAAGAGGGTGTTATCGCAGGGCCTAAAACNTTAGAGCATTTGGTGGATACAGTTCTATATTTTGAGCAAGTAGATACAAACGATTTAAGAATTCTTAGGACTACAAAAAATAGATTTGGTACNACAAATGAAATTGGTATATTTGAAATGACAGAAAAAGGACTTGTTGCATCAGAAGATCCAACTCGTGTTTTTCTTTCGTCNAGAAATACTACAAACCCTGGTTCAGCAATTACAACTTCTTTTGAAGGATCAAGGCCTATACTTGTTGAGATACAATCACTAGTTTCAAATCCACTTCAATCTTTNGGNAAAAGGTATTCTAGTGGTATNGAAAATAATAAATGCTCACTAATGGTCGCTATTATAGAAAAATTCNTATCTAAGAAATTATCTGACAAGGATATCTTTCTAAATGTNTCAAAAGGATTAAAAATTAAAGATTCTTCAACTGACCTTGCTATCATAGCTTCAATTATTTCAAGTATAGACAATAAAATTATAAAAAAAGATTGTGCATTTTTAGGTGAGATAGGTTTAAGCGGTGAAGTTAAAAATATAAACAAGTTAGATAAAAGATTGTCTGAGTTAGATAGGCTTGGTTTCTCATTATGTTATTTNTCACTTGATTCTAAAAAAGATGTATCAAAAATAAAATTTAATCAGCTTAGGTGTGAGTATTTATCTGATATAAGAGATCTTGATAGGATTATTTAAAAAAATGAAGATTGGTATTTTTGATAGCGGAATTGGGGGCTTAACTGTCTTTAAAGAAATTGAAAAGAGATTACCTAAAAATGACTATATCTATTTGGGTGATACNGCAAGATTACCATANGGAATAAAATCAAAAAAAACTATTAAAACTTATTCTTTAAAGAATACTGATTTCTTAGTTGATAAGGGATGTGAAATAATAATAGTTGCATGTAATTCTGCATCATCATATTCAATACCAATTCTAAAAAAAAGATATAAAATTCCAATTTTNAATGTTATTGAGTCAGGTGTGAATGCAGTTTCTAATAATTTTTCCAAAGTTGGGATTATNGGAACTCCGTCAACCATNGAAAGTGAATCTTATTTAAAACTTTTAAAGAAAAATAAAAATTTAAAAAAAATAATATCTGAGTCNTGCCCGATTTTCGTTCCTATTATTGAGCAAGGCTTATATAGAAAAAAATCTGTAAATTTTCTTATTAAAGATAATTTGAAAAAATTCCAAAGAAATAAAGTTGAGGCNTTAATTTTGGGCTGTACCCATTACCCTTTAATAAAACCTATAATAAAAAAATTTCTTCCGAATGTAANCCTTATTGATTCATCAGTAGAAGTTACGAATTCGATAGAATCTTTTTTAAANGANAAAGAAAAGATAGAATTTAAAAATTCTTTTAAAAGAGAAATATATTTCACTGATAAATCTAAATATTTTGAAGAAGTNTTNAAGTTTATGTTCAAAAAGATAAATTATAAGGTTAAGTTGGTTGACATCAGATAGATATTGAATANCTATCTGATGTCTCAATTTTTNTATTATCCTAATTTTTTAATTTCATCGGTTAATGCTGGTAATACATCGAATAAATCTCCACATATACCATAGTCACATTTTTGGAAAATAGGTGCATCAGGGTCTTTGTTTATTGCTACAATGACTTTTGAAGAGCCCATACCTGCATAGTGTTGAACAGATCCAGATATTCCTACTGCAATATATANGTTAGGCGATACAACTTTACCTGTTTGACCAACCTGCATTTCATANGGAACCCAACCGGAGTCTACAGCAGCTCTTGATGCNCCTGCTCCNGCTCCTACAGTATCTGCTAAATCGTAACAAAGTTTAAAGTTATCACCATTAGCCATTCCCCTTCCACCAGAAACAATCTTATCTGCCTCAGTTAGTTCTGGCCTTTCCTTAGGAATTATATTTGTTTCAATAACTTTGTAATTATCGTCAGCTGGTATATCAATACTTTCTGAAACGGATTCCCCTGCAGCTCCTGCTTCTACAGGCTTGTAAGCATTTAATCTAATAGTNGCTATCATAGGTTTAACATCATGATAAGATAGTGTTGCAATGGATTTCCCNGAATATTTATATCTCTTTACTTGCAATGTAGAAGATGAAGTTAAATCAATATCTATTGCATCAGTGGTCAATCCACCCTTAGTTTTTGATGCAACTCTTGGAAGAAAATCTTGATTTTGCAAAGTATTTCCACCNAGTATTATATCNGCACCAATTTTATTNACTAATTCTGANAGTGCATGAGCATATAGAGATGGGTTAAAATCTTTTAAAGATGNATTTTCAATCTTATACACTTTATCTGCACCATACTTACCTAAATCNCCTTCAATAGAACCTGCATTGTCACCGATATAAACAGCAGATATGCTNGCNCCATTTTTTTCTTTTAATTTTAAAGCAGCCGCAAGAACNTCATAAGTAACATTTCTTACTGTNTCTTGGGCTTTGTCAACTAATACTAAAATTTCACTCATTTTTATCTCCTAGATTATTTTCGCTTCTTCTCTTAATAATTTTGCAAGTTCAGAAGATGCTTGTTGAACATCNTTTCCATCAATAACTTTAAGACTCCTGGTTATTGTAGGAATTTCGATTGCATCATTTTTGTATCTTGATCCATCANNTCCAAGTTCTCCCTCTGAAATGCCAATTTCATCACCATTAATGTCTCCCTTTCCAACTTCTTCGCATGGTTTTTTCTTAGCTTTCATAATACCAGGCAAAGAGGCATATCTAGGTTCGTTAATGCCTTGTTCAACCGTTATTAGTGCTGGAAGTTTTAATTCTACAATTCTTTCCCCACCTTCAATTACGGATGTAACTTTNGCAGTTTTACTNCCCTCATCAACTTCTATCTTACTAGCCAAAGTTGCTTGAGGTATNGATAGTTCCTCAGCTACTTGTAAAGGAACTTGGCCAGATTCTTCATCTATCCATTTCTTACCTGCTAAAATTAAATCAATATCCCCAAGTGCTTTAATNTTTGCACCAATTACTTTAGCAAGTGCATAAGTGTCCATGTCAGAGAATGCATCATCTTTGATGTGAACTCCTGAGTCGCCACCCATGGCCAGTGCAGTTCTAATTGCATCTACTGATTTATCATTACCAACAGTTAAAACAACTACTTCTGCATTAGACTTTTCNTTAATTTGTACTGCTTCTTCAACAGCAAATTCATCAAAAGGATTTAATATCCATTTGATATCATCAGTTTGTATCCCGTTACNAGCCGAATTTGTTTGAATTTTGGCTTCGGTATCGGGTGTTTGTCTTACGATAACTAAAATTTTCAATTTTTTTCCTCCGAGTGCATTAAAAAGTACCANAAAGAATATTAAGTAATGGAAAAATAAAGTCAAGGTTTGAGGGCTTTTACATTTTTCTTCGATCTAAAAAGGCCTTAGTCAATGTATTTTGGTCTATATAGTCAACNTCTGACCCGATNGGCATACCAATAGCTATNCTTGAGATTTTTTTACAATATTTAGATGCNCTCTCTTTGATGTATTGAGCAGTAAATTCACCGTCANTTGTGGGGTCTGTGGCAAAAATTATTTCCTCAAACATATTTTTTTTTATTCTATCAATTAATAAGTCAATTTTTAGATCATCTGGACCAATCCCTTGGGATACAGATAGAAGCCCCTGTAAAACATGATATTGTCCATTGAATTCATTGCTATTCTCAATTGAAATTAAATCAAAGACATTTTCAACTATACATAANGTTTTNTTATCTCTTGTTGAATCCATACATAAGCAAATGTTNTTAAAAATAAAATTNTTACAAATNTGGCAAGTTTTAACCNTTTTCCTAGCTTCAACCATAGATCTGGCTATTTCCATNGTAAGNTCTGGCGAATTCTTCATTAGAAATAAGGAAAGCCTTGATGCGGTTTTATTTCCAATACTGGGTAGTTTTGATAAAGCATTNATTAGTCTTTCAATTTCTTTACCTAGTACTTTATGCTTCATTTCTAATTTTAAAGAAGTCCCGGGGGTATACCCATGGCTGCTGCAGCTTTATTCATTGTTTCTTTAATTGTTGTTTTTCCTTTTTCAAGAGATTCATTAATTGCAGCTTGTATTAGGTCTTGCATCATCTCTTTATCTTTTGACTCAATAATTTCGTCCTCAATCGTGATAGAAAGTATTTCCCCTTTAGCTTTTGCTGAAACTTTTACCATCCCACCACCTGATGAAACTTCAATAATTTCTTCCCCTGCTTTTTCTTGTAATTGCTCCATTTGCTGCTTCATCTTTTCAGCTTGTTTCATCATGCTCTTCATGTTTCCAGGTAATTTCATTTTATTTATTATCCTTTTCTATATCTATAATCCTACAATCAAATGTTTCAAATAAGTTTTTAATTGAATTAGATTCAAATAGTTTATCCTTATTTTTATTGAAATTAAAATTATCCCCATCATTATTATCACATATTTCTTTTTCTTTCATTACCAATTCAACTCTTTTATTAATACTAAATTCTTTATTTATCTTCTCCCCAATTTCTTTATTCTTATCTTTTAATACTTGATATTTTACATCGCTGTCTAATTCAATTGAAATTAGACCGTTATCCAATCTGATATCGGCATCCTTGATTAATTTTAAAGATGAATCTTTTTCATGTTTAAACAAATCTTTGACTGATTCTGATGAAATTGTTTTAATTTCATGCTCTTCACCTTCTTTTGAGGTAATTTCCTCTTTTTTTACTGTACTTTTAACTTTTTTTTTTAATAAATCTTTTTCATCTAAGTTGTTTAGATTTTCTAAACTTATATAATTTGAAATCAAACAAAGTTTGATCAATCCGGACTCTGCTACCAGCTTTTCATAATCACTTTTGGATACTTTGTTATAAATTTCGATAAGGTTATCAAAAATTGTCTCTAATTCAGCTAGAGAAAATGAATTAAAATCATCTCTTTTATTTTCTGAAACAGCTATGATGTTTTCTGAATCGTTTTCCAACCCTAACTTTAAATATATTAATTTTTCATAAAAAAATAATAAGCTTTGAATAAATTTCTTTATGTTATTTCCATTGTTGCATATATCATTAAAAATTTTAATTGTTGAACTTGCATCTGATAATAAAATTTTATGAGCAATTTCATTTATTATTTTATTTGGAGTTAATCCTAGTTTTTTAGAGCTATCTAAATAATTAATTTTTTTATTTAAAGATGATGCTAAAAGCTCTAAAATGCTGAGACAATCTCTTGCAGAACCGTTTGCTTCACTGCAAATAAGGTCTATAGAGTCTTCATCAATCGAAATCTTTTCTTCTTTTGAGATACTTATAATTAATTCTCTTAAGAAATTAGTATCTAAGTTTGTAAAATTAATTAATTGAGATCTGGATTTAATCGTGATAGGTATTTTTTCAACTTCAGTTGTTGCTAGAATAAATACCACATTAGGCTTAGGCTCCTCTAAAGTTTTTAGAAGTGCATTAAATGCAGCTTTTGATAGCATATGAACTTCATCTATTATGAAAACTTTATATTTACAATTAAGAGAACTGTATTGAGAGCTTTCAATTAATTCTCTAACCTGGTCTACACCGTTATTAGAAGCTGCATCAATTTCAATTACATCTAATGATTTACCATTGTCTATATCTTTAGCTAAAAGAGGGTTTTTAGATATTTCATCAGAATTAATTGCTTTTGCGAATATCCTTGCCATAGAAGTTTTTCCAACTCCTCGTCCACCACAAAAAATTAATGAATGTGGAATTGAATCATTACTTATAAAACTTTGTAAAATTAAGACAGAATTATCCTGTCCGATAACTTCTTCAAATGATTTGGGTCTATATTTTCTTGCTAAAACAATATGTGACATTTTTCTCTCTGGCTGGCTCGCTACCGTTGCTACATTTCTGTCCTGGCGGAGTTAACGAGCCAACAAAATACATTTCCCGGAGAGTATGGGATTCGAACCCATGAGAGATTTGCACCTCTACACGCTTTCCAAGCGTGCGCCTTCGGCCACTCGGCCAACTCTCCAACATAATAATATTAACATTTAAGTTATATTTTTTAATTTTATTTAATAATTGGTATAAAGATTGCCCTTAATTAATGATAGGTATAATTTTACTTATGAATTGTTATATATTCAGTTAGATTTGCATAATGAAGAAGTGGATTGTTGAAAATAAAGAAAAATTACATGATCTCAAAATATTTGATTTATACAAATATAGATTGAAATCTCCTTATGATGAAAAAAATTTTAATTTTTATGTTTTTGATTCTTCAAACTGGATTAATATAATTCCGATCACCACAGATAATAGAGTAATTTTTGTAAAACAATATAGAGCTGGTACCGATCAAATAACTCTTGAGCTTCCTGGTGGAATGATTGACAAGGGAGAACAGGTTCTAAGTGCAGCAAGAAGAGAGTTGTTTGAAGAAACTGGATATAAATCAAAAAAATGGGAAAAATTAGGAGTTGTTCATCCAAATCCAGCAATTATGAATAATTCTTGTTTTACTTATTTGGCTAGAGATATTGAACAAATTTCCCTGCCCCAAAATTCAGGAAGTGAATATACCAAAGTTGTTTCTCATCATGTTGATGAACTTGATGAATTAGTAGAAAAAAAGAAAATTACTCACTCGCTAGTTATTAATGCAATATATTGGTATAAAATGAATTGTAAGTAGGGCGAGTGGCGGAACTGGTAGACGCGGTGGCCTCAAAAGCCATTGAATTTCGATTCGTAAGGGTTCAAGTCCCTTTTCGCCCATTATGCTATAGTATAAGAAATGAATTTTAAAATTTTTTTAGAAAAAAACTTTATTAAATACATGTTCTTTTCATTAACTGGAAGAATAAGCAGGTCTTATTGGTGGTTTTCACAAATTTATCTTATTCTAGTAAGTTTTGTAATTGCATCTTTAATATCCCCATTAGAAATTGCTCTTTTAAATATAGTTTTCAACCTTATTTTTACTGCTGCAGGTTTTTTTGTTTCTGCAAAAAGACTGCAAGATTTAGGTATTGATGGATTATTTGCATTGACCCCAATGATATTTGCTATTTATGCATCTTATGTAATCGGTGTAGATAAAATTGTGAATTCAGGCTTGGAAAATTTATCTTCATTTGATCAAGCTTTGTTCTGGGTTTTTTCTTTGTCAGTTTTAATTCTTTTTATACTTGAAGCATTCATTCCGGGAAAAAATGTTTCAAATAAGTTTGGAAATAATACTAATGAATATGTTGAGAAATTTATTAAATCTTTAACTAATACCTAGGCATTTTATCATCAAACTTAACTGCCCATGCATCTATACCACCAGCTAGATTTCTAACTTTTTTATAACCCATACCTTTTAACATTCTAGCAGCTTGGAGACTTCTCATACCATGATGGCAGTACACGATTATATCATCAGCTGTATCTAGTTCGTGAACTCTTGAAGTTAAATCGCCTAAGGGTATAAGTTTAGAATCAGGAAGGCTACAAATTTCATACTCACCCGGCTCCCTAACATCTAGCAAGGTAAATTTTGAATTCTCTTTTTGGATATTCTTTAAATCATCCACAGTTATTTCGAGTTCGTCTTCTTTATTATCATCAGAAACATTGATTCCACAAAACTCTTCATAATCAATTAGCTTTTCTACTTTTGGTGTATCTGGATTTTTTCTTAATTTAATTTCTCTAAAGGACATCTTTAATGAATCATAAAGCATGAGTCTTCCACTAAGTGTTTCTCCAACACCTAAAAGAATTTTTACTGTTTCTGTTGCTTGAATAACCCCTATAATACCGGGAAGTATTCCTAAAACTCCACCTTCAGCACATGATGGAACCATTCCAGGGGGTGGTGGCTCAGGATATAAGTCTCTATAATGTGGGCCTCCTTTGTAATTAAAAACAGTAGCTTGTCCCTCAAATCGAAAAATACTCCCATAAACATTTGGTTTATCTAAAATGACACATGCATCATTAACTAAATATCTGGTAGCAAAATTATCTGTACCATCAACAATAACATCATAATCTTTAAATATGTCGAGTGCATTATCTGAAGTGAGCCTTAAATTGTAAGTATTAATATTGATATCAGAATTTAGCTCTAACAATCTCTTCTTAGCAGACTCAACCTTTAATTCCCCAACTCTTTCTTCTGCATGTAATATTTGTCTTTGCAGATTACTCAGATCAACCACATCAAAATCAACTATTCCTATGGTGCCAATACCTGCTGAGGCTAGATATAGGGCTAGAGGGGAACCAAGACCACCAGCACCAATACATAATACTTTGGATTGAGCCAATTTTTCTTGTCCTTTAACTCCTACCTCTGGCATAATTAAATGCCTGCTGTATCTACCGATTTGATTTTTTGATAATCCCATTTTGACTCCTTAAAAGTGAAAAATATATCATAAAATTAGACTTTTAAAATTAAGAAAATTTTTTTTAATATATTTTTTCACTTTCTTGAGATCAATTTTTGAATCAAATAACTATTATTATTTGTGTTTTCGAAACTAATTAAGTAGAATCAGTGTAAATTTATTTACAATTTTAAGCCTATTTGGGGTAAAATAAAGGATGAGAGAGACAACTGTTAAAATAAGTGTTACCCAGGATGGGTTACTTCCCGAAGAAGTTACACTGCTTGGAAAAATTTTCTTACCTGCAATACAAAAACAGATTTTACGTTCATGCGGATTTGAAAAAATAGATGACTCCACCTTTGCTGGTGTAGTTCCTATAAAAGTCACAGCAAATGCAAAGATGCAAGAAATTGAATTTGAAGTGGGAGCAATACCTGATTTTAGGAAAAAAGTTGTTGAATTCATAAATGAGGTAAGTCTGTTAGAATTTGAGGAACCTGAACCAGTCAAAGAAGAGCCCGAAGTAGAACCAAAGAAAACTCGTACTAAGAAGAAGTCAAAATCTGATTCTAAATCAAAAGTTAAGAAAACTTCTGCTAAGCCAGCTACTAAAAAAGCAGCTACTAAAAAAGCAGCTACTAAAAAAGCAGCTACTAAAAAACCAATGACAAAGAAATCTGCTACAAAAAAAACAGTTGCTAAAAAACCCGTAACAAAAAAATCTACCGCTGTAAAAGCAAAGAGGGCTAAAAAATAGCATTAAGAAATAGTATTAAAGAATCTTTAACATTCGATGATGTGCTTCTTGTACCTGCTTATTCAACGATAATGCCCTCAGAAGTAGATGTAAAAACTAGGCTAACAAAAAAAATACAACTCAACATTCCTATAATAAGTGCTGCGATGGATACGGTTACCGAAGCAAGAACTGCAATCGCAATGGCACAAGAGGGTGGATTAGGTGTAATTCATAAAAATTTATCTATTGATGATCAATCCTTTGAAGTTGAAAAAGTTAAAAAATATGAAGGTGGAATGATTATTGAACCGCATACCAT
>NZWF02000013.1 GCA_002701605.2 bacterium
TCGTTAAAACTCAACTTCTTATCTTTTAATGAATTAAGTTCTTTCTCAAGAATCTTAATACTAGTTTTTTGAGCAGAATATCTTTCTACTGCATTAAAGAGCCTTTCCTTTATCTTATCTTCGCTTGATTCATCAGAATCAACTACATTGTTTTTATTTCCTTTAATATCATCAAGCTTGGCATTCTGCTTACCAATCTGATTTGAAAGTCTAGACCTCTTATCCATCATCAAATTAATTTCATCATTTAATTCTGACTTTAATTCTAATGATGACTCTAGCTCTTTTTTTATTATTTCATTTTCAGACTCTTTAGTTTTAATTTCAGATTGAACTCCAAAAAGGTGTTCTTTAGAAGTTAAGCTATTTAAATTTATTTCGTCAATGCTGTTCTTTAAATTTAATATTTCTGATTCAGTTTTCTCTATTAATTCATCAATATCGAGCTTTTCAAGCTTTAATTTGTTTAAATTTTCACTATAGACAATTTTCTCTTCTTTCTCTTTGTTCAACTTTGCTGATAAATCTTGATATCTTTTTTTATAAAATAATTTCTCTAAACTTTTATATTTATCAACAAGTTCAGAATATTCACTCGCCTTATCTGCTTGGGCGCTTAAGGAATCTTTTTGAACTCTAACTTCTTCTCTTATATCATTAACTCTATCTAAATTATCATTTGTTAGAATAATCTTCCTTTCTGTTTCATGTCTTTTAAGCTTATATTTACCAAGTCCTGCGGCTTCATCTATTAACTGTCTCTTTTCCTCAGGTTTTGCAGTTATATAAGATTCAATCTGCCCCTGAGGGATGATTGTAAAAGATCTTGAACCAGCACCTATAGACATAACGACATCTGTTATATCTTTTAACCTACAAGATTCACCATTTAAGAAGTATAGACTCTCGCCTGACCTGTTTAGCCTTCTTTTTATTTCTATTTCATTGGGAATATCATCTTTTGAAGATAAATTTTCTACAATTAATGAAACTTCAGCATAACCCTGTTTAGATAACTTGTCATTACCATCTGAAATTATTTGGGACATGGAATCAGATCTAAGAAGCCTAGGATTCTGCTCACCAAGAACCCACCTTAATGCATCTAATAAATTTGTTTTTCCACAACCATTTGGACCTACAATGGCCGAAATATTGTCGTCAAAAGAAATATTGGATTTCTCATAAAAAGTCTTAAAACCCTTAATAGATAATGATTTAATCCTCATTTTAGGCAATGATAAAACAATATATAATGCAAGTAAAGCTCTTTAATCAGAAAAATATTTCGGATTGAGTTTGACGGTGACATTCTTAATTAAGTCAGAAAGTATCTTCTCACGTAAAATGCTTCTTTTTTTCATAATTAAATTTTTCTTTATTTTGTCTCTATCCAATACTAGTAAATTTATATCGGGAACTCTAATCTTCTCTAGAAAAACTAAGTAATTATAATTCTTACTCTTAAAAATTTTATTAATTAGCAAATTCTTTTCATTTGCTAAAGTTAAAAAATCATAATTTTGCATTAATTCTGGTGAATTAATTAAACTTTCATCATATAAAAATTGAATTGATGCTCTCTTGTCAGAATTCAAGATATCATAAAAATCATCAGGTCTTTCCTCAAAAACCTTGAATGTTTCATCAAAAAAAGAATTTTCTGCTCTTTTTATAAGGTCTTGCTTCATTAAATTGAGCACATAACTTTCAAAAGCTGTATCAATCTTGGTCTTCTTTGTAACCCAAATTTTATTTTTATGTATTAAAATGTTGATTTCATTATCACTGGATGTTATCTGTTGATTTATATAATCTGGTAATTTTGCATCAGGTAACACATAAGTTAAAATTTCTCCGCTTTTATTGAAGTTTTTAGCAATATCTTCAAATTTCATAGAATTGCTCAATAATAGTATTTCCTCATATCTGGAAACAATCCTTGCTTCGCCAATCTTCTCCGAAATTTCTTTTTTAAAAACCTCTTTATCAAAGTCTTTGTTTTTTCCATAATTTTCATAATAAGAGATAATATCGGAATCACTTACTTCTCCATCCTTAACGAGATCAGATGGGTTTATGATAAAAAGCTCAACTGGAATATCATTTAAAAATGATTCATTTTTCATACTAGCTTTAAATTTTTCAACTTCATCTTTTGTAAACTTAATAGGATTTAAAGTGTCTGAATTGAAATTAATTTTAATGTAATTAATTTTTGTCTCTCTTAATTTAAAGGAAGTTTCTATATCTTCTTCAGAGATAGCTACACTTCCATCTAAAAAATTTGAGAGTTTTTCTACAATAGCTTCTTCAAATAAAATAGATTCAAATACATTTGAGTCGATACCAAAGGATTTTTTAATAATTTCCTTGTATTCCTTACTAGATTTTATATCTCCGTAATTAAGTATCACATTACTATTAAGAATTTTATCTCTTATTTCTTTATCAGAGACATAAAAACCCATATTTTTGCCAGCTATAGATAATGCTTTCCTCTTAGAAATCATATTAATTATTTGAAGGTCTAATATTTTTAAGTAATCAGGGTTGGATTTTATTTCATTTGGCAAATTCAGCAACTCTTTATTTTTAAAAAAATTAAATTCCTCTTTTGTAATATTCTCGTCACCAACTTTCGCTACTATATCTCTAGACATACCAAAATTTGCAAATTCAGTACCGACACCTAAGCTTATAATTAAACCTAAAGCTAAAATTATTATTATTATTTTAGTTAGAAATGAATTCATATCCTGAATAATATCATAATTAATTTAATTTTTTATTGATTCATTTATAATAAGGAAATGACTGTTTTGATTAATGGTAAGAAAAAAATTATAGATAATAATTTTAGCATTATTGACATAGTCAAAAGTTTTAAAGTTGAAAGAAAATATCTAGCTGTTGGATTAAATGGAGAATTTGTTCCAAAACAGCTTTATTCAGAAATAAAATTAAAAGATGGTGATGAAATTGAGGTTGTATCACCTCATCCAGGCGGTTAAATGAAGATATATAATATAAATTTGAAAAATAACATTATTATTGGTTCATCAAAATATTCTTCTGATAAAATTTTTTTAAAATGTGTTAAAAATACTGAAACTGAAATGATTACAGTAGCTCTTAGGAAGATAGGTGACAATCCAGATAATTTTTATAAAACATTACAAAAAACAAAATGTAAGATTCTTCCTAACACTGCTGGTTGCTTCTCTGAAAAAGAAGCTATTAATACGGCTCTTATGTCTAGAGATATATTTGAAACAGACTTGATCAAGTTAGAAGTAATCGAGAATGAGATAACTCTTGCTCCTTCCAAAAAAGGGACTATTAAAGCCGCAGAAAAACTACTAAAACTGGGCTTTAAAGTTTTACCTTATACAACTGATGATTTTGATTTCGTATCAAAATTAATTGATGTTGGCTGTAAAGTAGTAATGCCATGGGGCTCACCAATTGGAACTGGTAAAGGGTTAAAAAATATTAAAAAATTAAAAAAAATAAGAGAAAGTTTCCCAAAAACTACATTAATAATTGATGCTGGAATCGGTCGAGTTTCTCATGCGTGCCAAGCAATTGAATTAGGCTATGATGGCATATTACTTAATTCTGCAATTGCAAGGTCCGAAAAACCAGAGCTTTTTGCATCATCAATATTAAATGCAGTCAGAGCTGCAGAAACCTCAATGAAGTCTGGACCAATTCCTGAAAGTGAAAATGCAATTGCTTCAACAAGTTCAAAAGGAATTCCGTTTAGGAAAAATTAATTTGATTTAATTGATCTATAAAGAGAAATATCTCCTGAATTGGACTTTCTTTTTATTAAGAACAAACAGCTTTGCTTTTTATTAATTTTAATAAGTTCTTTATTTAGATCTTCCAAGCTTCTTATTTTTACTCTATTTATTTCTAAGATTTGATCTCCTACCATTAGCTTCGGAGAAGCTTGAGAATTTGGATATATCTTTGAAATTATGACCTTAAAATTGTTACCAGATTCTTCTAATTCTTTTACATCAAAACCAAATTTACCTCTTGAAAGATTAGTTTTTTTATTGTTTTTCGATAAAACCTTTTTATCAGGAATTTCACCAAGTCTAACTTCAATGATAATTTCTTTAGAATTTCTCAAAATACCAAGTTTTGCTATACTTCCAGGCTTAAGTCTGCCTACCTCTCGAGGTAAATCTTCCATTGATATAATTGATTTATTATTTATGGAGAGAATTACATCTCCTTGCGAAATACCTGCAACTTCAGCTGGACTATCAATTACAACTGCTGCAACTAATGCCCCATTAGTTGATTCTAATTTAAGTGATTCAGCAATATCATCAGTTATGGACTGAACCTGAACACCAAGCCATCCACGAGCAACTTTTCCATTAATCCTAATTTGTTCAATAATTTCATAAACTGTATCACTTGGAATAGCAAAGCCTATACCTTGCCCTCTTGCTGCTATGGCAGTGTTTACTCCAATTAATTGACCATCTAAATTTAATAGAGGACCTCCACTATTACCTTTA
Organism: bacterium; assembly: GCA_002701605.2. GTDB lineage: Bacteria > Desulfobacterota_D > UBA1144 > UBA1144 > UBA1144 > TMED126. The sequence goes on from NZWF02000013.1 coordinate 4,542, forward strand.
TTAAGTGCTGCATCTGTTTGGATAAAATCAACATATGTGCCCAATCCATCTACATATCTACCCTTAGCACTAACAATTCCTGTAGTAACTGTTGTTCCTAAACCTAAAGGATTACCTATTGCTACAACCCACTGACCAATTTTAATATTTTTAGATTTCCCTAGAGTAATTTCGCTTAATATTTTATCTGCATTAATACTAAGTAGAGCTAAATCTGTTCTTTTATCGAATCCAACAATTTCTGCTTTATATCTCTTATCATCGATAAAGACAACCTCGATTTCACTTGCCCGATCAATTACATGATAGTTTGTTACTATCAAGCCAGACTTGTGATATACAAATCCAGAACCAAGTCCTACTGATGGTTGTGATTTAAAATTATCACCAAACTGCCTTTTAAAAAAATCATCAAAAAAAGGATCACCAGTTAATGGTATTTCGTTATTAGGTTCTCCTGTTGTTTCAATTCTAACAACTGCTGGATTTATCTTATCGATAAGTTCAGGCAAATTAGAAATGTCATAAGATGTTCCAAGTAAAGGAAAAAATAAAATAAAGATGAACAAGGTAAATTTAGAAAGTTTCATTATAGACATAAATATAATTAAAATATTAAGCTTATCAATTTTCATATCCTAATGTGATAAAATAAAAAAATGAAGAGTGTTTTTGTTGACCAAGTCTTTATAACAAAATTTGGAAAATTAGATAAAAATCTTAACGAGATACTAATAGAGTCTGGAAAACAATGTCTCATTAACAGTAATAAGAAAATTGATATGCTTCTTGTGGGATCAATGAATCCTGAAGAATTCTCTGATAATTCTAATATCTCTACACTCGTAGCTGATGGTTTAAATATACAAGGTATACCCTCTTTGCGAATTGAAACTGCTTCATCTTCTGGAGCAGCTATTTTTTCTCTTGGCTTTAATCTAATTGCTTCTGGTGCTTATGAAAACATTTTATTAATTGCTGGTGAAAAAATGACAAGCCTTGAAACTAAAAAGGTAACAAAAGTATTAGCAAAAGTTATAGAGGAAAATGAAAGAAAATATGGAGCGAGCATGCCATCGTTAGCTGCAATGGTAACAATGGCATATAAATTAAAAAACAATATACCTAAAGAATTACTTGAAGAGTCAATGTGTAAAATTGCTATGAAAAACCATTACAATGGATCTTTAAATCCATTAGCACACTTTAAGAAAGCAATATCAGCTGAGGAATATCTAAACAGCAGAATGATTGCTCACCCACTCAGAATTTATGACTGCTCGCCAATATCTGATGGTGGAGCGGCTATACTTCTAACCGCAGCAAAGTCAGATATTCAAGTAATTGGAAGTGGGCAAGCAACTGACACAGTAAGTCTGAAAAACAGAGTCATTCTGAATCGCTTTGAGGCTACCAGGCTTGCAGCAAAAAAAGCATATAAAATGTCTGGATTAACTCCAAAAGAAATTTGCTTTGCAGAAGTTCATGATGCATTTACAAGTTTTGAAGCTATCAATTGTGAAGATCTAGGATTTTTTGATGAAGGTAAATCTTTTATTAATATAATTAATGATGAAACAACTTTAAAAGGGAAAATTCCAATTAACTACTCTGGTGGCTTGAAATCAAGAGGTCACCCAGTGGGTGCTACTGGTCTTGCTCAAATTGCTGATTGTGTTTTACAAATGAGAAATCAAATTTCGAAAGATAGACTCATTGAAAATAATTCGACAGCCCTTTGTCACTCTATCGGTGGAATGGGGAATAATATCTTTGTAAATATTTTAAGAAAAAGTGCTATTCATAAAAACCTTCCAGAAACTCCCGAAATTAAGCATACTAGAATCAGTAAAATATCAAATTCCACTGAATTAATTGCAGATAATGAAGAAATCGATGGAAATTTAGCAAGCTATACTACATTATATGTAACCCCTGAAGGATTTGAGCCCCCTTTAACTTTAGGAATTATCAATTCTATTAAGTATAAAAGGATTTTTGCTAGGGCAATCATAGAGTCTGATTTTAAAATTGGGCAATCAGTTACGGTATTTAAGGAGAATGGAATAATTTATTTTAGGAAAGCAACTTCATTTGATAAAGTAAAATCATTTATTAAAAGGAAGGTTAAAACTATTTTGAATATATTCGACTAGTATGAAAAATATCTTCATGGGAACCCCTTATTTTGGGAAGGAAATCTTAAAAAAACTTCATACAGATTTTTCTGTTCACACTGTTGTTTGTCAACCAGACAAACCTGTAGGTAGGGAAAAAAAAATTATTTATAGTGAAGTTAAGAATTTTGCTTTAAAAGCAAACCTAAACATACTTCAACCCGAAAAAATAAAAAATAATGAAGCATTCTTAAGTGAATTAAGAAAAATCAATCCTGATTTTATTTTTGTTGCTGCTTATGGAAAAATCCTCACTAATGATATATTAAATATTCCTAAATTTGGATGTATAAATGTTCATTCATCATTACTACCAAAGTATCGAGGAGCTGCACCCATCAACTGGTCTATAATAAATGGTGATAAAGAAACCGGAGTTACAATTATGAAAATGGACGAAGGTATGGATACAGGAAACATCATTTTATCGAAAAAAATTGCTATTGCAGAAAGTGATAATGTCACATCATTGACGGAGAAACTAGCCTCATGTGGTTGTGATGCAATTGGTGAATTTGTTCAAAAGTTTTTAAAAACTAGAAGTATAGATTCAAAGCCACAAGATAATTCGCTTGCTAGCATTGCTCCAAAGATAGATAAAGAAAAATGTAAAATTGATTGGAGTGAAAAATCATTTGATATATTAAATCTAATTAGAGGTTCTAATCCATGGCCTGGAGCAACAACAACTTTGTTTAAAAATAAAATAACAATATGGGAAGCTAAAAATGCAGGTCCAGCATTAGCAAAACCTGGTTCTATCAAAAAAATTGAAAAAAAAATGTTTGTATCATGCAAAGATAATGAAATTGAAATTATTAAAATTCAAAAAAGCGGAAAAAATGTTATGGATGGTAAAAATTTTATAAATGGAATAATTTTAGATAAAGAGACCTGCTTTAACTAATTGGAATTTCTACTGAAAAAGTTGAGACTTTTACCTTTTCTATCAATTGATTATTCCAACATATATCTCGTGCATCTTTAAGTTTATCCTTTGGCACAAATATAATTAAACTTATATTAGTCTTTTGAAGATCTCTCCAATTGGAAACAATTAATTCTAATGGCTCTAAGCTAGTTTCAACTTCTCCAATCATTACAATTTCACCATAATTACCAAAGATTATGTCCGGGTACAGATTATCAGAAATAGAATTATTTTTTTTATCTCTTGTATTTATTTTTATTTCGTTATAGTCCTTAGAATATTTTTTTTTAATCTCTTCAATGACCCAATCATGGAGAAAATCATCTTTAGTTTTTTGATTCATAGGAGCTACTCCACATTAATTTATCTTTTAAAACAGAGAAATATTCATTATTAGGCATTCGTAATAAATTAAAAATTACATCAGATTGATTTACCGAAATTTCAAAATCCTTAGAAATTTTCATACTATTGCTTCCATCAAAAGTTGCATATGTAGGTTTATCAGAATCTACTTGAATTTTTACACTTACACTGTCAGAAACAACTAACGGTCTATTTGATAGGGTGTGAGGACAAATAGGTGTAATTATAATTAAAGGTAAATTTGGAGTCACGATTGGGCCTCCCGCGGAAAGTGAATAAGCTGTAGAGCCGGTTGGAGAAGAAAGAATTATTCCATCAGCACGAATTTGTGAAACAAACTTATTATCAATATAAAGATTTAAATTAATAATTTTTGATAGTGCACCCTTTGTTATAACTAGATCATTTAGAAATAACTTTTCTTTAATTTTGTCAGACGATGATTTTATTTTTGCCTTTAACAGTTTTCTTTTATCAGAAACTAATTTTTCTTTGTAAAAGGCAGTTAATACTTTATCAAACTGATTGAGTGGAGCTTCACTTAAAAATCCTAGATTTCCAAGGTTAAATCCTATAACAGGCTTATTATTCAAGGCTGCATCCTCAGAAAGATGAAGAAGAGTTCCATCTCCACCAAATACTAAAATCAAATCTGCCTTTCTTACTAAACTTTTTTGACTATAAACTTTATCTTTCCCAACGGACTTAACTGGGAAATTCTTATCATAAATCAAAGAACAATTTTTAGCATTAAAGAATTTACTTAATTTTTTTTGAATTTCATTTAAATTTTTTAACTTAGGTTTTGAAACAACTCCAACTATCATATAATTATTATAATATATTTATTCTTTTATTTTGGATAAAAGATTATCTATCAAAATCTTCAAATTACCATCCAAAACAGAGTCAACATTTCCAATTTCTTCATTTGTTCTATGGTCTTTTACCATTTGATAAGGATGAAGAACATACGATCTAATCTGACTTCCCCAGCCAATCTCCTTTTTTTCTGAGTTTTGCTCTGCCTCCTTTGACTTAACTTTTTCAATTTCTAATTCATACAATTTTGAACTTAAAATTTTCATTGCATAAGATTTATTCTGATGTTGCGACCTTTGATTCTGACATGAAGCTATAATTCCAGTAGGAATATGTGTTATCCTCACAGCTGAATCAGTCTTATTAAGATGCTGTCCTCCTGCACCACCTGCTCTAAATGTATCAACTTTAATATCTTTATCTTCTATAACAATATCTATTCCATCATCAACTTCAGGTGAAACTGATACTGATGCAAATGAAGTATGTCTTCTTTTATTAGAATCAAATGGAGAAATCCTAACTAGCCTGTGAACTCCATTTTCATTTTTAAGGAAACCATATGCAAAATCTCCTTTGATCAAAAGTGTACAATTTTTTATCCCTGCTTCATCTCCATCAAGTCTATCTAAAAATTCACATTTAAAATTATTAATCTCAGCATATCTAAAATACATCCTGCAAAGCATATCTGCCCAGTCTTGAGCCTCTGTACCACCTGCTCCTGAGTTAATTGACAATATTGCATTATTAACATCTTCTTTTTTAGAAAGAATAATTTCTATTTCAAAATTTTTTGTATTTTCAATTAAAGACAACAAGCTACTATTTAGCTCACCAATATTTTCATCATCTAAATCCTCATCCGAATATATTTCTACCAACTCTAACAAATCATCGTTTTCCTTGGATAAAACATCAATTGTGGATAACTTTTTTTTCAATAAGGATAATTCTTTTAATGTTCCTTGAGCTTTTTTCTGATTAGACCAAAAATCTGACTGCTCGGATAAAAATTCCAATTCTTTAACTTTTACTAATACTTTATCTGGGTCAAAGATACTCTCTGATGTTTTCAATTCTAGCTCTATTCTCAATTAGTGCATGTTTAATTTCAATCATTTTTCTACTCTACAAATAATGGTATATTTAATTTAACATTTATTTCGATTTTGGAGAACACCTTGAAAAATTATGTATTAACACCTGGTCCAGTACCAGTACCTGAATTTGTAATGTTGGAAATGGCGAAGCCCATAATTCATCATAGGACAGAAGAATTTGAAGAGATTTTTCATAATGCAACCGAGGGTTTAAAAAAAGTTTTTATGACTAAAGAAGAAGTGCTAATTCTAGCATCCTCTGGAACGGGTGCTATGGATGCATCAATATGCAATACTTTGAGTAAAGGTGATAAAGCATTAGTTGTAAATGGTGGTAAATTTGGAGAGAGATGGCTTAAAATATGTTCAGCTTATGGAGTCGAAACTGAAGAATTAAAAGTCGAATGGGGTAAAGCAGTAAGTTCTGATGAGATTAAAAATACTTTGGATAATAATCCTGATATTAAAGCTGTATTAGTTCAAGCTAGTGAAACCTCAACTGGTGTTGAACATCCAATTGAAAGCATCGCAAAAATTACTAGAAATAGAGATGATGTTTTATTAATAGTAGATGGAATAACAGCTGTGGGAGCCTTCCCTGTTGAATTCGATAAATGGGGAATAGATATACTAATAGGTGGATCCCAGAAAGCTTTCATGATGCCCCCTGGTTTATCTTTTATTGTTTTAAGCCAAAAAGCTTGGGCTTTCGCAGAGAAATCAGATTTACCAAAGTTTTATCTAGACTTAAAACAAGCACATAAAAATAGTTTAAAAAGAACCTCACCATGGACACCAGCTGTAACATTAGTTATTGGCCTCAATGCAGTTCTAAAACATTTTGATGAAATTGGTCTTGATGCTTTATATAAAAGACATAGCATAATGTCAGAAGCAACCACCACAGGTTTTGAAGCTATTGGGCTAACTAATTTTGCAAAAGGATGTACAAGTACTGCACTTTCAGTAATTAAAGTTCCAGAGGAAATTGATGCTGGAAAAATTGTAAAAGGACTCAAAAATCAATATGGAATTATTGTTGCAGGTGGGCAAGATCAAGCAAAAGGTAAAATCTTCAGAGTTACTCATATGGGATATGTCGACAAAGCAGATATAATCGCAGTTATAGCTGGTGTAGAAAGCATATTATCAGATTTACAATATAATTTCACAAAAGGCATTGGTGTATCAACTGCCAATACAATATTAAATCAACTTTAAAGATAAATTTATACATTTGAATTGATAATATTTTATCTTCATATATATTATAGATATCAAAGGTCTATAATATCCTTAATGGAGAAAAAATATGAAAATTGGATTGTTTTATGGAACAACAAGTGCTGCAACACAAGAAGTAGCAAGCCTCATTCAAGATAACTTAATTGATTGCGATATTGAGATTCATGATATTTATGACAATAATTTGGAAAGAATGTCAGAATTTGATCGTTTAATTATTGGTTGTCCAACATGGGATATTGGTTTGCTCCAAGAAGATTGGAGAAGTAAATTTGGTGATTTGAATAAAGTTGACTTTACTGGTAAAAAAGTTGCTTACTTTGGTTGTGGAGATCAAAATATTTATAGCAGTTCTTTTCTTGATGCTATTGGAATTCTGGAGGAAAAAATATCTTCACTAGGGGGTATGACTATTGGTCATTGGCCTAGCGAGGGATACACTCATGACTTTTCAAAGGCTGAAAAAAATGGTCATTTTGTAGGATTAGGAATTGATAATGACAATGAACCTGAATTAACAGAAGATAGAGTCACCGAATGGTGCAAAAAAATTTATATAGAATTTAAGTAGTTATTTTTTTTATATTAGATAATTTATTTTCTAAGATGCAATCCAATAAAACTAGATTCATCATTGCTTCAGCAATGGGAACTGCTCTTGGACACAAACATGGGTCGTGTCGACCTTTGACCCTCAAAGATTTTTTCTTTCCATTCTTATCTATGGATTGTTGTTCTTGAGAAATTGAAGATGTTGGTTTCAGTGCAAACCTTAAGATAATGTCGTTACCATTACTAATTCCACCTAAAATTCCTCCAGCATTGTTCGATCTAAATTTCACTTTATTTTTTATCTTCTCTTGCATCACATCATTAACTTCAGAGCCTTTCATGCTAGCAACAGAAAAACCTAGTCCAATTTCAAATCCTCTTACACCACCTATGCTCATGATAGCTGCTGCTAGTCTGGCATCAAGCTTTTCAAAGACAGGAGAGCCTAAGCCCGGTGGAACCCCTATGGACCTAACTTCAATTGCTCCACCTATCGAATCGCCTTCCCTTCTAACCTTATCAATTAGTGCTTCCATCTCGGCTAATTTGGACTTATCAGCTATTCGAAGAGGATTTTTCTCGATATAGTTTAAATTAATATTTTCACAGAAAATATTTCCAATCTGTGAAACGAATCCAACAGTCTTGATCTTCATTGATTTTAAAATCTTTTTTGCAATAGCTCCAGCAGCAACTCTACCAATTGTTTCTCTATTTGATGATCTTCCACCACCTCTATAATCCCTTATTCCATACTTTGCATCATAACTATAATCAGCATGTCCAGGCCTGTATATGTCTTTGAAATTCTCGTATGACTTTGAAATTGCATCAGAATTTTTAACTAACATTGAAATAGGAGTGCCAGTAGTTTTACCATCGAAAATTCCTGAAAGTATTTGAACTTTATCTGGTTCCTTTCTTTGAGTTGTGAATTTATTTTGTCCTGGTCTTCTTCTATCAAGTTCAATCTGAATATCTTCTATTGATATTTTAACACCTGCAGGGCAACCATCGATTACAACACCTAAAGCTTCTCCATGAGATTCGCCCCATGTTGTAATACGAAAAATATTTCCAAACGAATTTCCTGACATCGTTAGATTCTATTATAAAAAAAATATATTGTAAAATTTAATAGTTATAAAATTAACATTGCATCACCGTAGCTATAAAATCTAAATTTATTTTCAATCGCTATTTTATAAGCTCTCATGATCAAATCATACCCAGCAAATGCTGAAACCAAGATAAGCAATGTTGACTTTGGTAAATGAAAGTTAGTTAACAAACTATCTACCACTTTAAACTCAAAACCTTCTTTTATGAACAACGATGTAGATGACCATTTATCACAGCCTCCTGGCATATTATATGATGATTCTAAGGCCCTTAGAGAAGTTGTACCTATAGATATTATTTTTCCATTATTTTTTTTCGTTACATTTATCTTATTAATAAGTTTTTGTTTCATAAAAAATTTTTCGCTGTGCATTTGATGCCTATTAACATCTTGAACTTTTATGGGCAAAAAAGTTCCCATTCCTACATGAAGAGTAATGAAATCAATATTTGCACTTAATTTGTTAAAGATCTCTTTTGAAAAATGTAGTCCCGCAGTGGGTGCAGCTATTGATCCCTCTACTTCTGCATAAATCGTTTGATAATCAATTTTATCTCGGCTATCTGATTTTCTATTTAAATACGGCGGTATAGGCATAAATCCATCAGTTTTAAAATAATCAGATGGATTTTTATCGAATTGAAGAAACCAATCTCCATCATGTTTAAACATAGATGCAGAAATATCATCATTAAATATTATTCTAGAGGCCTTAGGCTTCTTGGTTAATATGCTCCACTTATTGTCTTTGAATTCTTGAATAAGCAAAAACTCACGTAATTTTCCATCTGAATCTAATCCATTTAATAAATATGGATTTACTTTAGTATTATTAAAAATTATTAAATCATTTGAATTAAAATGATCAATTATTTCTACAAAATTATGAATACTTATAGATTGATCTTTTCGATTAACAATCAAAAGTTTTGAAGTATCTCGAGGTTGAACTGGTCTAGATGCAATTAATTCATCAGGTAATTCGAAGTCATATCTATCAATTTGCATTTATTTTTTTAATTTATTAAGAATCAACCTCAATGAATTAAGTTTAATGAATCCAGTTGCATCGGACTGGTCATATAAATCATCTTCTTCGAAAGTAGCCAAATCGGAATTATAGAGGGAATAATTTGATTTTCTTCCTAAAACTCTCACATTCCCCTTATATAACATCAATCTAACGTCACCTGTAACATTTTTTTGTGATTCTTTTACGAAGGACAATAAGACTCTCATCTCAGGAGAAAACCAAAATCCATTATAAATTAATTGGGAAATCTTTGGAACTAATGAATCGCGAATATGCATAACTTCTCTATCCATTGTTAAAGACTCCACTGCTCTATGAGCTATATTTAAAACTGTTCCACCTGGAGTTTCATAAACTCCTCTAGACTTCATCCCAACGAATCTATTTTCAACAATATCGACAACTCCAATCCCATGTTTGCCAGCTAATTTATTGAGTTGTCTAAATAAGTTCACTCCATCTATTCTTTTTCCATTTAATCTTATAGGTATTCCGTTCTTAAAAGATAAAGTAATTTTAGAAGGCTTATTCAAAGATTTACTCAATGGTCTAACTGTCTCAAACATGCTATCAGGTGGCTCCGCCCAAGGATCCTCTAAAATTCCTCCTTCGTAACTTACATGAAAAATATTCCTATCACAGCTATAAGGCTTTTGCTTTGTAACAGTAATTGGAATCTTATTTTTCTTTGCATATTCAATACAATCCTCTCTGGATTTATAATTCCAAACCCTCCAAGGAGAAATAATTTCAATCTTAGGATTCAATGCATAAAAGGCTAATTCAAATCTTACTTGATCATTACCTTTTCCAGTTGAACCATGTGATACAGCGAAAGCTTTTTCTTTATTCGCTATTTCAATTTGTCTCTTAGCTATCAAGGGTCTAGCTATCGATGTACCCAATAAATATGTTCCTTCATAAATTGCGGATGATTGTATCATTGGATAAATAAAGTCATTGATGAACTCTTTTTTTAAATCTTCTACATAAACTTTACAGGCACCTACTTGTTTGGCTCTTTTTGCAGCAAGCTTTAAATCTTCACCTTGACCTAAATCAGCTATATAAGCAATCACATCTGCATTATATTCTGCTTTTAACCAATGAAGTATTACTGATGTATCAAGGCCTCCAGAATAAGCAAGAACAATTTTCTTTTTCTTCATAATTTACTTTTCTTGACTTCCTATACCTTTATAATCAAGTAGATAAAAAGTGGCTTTAGTTTTTTCATATTTTTTCTCTAAAAAAGTTCCAATATATTCTAATTTTTCAAGCTCATTACCAGCATGTGCAGAGGATCTCTTTTCATCTGAAAACTCTAGTACAAATTTTATATCTGAGGGCATTGGTCTATCTGCAGTAGGTTGAGTTGTAAATAAAAATTCAATCTCTTTTTCAATTTTCACACTTTCAGGAAGAGTAAACCCAACAACGATACTAACAGATTGAAATTCAATAACATATAAGTTCAACTCTGTTGACATATCGCTTTCGGGACCATCTGTAACTGTCATAATATATGATGCTGCAGGAATTGAATCTACAGAGGACAAAGGTACCAATCTATTATAATCTTCTCCATCAATTAAACATCCTAAATTTAACATTTATATCACCTCATTGAATTATTTAATAATATCTAATTAAGATTAATTTTACTAATTTGGTTTTGAGATTTAGATTTATCTCTTCTGTATGAATAGAAATTTGGATTACATTTAGTACATTCATTTAAAATCTCAATTTCTCTCACTCCCATCTCTTCTAATAAGAGGTAATTAATTCTTTTCAAATCAATCTTTTTTTTAAATTCGTCCTGTAAAAAACAACTTTTAAAGTTTGGAAAATTTTTGATGAACCTTTTATACAAATCTTCACCAACCTCAAAACAACAATTCGCAATTGATGGACCAATAACTGCAATAATATCCTTTGGATTTACATTAAATTTGTCTCCTATTTTATTTATTGTTTTACAAATAATCTTGTAAAATGTTCCTCTCCAGCCAGCATGAACTGCTCCAACAAAACTAGAGTTTTTATCAGTTAACAATATAGGTAAACAGTCAGCTGTTTTTACTCCAATGCTAAAGTTCTTAACATTAGTAATGATGCTATCACCCGAGATTATAATATTATTATCTGGAACTTTATCTACAATCACAACATCACTTCCGTGGACTTGATTTAAAGTAAAAGCATCAGATTTTGTTTTTTTATCTCCAAAAGAATAATTAATGTTTTTAATTGTTGACAATTTTCTGGATTTATAATTACTCATTAAAGCTCCTGATTTTACTTATAAGAAAATTAAAGTCATCTTGAGGATTAGCTGTAAAGGATAATTTTTTTTTCGTTATAGGGTGAAAAAACTCAAGCTTTTTTGCATGCAACATATGCCTATTAATTTTCAAATTATCAACAACACTTATCTTCTTGCGAGACCCATAAAGTTTATCGCCCAATATCGGACAACCTATCGATTCCAAATGTACCCTAATTTGATGTGTCCTACCTGTCCTTGGCCGTGCTTCAATAAGCGTAAAGTTTCCAAATCTTTCAACTACTTTCCAATCAGTTTTGGCCTCTCTCAACGATGAAGAGTTATTGGATATTTTCAATCTATTCTTTTTATCTCTACCTATTTTAAGATCCACACTACCGCTTTCTTGATGAGGCTGACCATGGACAACAGCCAAATAGGTTTTTAATACTGATCTGTTTTTAAATTGTGAAGATAAATTCACATGAGATTTATCATTCTTAGCAACAACCATAACTCCCGAAGTTTCCTTATCAAGTCTATGAACTATTCCTGGACGAAGTTCNCCTGATATTCCAGANAGGTCCTTGCANTGAAAAAGTAATAANTTTACCAATGTAGGCAACTTAACNCCCGCACCTTGATGTACAACCAAATTTGNAGGTTTATTAATAACTGCAATATCAGAATCTTGATAGATTATATCTAAAGGCTGATCAATTGGTTCTAAAGGAGAAACCNTNGGAGAAGGAATATAAATTTCTATNATATCATTAGTTTTNAAAGAATAGGACTGTTTTATNTTTTTTCCATTNCAAAGAATGTTATTGTCTTTAGCTAATTTAGATATAGATGAACGACTTAGTGCTAACTTGNTTGATAATAANACATCTACTCTAGTGCCTGAATGAATTGCATCAATAATATATTTATAATTACTCATTAAACAAAAACCTATTGTTAGTAACTTAAAATATTAGTCATAATTATCAATAATATGAAGAAAGATAAAGAATCCAGGATTGATTTAAGATTTGCTTTAATAGGACCAGGTACAATGTGGAACNTATTATATGAAGGTATGGATCAAAGAGTAAACCTTCGATCAACATTTAGAGGAAAGGATGAAGAAAGTGTTAATGCATTAATTAAATTTGGNGAAATATTAAAAAAGAAAAATGATTATGATGTAAGCATTAAAGAAGATGGGATTGAAATNAACAATATTATACCAATAAATGATTTTGAAAATGGTGAAAATTGGACAAAATTAATGAATAGATTAAAACTAGAAATTATAAAAATGATATGATTTCACCTGAATTGATAGATAGATCTTTATCATTATCTCTTATCAATAGCTCACCAAATGAATTAATTGAAATAGCCTTACCAGTTACAAATTTATCACCCATTTGAACATTCAGATTCTTACCTTTGTCCCCCCAGTGAAGATTATAAAAACTAATAATTTCATCTTCATTTCCGTCCAACATATGATAAAAATTTGCGAAATTAATAAGTAAAGCCGAACAAACCTTATCAATCTCAAAGATACGATCAGATTCAATACTCATACTAGTTGGATTAATTTTGTATATTTTTTGTTCATTTAAAAAATCTTCTGAATTCAAATTTACATTAATCCCAATACCAACTACTAAGTAATTTTTTTTATCAGGTGTGAATTCAACTTCACAGAGAATTCCAGATATTTTTTTATTATTTACCAAAATATCATTTGGCCATTTTATTGATGATTTTATTTTAAATTTTTTTAGAGTTTCACAAACACTATTTGCTGTTAGAATAGGCAGTAAACTTTTATGTCTATCTGTCTTAGGGTATTCGAGCAAAATCGAAAGAGCNAGACTCTTATTCTCTTTACCATGCCAAAATCTCCCTTCTCTTCCTTTNCCTTCAAATTGATTTTTTGAGTATATGCAAATACCATGATCTTTTTCAGATANATTTAATGCAAACTTATTAGTAGAGTCTACTTGATCTAAATGAATCAAATGCTTGTATANTTTTGAACAAACCTCATCAGTTTGCATTAGATGGTCAAATTCATAAATCATCTTAAACCCCTAACCTATTATAATCTCGAAATTCAGAAATAATTAAAGCTGAAACCGAAAAGGCAATTGATGAACATAAAAGAGATGTTCCGCCATAACTAAATAAAATCATTGGAATGCCAACGACTGGGAATAGTCCTATAGTCATCAAAGAATTTACTACAAAATGAAAAAAGAAATATGAGCTAATACCAAAAATTATTACCTTTAAGAAAATATCTTTAATATTAGATAAAAATAATAGTGGATAGATAATTAAAAATAAATATAAAGACGATAATATTAAAGATCCTAAAAAACCTGTTTGTTCAGCCCAAACTGAAAAAGCAAAGTCAGTATGTTTTTCTGGCAAAAATCCAAATTTAGACTGTGAACTATTACCAAAACCCTTACCAATTATAGACCCAGAACCGATCGAAATTTTTGATTGAATAGCATTATATCCATATCCTCTTGGATCATTTTCAGGGTTTATAAAATTAATAATCCTTTGTTTTTGATATGGTTTTAAATAGTTTTGCCANATAGGTATTGAAATGGCAAAAGTAATTAATAAAAGGAANAATAGAAATTTTTTGTTAAACGAAAAGCTAAAAATCACAGCCATAGATAATAAAAGGAGCATAAAAGCTGATCCAAAATCGGGTTGAATCATTATTAAAATAAAAGGTATAACAAAAAAAAGTAGTCCAAGAAAATATTTGATTATCAAAGATTTGGAGTAACTACCAAGATCCGAATAAAGTTTTGCAATCATAAATACATAAGATATTTTGACAAGTTCTGAGGGTTGAAAAGAAAATCCAAAAAGTTTTATCCAGCTTCGTGCTCCCGAGATCTCATCACTGAAAAGAACAATTACTAATAATAATATTGAGAAGAANTATAATGGAACAGCGAGAGCTTTTATGCTTTGCAGTCTTATTCNAGATATAAAAAAAGCAGTTACAATTGATAATAAAAGCCAAAAAAACTGNTTAATTGCATAGCTATTAATCAATTTCTCATTATCAATAAAAGCTAAATTTAAACAACTTANAAAAATAATTAANAAACCAACAAAATAAATTTTCCTATGTGGTTTTAGTAAAAAGTTACCTAAGCTCATCTGATTTTTCACCATAATTTTCTTTATAATAAGAAACTATTTTTTTAATGATAGGACCACCTGCCCTTCCACCAGAATCACCATGTTCAGCAAAAACTGTAATAGCAATCCTTGGAGCATTAAAGGGATAGTAAGCCGTGAACCAACCATGATTTTTATATTTTCCATATCCATAATTAGAAGAGTCTTTTGATATAACTTGTGCAGTTCCAGTTTTTCCTGCCAATAACAAATCATCTTTTGCATGAAAACCCGTTCCATTGGAATCATTAACAACACCAAGTAATCCATCTTTTATTACACTCAAATTTTTTGGCTTAATTTTTAATTTCTTACTCTTAGACTGATTCATTGAATCAAATAATTTATAAGGAACAAATTCACCATCATTTGCTATTATGCTGATAATCTTATTTGCTTGAACCACATTCAAAGTAAGATATCCCTGACCTATAGCAACATTGACCATATCTCCGCTATAAAACTTTCCATTTAAATATTTATCTATAAATTTNTTATCAGGNACAACTCCACTCTTTTGCTTAAAAGGGAGATAATCNTCGCTATCTCCAATGCCGAATTTTTTTAACCANGAAGAATATTTTTTAATTCCTAGATTAAGTCCAACTTTATAAAAATAAACATCACANGATGAAATTAGAGCCTTTTTAACATCTTGCATACCATGTCCACCTTTTAACCAGCACCTAAAATTTCTATTACCCACTTTGGTATAGCCGGGACAATAATATTCTGTTGATGGAGAGACAACTCCTTCTTCAAGTCCCGCAACAGCAGTTATTATTTTAATAATTGAACCAGGAGGGCTTGAAACAAGAAAAGCTCTGTTAAGAAATGGCTTAGATTTATCNGCTTTTAANTTATTCCANTCANTANTAGATATAGGTTGTGAAAATAAATTTGGATCAAATCCTGGCTTACTTACCAAGGCCAAGATTTCTCCTGATTTAAGCTCACTAACTATTACTGCTCCATTAAAAGTGACAAATTGGTCATATATTATTTTTTGTAATTCTATATCAATAGTTGTCTTAATATTGTTTCCTTTCTCAATATCTTTAAATTCATCATTCTCNATCTCTTGACCGATAACCTCTCGCCCCCTACTATCAACATATAAGTATTTTGAACCTACATTTCCAGTTAATGTTTTGTCAAAAAATTTTTCTAAACCATTAGCACCTTTTCTATTAGAGAATAAATTTCCATACATAAAATCTTTCTTATCATTTGAAGTCAAATGTCCAGTTATNTGGGATGCAGCCTCACCGTATGGATATACTCGAATATAATCAACAATTAATTCTANGTTAGATACATCTTTAAATAAATCCTCTACAAGGTAAATCTCATCTATTGATAAGTCTTTTTTCAATAGCCTTCTTTGAATTCCACTATGTGATTTTTCATTTTTTAATTTAAGAGATGGTTCTAGTTTAATATAAGTAGACAAATTATTTTTTATTTCATTGAGTTTTAATTTATTAGTATTTTTTATATATAGATTTACAACTGGTCTACTATANGCAATTTGCTTTCCATTTCTATCTAGAATGAGTCCCCTGGGGGAAGGAATAATTGCTTCTCTGATGAAATTTTTCCTGGATATTTCTTTATACTGCTCACCTTTAATTATTTGAAGATAAAAGAGTCTAAAAATTATTACTAAAAAAAAGATAACTACTATTAAAATTGATAAATTTGATCTTGTTGACTTGGCCATTGAGTGTACCTAAATATAAATAACATTATTGTTAAAATAATAAAGGAAAAAAGAAATTTTATGAAAATATATTTAAGTATTGGGAATAAAACTAAATCCCCTAAAATCGATAATAAACATAAATTTAATAGATAATATACAATTAGTAAGAATGCNNCTAAAAGAATTTCATTCCTTTGACTATTCCAAATAAAAAATTTATTTAAATACATAGCAATAAAGATTAATGATATTTTTACAAAAGAATCATATAAAGTTAATAAATCGCCAAAAATTTGAAGTAATAAAAGAATTATTATAAATATTGATAATTCAAATTTTGAACTTTTATCAATAGCTAAAAGTATCATNAGNACCAATGAGATATCGATTAAANCTTCAATNCCAAATAAATTTAATCCATTAAATACNGATAATAAAATTAAAAGAAAAAGNGAAAATTTNAAATATTTATTTAATCTTACCAATGTTTACAATCCCTACATAGCTTATTGAATTAAATGGTAAGGGTGAAGCAACTGTTAAATATAAGAACCCTAATTTTTTTCTTATAGCACTAACTTTTGCAATTGGTACTTGTAGCAGATTACTTTTAACAGTGCTATGAATATATATTTTATCACCTATATTAATGTTTGATGTATCAGCTATATATTCTATTTGTGAACCATACCCATTGCCCTTTAATATTCCTTTATATTTTTTATCACCTACCTCAACAATAAGATTAAAATTAATGTTTTTTAATGTTATTACTTCTGAATAATTCGGCATTACTTTTGCTACTTTCCCTAAAAAACTTTTAGATGAAAAAACCAACTGGTCTTTTGTAATACCATCCTCTGAGCCCAATGGAACTGTAAATGTTTGATTTAAAAAAGAAGGATGACTAAAAATTATTTTTGTAAAAACTATGCTAAACGAATCGTTATCCTTAATTTGTAATAAAGACTTTAATTCTAAATTTTCTTTTTTTAAATTTTCTAAATTAAGTTTTTGATCATTATTTAAAGGAATCTCTATTTCAAAATAATTTTTAATAAAAGATGACGAAAATGATTTAAAATTGGAATCTAAGTAGGAATCAAGTCTAAAGTAAAAGAATATGCTAAAAACAAAGGAGATAATAAGTATTAAAGAAATCTTCTTTTTGTTTCTATTTGATAACATATTTTAAATTGAAATCTTTCTTAATGTATTAATTTCTTCTAATGCTTTACCACACCCATTAACAACACAAAGCAGAGGATCTTCACCAACTGATACTTTTAACTTGGTAGACGAGGAAATTCTTTCTGATAAGCCACCAAGCAAAGCTCCACCTCCCGCAAGTACAATTCCATCAACAATGATATCACCAGCGAGTTCAGGNGGTGTTGAATCCAGAGTTTCTCTTACGGCAGAAATAATCTCATCTACTGAGGTATCGAGTGCTTTTTTCGTGTCGGATGCTCTAAGTTCAATTGATGTAGGTAAACCATCTTCAAGATTTCTGCCCCTCACTTGCATTTGAAGCGATTCACTAGGTTTATCAGAAACATCAGCGATAGTTTTTTTAACAGTTTCTGCCATATTCTCACCAATCAATATATTGTAAGTCTTTTTTACATAATCTATTATCGCATTGTTCATAGAGTCCCCTGCTGTCTTAATAGACTTACTTAAAACTAGTCCACCTAAAGAAATAACAGAAATCCCAGTTGTACCTCCACCAATGTCAATAATCATGCCACCTCTGGAACTAAGAACAGAATCCATCTCTGCACCCAATGCTGCTGCCATTGTTTCCTCAATCAAATAAACCTCTCTGGCTCCTGCTGATTCTGCAGCTTCAACAACAGCTCTTTTTTCTACAGGTGTAATACCTATCGGAACGGAAACAACGACCCTTGGTCGTACCAAGAAATTATTTTTATGATATTTGGAAATGAAGTACTCCAACATCTTTTGAGTAACTTCAAAATCAGCAATTACACCTTCCTTTAATGGTCTAATAGCTTCTATTGAACCAGGTGTTTTACCAATCATTAATTTTGCCTCATCACCAACTGCTAAAATATTTATATCTCCAACTCTATCTCTCTGAACAGCAACAACAGATGGTTCATTCGCGACTATCCCTTTGTCCTTTATGTAAACCACAACATTTGCAGTCCCTAAATCAAGTCCTATGTCAATTGAAAAATAGTTAGCTATTTTATCCCATATAGTATAATTTTTGGTTTTCATTTTTAACTCCTCTTTAAATTATAAACCAATTGAAAGAAAGATATTAGAAAAAAATTTAATTTTTTATAAGTTTACTGGCTTTAATTATCTTAAAATTAATATATTGCCCATCTATTGTACCCAATTCATTAAGATTTATACCAAAAAAAGTTCTCTCTGACCTTGAATTAAGCCTTTTTATAGGAAACATAATAGATTTCCCATCTTTAGCGGATACTTCCAATGTTAAGTCAAAAAGGTCATAATCTGCAAGATTTAATACTTTGATGGATCCACTAGAGCTTGTATAAGTTGTGCTAACTATGATTATGTTTTCAATAATTTCTGTTGAGGTTAACTCTTGAAGGGCACCACTTAATTTAGAGTCAGATGAATCGCTTTCAAGTTTGCTACTTACATCAGTATTTGCTTTCTGCACTATTTTTTTATCAGAACTGTCTTTTATTAACTTCTCCTTATCTAGACTTGAGTCTCCACTAATAATTGCGATTTCAATGGATGAAAATTTAAAATCCATTAAACCAACTGAAACTTGGGCATCTTGGGTTGATTTTGCAAAAAATATATCCTTTTTGGATTTTGCTCTTCTTTTATTTATTGTGGAACCATTTGAATTCATAAAATAAACTTCAAAAACTACATTTGTATAATCAAAATAGCTTTCATTTAAGATTTCAACATTCAAAATCCCAAGTGTATTTGAAGCATTAGATATCCATTTATAATTTTTAATATTTAAATCAGATAAAATTATAGGAATTTTATTAAAATCATTGGCTTGTGATTGTGATACTTGATTTATCCCGCCTAATTCAATATATGCTTTAGATGATATTAAGTCTGCATCATTTACTTTGATATTTATTTTAGATGAATTATTTGCTGAGGATGAGCCTATAACAAAATTTTCTATGCTTACCTTTTCACCTGGAGAAATTGGATTGCTATTAAGATAAATGGTTTCACCAACAGGATTATTTTTTGAATCAAGAAAAACAATCTTAAACTGCACATTATTATAATAATTTTCAGAAATATTTTTATACTCTAACAACTTAAGTTGTACAGTCTTTGATGCAGATGAATCTATGATATAGTCAAAATTTTCAATAATTATATTTTTTGTTGGATTAAAATCTTTATTATTTTCATAGCTAAACTGTGCCTTTTTTATGCCTATTCTAGTTTTTGCTACATTAAAAGGAAGTATTGAGGGAGTTGTAATATTCTCCAACCTTATCAACTCACCAGGCGGTATCACCTTTCCTTGAAGAAAAATAGGAAAAGTATATAGGGTTCCACTTGAATTATAAACCTGGACTTCTAAGACTAAATCTTTAAATCCAATGCTTGAATTATTTCGTATCTCAATTACATCAAACATAGGTTGAGAATTCATTGACTTATTCGTCCATTCATAATTGGTTATTTCTAACTTTGATAGGTTTTTATTAACTAAATCATCAATTTCAGCATTAGCATGTAAATCATTACAGTAAAAAAGCAAAGCGGTTAATACTATAAATACAAGGCTTAAAAGAGTTTTAATTGATTTTACTAAATACATATATTTTGTTAGACAATAATATCAGATAAACTTGAATATGTAATTAAAAAGGTAGGTTAGAATGCCAAGATATATTTTATTATCAACTCTCACAACAGAAGGAAGAAAAACTCTTAAAGAAAAACCTTATAGAATCAGAGAGGTTGATGAAGAGATCGAAAAAATGGGGATTAAAATTTTAAAACAATATGCCACTCTTGGTCCTTTTGATTTCGTTAATATTGTTGAAGCTCCTAGCAATGATGCAATAAGTAAGCTTTCAATAGAATTAACATCTAGGGGTACAATTCAAATCACGACTTTACCTGCAATAGATATTGATTCGTTTGTAAAGTGCTTGAAAGATAATGATTAAAACTCTTAAGAGACTTTTAAATAATGTAAAGGAACAGTCCTTGAATGTGCCAGGTTATAAGGCAAAGAAAATATTAAAGGTTTATATTTATATTGGATATGTAGCAATTTTTGGACCCTTATTATATCTGCTTATAATTTTTATCTTTAATTCTTTGAGTGAATAATGAATATTAATTTAGATTTCACTAATAAAAAAATCCTAATTGTTGGTGCTGGTAAAGTAGCACTTAGAAGATTGAAAAAAATTGTTAGTCAAAAAACAGAGTGCAAAATCAAAATAATATCACCTTTAATTTTATCAAAGATAAATTTAATAGCNGATGACAACAAAAATATTTCTATTCTTAAAAGAAAATATANAAAAAATGATCTTAAAAATCAAAATATAATCCTCGCATGTACTAATGAAATAAAAGTGAATGAAAAAGTTTCTTATGATGCAATCAAATCAAACTTATTAGTCAATAATGCATCTGATAAAAAGTTAAGTAACTTTTTTTTCACATCAAATATCAAACTAGATAAAAATATAAATATAAATATAAATACNAATGGTTCTAATCCACTTTTCTCTAAAGTTGTAAGGCTAATTATTNAAGAATCATTAAAGAAGATTATTCTTGATCTAAATGAGAAATTTTTTTCAAACAGACGAATTGCACCCTCAGAGGTTAGAGATTTAAAGCATGAATTATCAAAGTCAGATATACTAAAAAAAATTAATAAGATAGACAATAAAGCTTTCAAAGCAATTATTAAGCAAATTAAGGAGTAGTTTTGATGAGTGTGATTGAAACAAGCAAGTTCTACAAAGGATTAAAAATTATTTTTGAAGACGAATTATGGGAAATTGTAGAATTTCAACATAGAGTTATGCAACAAAGAAGTCCGGTAGTCAAAACTAAGTTAAAGAATATTGTTAATGGTCTGGTCCAAGAAAAAAGTTTTAGAAGTGGTGACTCATTCAGCCTCCCTGATCTAACAAGAAAAGAAGCTCAAATTTTATTTAGCGATGATTCTTCTATGACATTTATGGACTTAGAATCATTTGAACAATATCAAATCAGTAATGACCAAATTGGAGATAAAAGGCAATATATGAAAGAAGAACATAATGTATTACTCTTGAATTATAATGGTTCTCCAATAGACATAGAACTACCAACACATGTTGAACTTGAAATTAGCAATACAGAACCAGGCCTTAAAGGTGATAGCGTAACCGGTGGAAATAAGCCGGCAACCCTAGAAACAGGTGCCAATATTGCAGTTCCCTTATTTATTAATATTGGAGACATAATAAAAGTTGATACAAGAGATGGAAAATATCTAGAAAGAACTAAAAAAGCATAAGCGATTTAAAATTATTCTTAAATTTATCACATTGAATTGGTTTCATTTTACCATTAACCACTGATTTTCTACCGGTGCTAATCATTTCATCTATAATTTTAATTGAAAAATCAGTCAAAACTTTTTCAACACTAGCAGTTGCCCTTGTAAAATTCTTAATCCATACAATGCTATTTGTATATCTATATTCATTTGTTAAATNTGAATAAAAAAACAAATGAGTATTNTTGTAAATTAAAATTTCTATAATAGAATCTGCTTTTTTTGAAAAGATTTTTTTATATTTCAACATTGATTAAATTTACATTGAGTCTTTATTATTTTACAATTTTATTGTGGGAAATATTAAAATTTTTTCTGGAACATCCAATGAACAATTGGCTAAATCAATTTGTAAAAAGCTAAAGCTTAAGCCNGGTGCTTTAGATATTAAAAGATTCAGTGATGAAGAAATATTTGTCGAAGTGAATGAAAGTGTTCGTGGTGCAGATTGCTATGTTATTCAATCCACAAATAATCCAGTTCATGAAAACTTNATGGAACTGTTAATAATAATAGATGCTCTAAAAAGAGCTTCAGCAGAAAAAGTTGTTGCTGTTATACCTTATTTTGGTTATGCACGACAAGATAGAAAAGTAAGCGATAGATCACCTATTACAGCTAGATTAATATGTGACCTATTNGTAAAGTCTGGAATTGAAGAAGTAATTNTGATGGATATTCATGCTGGTCAAATTCAAGGCTTCTTTGATGTGCCNGTCAATCATCTTTATGCATTTCCTATTGCTAGAGACTATTTTATTAAAAAATACAATAAAAAAAATCTTATTATTGCATCACCAGATGCTGGCGGTATGGAAAGAGCTCGTGCATTTGCAAAAAGATCGAATATTGTTGACTTAGCTATGACCGACAAAAGAAGACCAGCTCCTAATGTTGCAGAGATAANTAATGTTATCGGNAATGTGAAAGGAAAGTATGTTCTTCTTATTGATGATATNATAGATACTGGNGGAACTGCAGCAAAATCAGCAGAAGCTTTAATTAAAGCTGGTGCAAANGGAGTCTCCATGTTTTGNACNCATGGAGTCTTGTCAGGGAATGCAATCCAGAATATTCAGAATTCGAGTATTGATGAACTTATAATTACAGATACAATAAATAACCAAGCTAAATTAAAGAAAATAANGAAAATTAGGGTTTTAAGTGTTGCTGACTTATTTGCGAAAGCTTTGAGGAGAATTATTAATAAAAAATCCATAAGTAATTTATTTTCTTAGGAGAATGGAATGAATACAGTTGAATTAGAGGTTTTAAAAAGAGAATCTCTAGGAAAAGAAGCAAATAAGAAATATAGAGATCAAGGTTTAGTGCCTGCAGTAGTTTATGGAAAGAATAAGGAGAACCTTAATATTTTAGTTGACCCTAAAACATTAAAAAAATTACTTAGAAGAGACTCTGGTGAAAATACAATATTAGAAATTAATGTTACAGAAAGCGATATTAAAAAAAATGTTCTTCTTAAAGATGCTCATATTGATACATTAACCAGNAATCCTCTTCATTTAGATTTTTATGAAATTACAGAAGGAGAATTNGTTAANGTACCTTGCCCTATAAATTTCGTTGGNAAACCCGAAGGTGTTAAAAGTGGTGGAGTNATACAGAAGCTTTCTGATGAAGTTAAAGTTCAATGCCTTCCAGATAAAATCCCTAANAATATTGAAGTTGATATAAGTTCTTTAAATATTGGTGATACATTAAGAGTTGAGGATATTGCTNAAATTGATGGAATCGATTTTCTTTCTAATCCAAAAAGTACACTTNTAAGCATACTAGCNCCAAGAGTTGTTGTTGAAACAACTGCGGAAGATGAAGAATCATCCCCCGAAGGTGAAAGCGATAGTGCGGGAACAGGTGAAGCTGAAAATAGTGAATCCTAAATTAAAGTGGAAGACTTATTCAATCATTATTTAATCATTGGCCTTGGAAATCCTGGACAAAAGTATAAAGATACAAGGCATAATATAGGTTTTAATCTTATAGATACTCTTTTAGATTCTGACTCAATGTCGATTAAATTTAAATCATTGTATTCTAAAATTGAAATTAATAAAAATCCCATTCATATAATAAAGCCACAAACATTTATGAATGAAAGCGGTGTCGCAGTAAATGAAGTCTCTAAATTTTTTAAAATTAAACAAGAAAATATTATTGTTGTTTATGATGATCTAGATTTACCAATTGGAAATTTAAAGATAAAGGTAGGTGGAGGTTCCGCTGGTCACAATGGTATAAAATCAATTGAAAAATATATTGAGACCAATAAGATTATTAAAATAAGAGTAGGTATTGGAAAGCCAGTTAACAAAGGCCAAATTAATTCTCATGTATTGTCAAAATTCACACAAAATGAGAATATATTATTAAAACCTATCTTAGAAAAATTTGAGCAAATAATTGAAGATATTGTTTTAGAAGGTATTTCATTTGCAATGAATAAATTTAACAGTAAAATTCAATGAATATTAACTGAGACAAATCAAGGAGGAAATCATGGATTTATCTAGTCAATTCGTTACTTATGGTGGATTAGTTCTAGCTGTGCTGGGGTTAATTTATGCACAAGTAACATATTGGAATATAAGATCATTACCAAGAGGTAATGATACTCAAAGAAAGCTTGGTGTCACAATATATAATGGTGCTATGTCTTTCATAAAACAAGAATATCGATATATTGTTATATTTGTTCTTACAGTAGGAGCATTGCTTTTTTACTTCTTAGGTATGCAAACAGCAATATGTTATTTTGCTGGTGCTGCCTTGTCTATGACTTGTGGATGGGCAGGAATGACATCTGCATGTATAGCCAATTCAAGAACAGCAGAAGCTGCGAACACCTCAGGTCAAGGCTCAGCGCTTTCAACCGCATTCAAGGGTGGAAGTGTTATGGGTTTTTCAGTTGCGAGTTTAGGAATATTAGGGGTCAGTGGAGCTTTTGCCATATATTTTGCATTAGATCCTGTCAATAATATTAGTTTGGCAAACTTTGCTACTGATATCGGTGGATTTGCAATGGGTGCTAGTTCTGTTGCTCTTTTTGCTAGAGTTGGTGGTGGAATTTATACTAAAGCCGCTGATGTTGGAGCTGACCTAGTTGGTAAAGTAGAGGCTGGAATACCTGAAGATGATCCAAGAAATCCAGCAACTATTGCTGATAATGTTGGAGACAATGTTGGAGATGTAGCGGGAATGGGAGCAGATTTGTTTGAATCTTATGTTGGAAGTGTTATTGCAACGATTGTAATTGCATCTGGTATGGGAATGGCTTCAAATCAAACTCTTGCTATGTATGCATTTCCTATTATTTTAATAATTGTTGGAACGATAGCTTCATTTATTGGAACTAAGGTAGTAGATGTTTTGAAAGACTCGGAACCTTCTGGTGTTCTTAGAAAAGCTTCTTTAACTGCAGGAATACTTTTCCTTGCTTTTGCATATTTTTCATTAAATGCTGTTGGTGAAAGTGTAGGTATTTCGTCTTCTATGCTGTTTAATATTTTTGTATGTTCAATTATCGGTCTTTTCTCTGGTTCAATAATTGGGGGGATTACAGAATATTATACATCTGGAAAACCAGTTTCTGATATTGCAGATGCTTCCGAAAAAGGCGGAGTTGCAACGAATATTATTAGTGGATTATCCGTAGGGATGTTAAGTACAGCTCTTCCAATTCTTGTAATTGTTATAGCAATTTTTGCATCCTTTAATTTTGCAGGTTTATATGGGATAGGTATCGCCGCTGTGAGCATGCTTGCTACAATTGGTATTACAATGTCTGTTGATGCATACGGTCCAATAGCTGATAATGCAGGTGGAATTGCTGAAATGGCGGGATTAGATCCTAAAGTAAGAGTGATTACCGACAAACTTGACAGTTTAGGTAATACTACTGCCGCAATTGGTAAAGGTTTTGCTATTGGTTCAGCAGCCTTAACTTCTTTGACACTTTTTGTTGCTTTTGCTGCAGCAGCTCAAATTAGTTCAGTTAATTTNCTGGATTATAAAGTTGTCTGTGGACTACTCCTTGGAGGAATGGTTCCGTATTTATTTGGTGCATTGACCATGGGTGCTGTTGGTAGATCAGCCGAAAAAATGGTTCAAGAGGTAAGAAGGCAATTTAAAGAAATAGCTGGAATCATGGAAGGAAAAGCCGAGCCAGATTATGCGTCCTGTATTAAAATTAGTACTGATGCATCTTTAAAAGAAATGGTCTTGCCTGGTATTCTGGCAGTTGTTTGTCCTATCATTGTTGGATTTGCTTTAGGCTCAGCNGGATTAGCAGCATTTTTAGCTGGAGCATTAATTTCAGGTATAACTCTTGCACTAATGATGGCAAACTCAGGNGGTGCATGGGATAACGCTAAAAAGTTTATCGAGGAAGGAAATAAAGGTGGTAAAGGATCAGAGGCACACAAAGCCGCTGTTGTTGGTGATACCATTGGTGATCCATTTAAGGATACATCTGGNCCTGCAATGAATATATTGATCAAACTTATGACAATTGTTTCATTNGTAGTAGCACCTATTTTTCTATAAATGAGTTCTCTTAGCTGTGGCATTGTTGGACTGCCAAATGTTGGAAAATCAACAATATTTTCGGCACTAACAAATGCTGCAGCTGATAGTGGAAATTTTCCCTTTACTACAATTGAGCCAAATGTGGCTGTAGTAAATGTTGAAGATAATAGACTAAAGCAACTTCATAACATATTAAATTCCAAAAATATTGTTTTCACAAATTTAAAGTTTGTTGATATTGCAGGGCTTGTCAAAGGTGCAAGTAAAGGTGAGGGGTTAGGCAATAAATTTCTTGCAAATATAAGAGAGGTTGATGCTATTGCTCATGTCCTGAGATGCTTTGAAGACGATGTAACTCATGTATTTGATTCTGTCGACCCTATCAGAGATATGGAGGTCATAAATCTAGAGCTAGCATTGAGCGATCTTCAAATATTAGAAAAACGTTTAACAAAGTTGGAAAAAGGGAAAAAAAGTGGGGATAAAGATGCAATAAGAGAACATGAAATAGTTCAAAAAGTTATAGATATATTAAACAGTGGAAAAAAAATAAATATAGAGAAAGAATTCAGTATAGATGATTTGAAAATAGTTAAACAACTAAATCTAATTATAATGAAGCCTACTACTTATATTCTTAACTATGGTAACAAACAGATTTCTTCTGAAAAGATTACTAGTCTCAAAAGCNAAATTACCGANAATCAAGATAGTTATGTAGAGATTAATGGATTGCTTGAAAGCGAAGTAAAAGACTTTGATGAAGAAGAAAAAAAGGATTTTTTACAAGAGTACAATATCATCGATACTGGCTTGAAACTCTTAATAAATGAAGTTTATTCTTTGTTAAATTTAATCACTTTTTATACAGCGGGANCCCAGGAGTGCAGGGCATGGAGCATTAAAAAAAGTTCAAAAGCTCCAGAGGCTGCAGGAAAAATCCATACAGACTTTCAGAAAGGATTTATTAGAGCAGAAATTATAGAGTTTAAAAATTTCATAGAATTTAAAAGTGAAGAGGAAGTAAAAAAAAATGGCTTAATGAGATCAGAAGGTAAAGATTATATCGTTAAAGATGGAGATATAATTCACTTTAGGTATAATGTTTAAGCCTGTTGCTAGTTTACTGGCCACAGACCATAACAGGAGGTCATTTTCTTATGACAAATAATTANGAGGTACTNTTTATAGTACCGCAAAATATAGAACCTAGTTTATATTCTGAGCTATCTGATAAGATATCTTCAACAATTAAAGAAAAATATAGTGGTGAAATAGCAAANTTTGACAAATGGGCTGATAGAAAATTAGCCTATACCATAGATGATCATACTAGTGGAACTTACTATATTTTAGAAACTAAATGTTCGGCTGAATGTATAACAGAAGTCGAGAAGATACTAAGTTTCGAAAAAACTATTGTACTAAGATTTTTAATAGATAAAAAATAGGAGATTAAAATGGCAGAAAGAAAAGAATATGATAAAAGAGGAAGACAACCGAGGAAAAAACCTTCTAAACTTTTAGAAGGGAATGTAGATATAAATTATAAAAATGTTGAACTTCTCTTAAACTTTATTACAGAAAGAAAGAAGATAGCGCCCAGAAGAATGACAGGAAATAGTGCATCACAACAAAGATTAATTTCCAAAGAAATTAAAAAAGCTAGATACATGGCACTAATTCCTTACACTGTAAATCACAAGTAATTTATGAAAGTTATTTTAAAGGAAAAAGTAAATAAGCTTGGTAATGTAGGCGATATTGTTGAAGTTCCTGACGGGCAAGCTAGAAATCACTTAATACCAAAAAAACTTGCTATCGAAGCTTCAGNTAAAAATTTGAATGATCTAAAAGCTAAAAAAGAATCTCTATCCAGAAAAGAGGAAGAATTAGTAAATCAGGCAAAATCCATATCGAAAAAACTTGATGAAATCAACATAAAAATATATGCAAAAGAAAATAATGGGAAATTATTTGGCTCAATTACATCTATGAATATTTCAGAGGAAATTGCAAAAAATAAAATATCCATAAATAAAAAAAATATTGAAATCAAAAATCAAATCACAACAGTGGGTATCCATCAGATTAGGATTAAACTATATAAAAATATGTTTAAAGAAGTATCAATAGAAATTTTAGCCAAATCAAATTGACACATATAAGCAATATATAGTAACCTAACAACCAATGAAACTTTTTGTAATTCCAGGGGGAGCATTTGTAGAAAATACTTATATTCTAAGCAATGAAGGTTCCAATGAAGTGCTCCTGGTTGATCCAGGAAGCCAAACAAAAGAAATAGAGAAACAATTAAATGACTTAGAATTTAGTTCCATTAAGATTATAAATACTCATGCTCATTTAGACCATATATATGGTGTAGAATATTTTAAAAAGAAATACGGTGCACTTTTTTTAATACATGAACTTGAGGTGCCAATTGTCAATGTAATGATTGATGCCGCAATGAGATTCGGCTTAGANGAGTTTTCAAACCCAGAGATTCCTAAAATAGACGAATTCATTAAAGATAATCAAGAAATAGAGGTAGCCGGTTCAAAATTTATAACAATTCATGTTCCTGGACATTCACCAGGNAGCTTATGTTTTTATTTTTCTAAAAAATTAAATCCAAATATAGAAAATGAATTNGTAATATGTGGNGATACTGTATTTGCAGGTAGCATTGGAAGNGTCGATTTAACTGGTGGAACCAANATGAACGACCTAGTAGGAAACATTAAAAAAAGACTTATGGTNCTCCCAGATGAGACTGTTTTACTACCTGGACATGGTCCTGAAACTCAAGTTGGAGTAGAAAAACAATCAAATCCTTTTTTATTAGGNTATGAATAATGGATTATAAATTTATTAAAACATCATTTCTTTTAGCAATATGTTTACTCTTAGGAATAGTAATTAACGATGTCATTCAGATTTATATTCTGAAAAAAAAGAATATTGCAACTATAGAAGAAAACGAATACCTAATGGAAAAAAATGAGTTATTAAAAACTGAAATCCACTTATTGGAAAATAATAATTCCTATATACAGTTAATTGCAAGAGAAAAGCTGGGAATGATAAAAGAAGGTGAAATTGTATATAAATTTCTAAAGAAATAAATATAATATATGCCAGGAATTAAGAAAGAATTAACCCAATTAAATACATTCGCAAAAAAAAGTTATGGTCAGAACTTTTTATCTAATAAATCAAAAATAGATAAAATAGCCGAAGAAATACTAAATAATTCAACCAATGATATTATAGAAATAGGGCCTGGCCTTGGGGCCATAACTGAGCCTTTGGTTAATCAAAAAAGAAATATAATTTGTATTGAAAAAGATAAAGTATTAATTGAGAACCTTAAAAATAAATTTAAATTAAAAAAAAATATAACCTTAATAAATGAAGATGTACTTAAGATCGATTTCAAATCTATATCATCTGAGAATTCAATTATTGTAGGGAATCTTCCTTATAATATATCTACAAAGATTTTGATTAAATTCGTTAACGAACTCCATGAAAACACAAACAAAGGCATCTTTATGTTTCAAAGAGAAGTGGCTGATAAGATTATTGCAAAAAAAATAAAGAAAAATCAATTATCCTCTAAAATCAAAATTTTTTATGAAGTAAAAGAGATATTGAAGGTTAATGAAAATGACTTTTGGCCACCCCCAAAAATAAAATCAAGTGTTTTACTTTTCACTCCAAAAAAAATTAGCTCTAACAATCTAAACATGAAAGAACTAGATAAATTTTTACAATGTGCATTCTTTTCAAATAGAAAAAAAATTGTAAATAATTTAGCAAACAAATATGATAAAGATAGAATCTTTTCAATTCTAAAAAAATTAAGAATTAATGATAAAGCACGTCCTGAAGAGATTAATGAAGATATATTATTTCGAATCTTTATTATGATTAATAATAATAAATTTTAGATAATAATCTATCTATGAAACTTCTGATTGAATAATTATGATCATTGACTATTATAGAAAAAACATATGTCTCATTATCTTTCCCTTTAAAAAAACCGGACAATGAACTAACACCCTTTATGTAGCCTGTTTTTGCTCTTAAATTTAAATATAGAGGCTTATTTTTAAACCTTTTTAATAAAGTTCCATCTTTTCCGGCAATCGGTAAAGAATTAAAAAAAACCTCAAAATAATCTTGCTTTGTTGAATATTCTAATAACTTTACGATAGATTTTGTAGTGATTTTATTATATTTTGAGAGCCCTGATCCATCATCTAAATTAAAATCTTTTGAGTTTAATTTAACTTTTTCAGTTAGAAATTTCCTAGTTATTTTCTGAGAATCTATCCAGGAACCTCTAGTTCTCATATAATGAGCAGAGAATTTTTTAAATAGATGCTCTGCATAGAGGTTATCGCTTTCTTTATTTACAATATAGACTAGCTTAGAAAGTGATGGAGAATTAATTTCATAGATAATTTTAAAAGGAACCAATTTATCCCTTAAAGGTATTTCCTTTAAAACTATATTCCCTTTGAAAATTATACCTTTTGAACGCAAAATTTTTCTAAACTTAACACCTAGTAAATACAATGGATTATCGGTCAGAAGAAGTGTGTCACCCGATTTATAAAGATTATTATCAACTGCAATAGATGAAATATATGGTGCCCAATAAGATCCTTTCCATGAGTTTTTCCAATTTTTATTATATTCAGGTGACTCGAAATATGTATCATTAATTATGATATTACCTTGAATAACTTTTAAATCTTTTTCTTTAAAAAAATTAACTGCATCTTTAAGTTTCGATGATGATAAAGAAGGGTCTCCTCTTGTATCAATATAAATATTCCCAGAATAAATTCCCTTTTCATCAATTTTATCAAGGAGAAAAATATAAGTACTAAATTTAAATTCCTCCCCCAATAAATCTAGTGAAGTCAAAGTAGTAATAATTTTCTGATTTGACGCTGGGATCATACTTTTGTTAGCACGATATGAAACAATTACTTCATTTGTTGAAAGATTCTTAATAAAGATTGATATATTAGGTGTAATCTCTGCTTGGCTTTTTACAAGTTCTTTAAAGGTAGCAGATTCAGCAGATGCTAAAGATATTAATATAAAAAAAATTATTCTTAATGTGCTTCGGACCATGAACCGCCCTCCCCTATATCCACACTCAAAGGTACTTTTAGCTCAACTGCTGTTTCCATATGTTCTTTTATTTTTTTTACTGCTGAAGTAACTTTATTTTTATCAACTTCAAATATTAATTCATCATGGACTTGCATAATTAATCTACAATATTTATTTAACTTCGAATCATCATGAATATGAATCATGGCTATTTTAATGATATCCGCAGCAGATCCTTGTATCGGTGTATTAATAGCTGCCCTCTCTCCTGCAGATCTTAAAATGAAATTTTTAGATTTAATATCTTTTAAATATCGTCTTCTTTTAGTCAATGTTTCAGCAAAACCTTTACTAACAGCAGACTCGATCATTTCATCAAAAAAAAATTTCACTCTAGGATATCTAGAAAAATATTTCTCTATATATTCCTTTGAGGTTTTAATATCTTTACCAATCTGCAGCGAAAGTCTTTTAGGACCTATTCCATAAATAATTCCAAAATTTATAGTTTTAGCTAGCCGTCTTTGATCCTCAGTGACATCATTTACAGAAACTCCAAAAATTTCTGCCGCTGTATTGGAGTGGATATCTTCACCACTAACATAACTATTTATCATTGCTTCATCTTCAGAAAAATGTGCTAATAACCTTAGTTCGATTTGAGAATAATCTGCGGAAATTAAACAATAATTTTTATCCCTAGGGATAAAAGATTCTCGAATCCTCTTGCCCTCATATGTTTTAATTGGAATGTTCTGTAAATTGGGGTTACTTGAGGAAAGCCTACCTGTTGAAGTACCAACATGATTATATGATGTATGAAGCATCTTTGTCTCTTTATTTATCAGTTCAGGAAGAGAGTCTAAATAAGTTGATTTTAGCTTTGAATAAAATCTATAAGATAATATATGCTGAATTACTTCATGTTGATCTAACATTGTTTGTAAAGATTCAGAATCAGTTGAAAATTCACCTTTCTTTGTTTTTTTAAAAGGTTTTAATTTTAGCTTATCAAAAATTATTTCTCTCAATTGAATAGTTGAATTAATATTAAATTCTTGACCAATAATCTTGAATATTTTTTGTTCAATATCTTTAATTAATAAATCAAATTCTTTTGAGATTGTTGTCAAAGCTGAATCATCAATATTAACTCCTCTTTGCTCCATTAAACTTAAAACGGATACAAATGGCATTTCATAATTTAAAAAATTATCAAAAAGTTTTTCCTTAACTAACTTNTTCTTAAAAAGATTATAAAGCCTATAAGTAATATCAGCATCTTCGCANGAATAAACAGTTGCATCATCAATCGAAACATCAGAGAAAAGAATATTTTTCTTACCTTTTAAAGTTAAGTCCTTATAAGAAATCATTTTATAATCCAAGAATCTTCTTGAAAGGTTGTCCAAGCTATAGCTTTGTAAAGAGCTATCAAGGAAATGAGCTGCTATCATTGTATCAAAATATAAACCTTGAAAATTAATTCCATACCTATTAAATACCAATTTTTCATATTTCAGATTTTGACCAATTTTATGTATATCTTTATTCTCCAAAAAACCTTTGAGACTAGAAAGTACCGACTCCAGCTGCAATTGAGGAGTATTTTCAGAATGTGATAGTGGGATATAATAAGCCTCATTTTCTTTGAAAGACATTGATATTCCTACGATTTCAGCATCTATAGGGTTTACCGATGTTGTTTCGAGATCAATAGAAACNTCATCGCTTGTTTTAATTAAAGTTAACAATTTCGCGAAACNTTGTTTTGTAAGAACTTGATTATAATTTGCATCTTTTATTAAAGAGTTCTCTTTTTTTTCATCTTTGATAAATGAATCAAATTCTAGCTCAGTGAATATTAAATTTAGCTTTTCTTCATTAGGTGGGGCTATCCTAAAATCATTTATTTTAGATGGAACNTCTAGGGTTGTATCAATTGTCACTAGTTCTTTACTNAGGAAAGCCTCTTCTTTAAAATNACTAAGTAAATTNCTTATCCTATCCTTATCAANACTGTCTAATGAATTATAGAGNTTATCAAGATTTTTAAATTCTTCCATTAAAGATANTGCAGTCTTTGGCCCTATACCTTTTACACCAGGAATATTGTCAATTGCATCACCAACCAGAGCAAAATAATCAATCATTTGGTTAGGTTTTAANCCATATTTGCTGACAACCTCTTNAGGGCCTGTANTTTTATTTTTCATTGTATCTATCATNGAAACAGAGGGTCCTATTAATTGAGTNAANTCCTTATCCCCTGANANAATTTTAATATTAAATTTTTTTTTANATTTTTCAGAAATNGAACCNATAATATCATCNGCCTCATAGTTTTCCATAGATAAAACTTTAATTCCTCGAGCTTGAAGATAATCTATTATTTTTGGAAATTGCAAAGAAATATCTTCTGGGGCATCTCCTCTGTTTGCCTTATATTCTGGAAAAATGTCATTTCGAAATGATTTACCACCTGAATCAAAAACCGCGACAAAATAGTCTGGATTATTGTCTGAAACGAATTTATTAATCATATTAATAAATCCAAAAATAGCATTAGTTGGAAATCCTTTCGAATTTGTTAAATATCCAATTGCATGATAAGCCCTGAATACATAAGAGCTAGCATCTAAAATATAAAGATTATCAGCCATTAACTATTAAGCTTAGCTTCTAGTTCCCCATTTTCCATCATTTCAATACATATATCACAACCACCAACAAATTCGCCATTAATATAAAGTTGTGGTATGGTGGGCCACTGAGAAAAATCTTTAATACCTTGCCTTAGGTTAGGATCAGACAATACATCAAAAGTAATATATATTGCCCCAACTTGGTTAAGAATTTGAACAACCTTTGCAGAAAATCCACACATTGGTGATTCTGGAGTTCCCTTCATGTAAAGGACAACCTTGTTTTCTTTTATCGTCTTATTTATTGTATCTTTTATACTTTCACTCATATACTACTCCTTATTAGCTTCTTCTTTTGTTAATGTTTTCATCGATAAAGCATGAATTTGTTCTTTCATTTCTTCTTGTAAAACTGAATATACTAATTTATGTCTTTCAAGTGTATTTTTACCTTCAAATTGAGAGCATACAATTATAGCTTCAAAATGNGTACCGTCACCTGTAATTTCTACATTTGAATCAGTTAAATTCAGTTCAATTTTTTCTTTAATATATTTTTCATCCATACATATATTATAACTTAAAATAAAAGACCAAAAATATTAGATATAAAAATTATTGTAAAAAATATTAAAAAGATAATTCCAGTAATTGACAAAAGTTTCAGAAAATTATTTGGCTTGTAATTAGTTGGAAACGAATCACTAAATACCAACTTATAATTTAATATTGCCAAAAATGGAGCTGTGAGAAAAGATAAAATGGTTGCTATATCAACTAACGATTTCATCTGTTCTCCAAGAAAGAAAATTGTAACTATAGTTCCAAAAACAACAAAAAGCATAAAAGGTAAGTTATTTCTTCGTGGAGTCCTTTCTTTAANGCTAAAAATTAATGAAAAACATTTCGATAAAACTTTTGGAAAAGCATCTAAGCAGGTAAGAGTAGTGCTAAACATTGTTGAAAAAGCNGTCAAAAGTATTAATTGTTTAGCCCACAAACCTAATGAAGCATACAACTGAACTAATTGATCAACGAACATGGCAGAATTTGGAGCAAATTCTTCACCTGTACCATAAAAAACATTTGCACCTAAGGCTAAAAAAACACAAGCCAAAAATGTAGTCCATATATAAGAAAAATTAAAATCAAATTTATTATCATCATANGAGACTG
This sequence comes from bacterium, assembly GCA_002701605.2. GTDB lineage: Bacteria > Desulfobacterota_D > UBA1144 > UBA1144 > UBA1144 > TMED126. The sequence continues at coordinate 40,152 of NZWF02000013.1, forward strand.
TCTCTCCTTGTTCTCTCTTTTCCATTATCCATATTGAAGACCATGCCGATAAATCGATGGGTGAAGGCATCCATCCTATTAAAGCAATCATAAAAGTGATACCAGTATAAGAAATAATTTTAGGTGCGGTAAATTCTCCAAGATTTTCAATATTTATATTAGTAGTGAGAAAAAGAGACGTTATCGATGATAATATTAAAATTGAAACTAAAANCTTAATAAAATTATTGAAAAATGTTCTTTTCAAAAAAAGGATTATAAGAATACAAAAAAATAAAATTAAAACTGAACAAGATATGAATGACAAATCTAATTGTAACCAATTCCTAAATATTGCTGCTGTAACCCTCGTTACTCCTGCCTGAATTGTAAACATTGTTAGAAGAGTTAAGGCAGTAAAGAGATAAATAGCAAATCTCCCTAACTTGAAATAGCCGTCAAGAACAGTCTCGTTTTTAACAGTTGTATATCTAGTTGCGAATTCGAAAAAAGGATATTTAAATAGATTTGCAAGTAAAACAGCTATTAGTAGAATATAGCCATAAGTTGCTCCCGCCCTAGTTGACTGGACAATATGTGAAACACCTATAGCTGCTGAGGCCCATAGAAGGCAAGGTCCTAGGCTTTTTAATCTCTTTGAAAAATTAATCATTTTTATTAATATATACAGAAACTTAGTTAAAATAAAAAAATGAAAAAAATTGCAATAATAGGAACAGGCTTAAGTGCCATATTCTCTGCCATACATTTGAGGAAAAATACTGACTTGGAGATCAATCTTTTTGATAAAGCAAGAGGTCTTGGAGGAAGATTNGCNACNAGAAGAGCTGAGGNTGGCAAATTTGATCACGGTGCTCAATANTTTAGTATCGAAAGAATTANTAATCTTCCAGAAATCCAAATGCTAATAAATGAAGGTGTAATTANTAANATTGAGGATAAAGATATTTATTTTTCNCCAGATGGAATGACAAATATTGCAAAAAAATTGCTTATNGATTTTAATATATTTAAAGAGCANAAGCTTGTTTCAATTGATAAAGAAAATGAAAATTATAAATTATTTTTTGAGAATGGTTCAACATTCAATTCTGACTACATCATAATGTCATGCCCAATGCCACAATCTTTAGAAATTNTAAATAAAAGTAAAATTGATTATGATAATAACTTAATTAAAGACCTNGAGGATTTAAGTTATTTCCCATGCATTGTGGTTATGNTCAAGTCAGAAATTAAACTATCTAATTTAGANAAACATATAGGAACAGATGTTGATAGCAAGGATATATCTTGGATTGGTGATAATTATGGTAAAAAAGTTTCTANCATTGAAAACTATTATACAATTCAGTGTTCTCCTGAATTTAGTTATGAAAATTTTGAGAATGANTATGATGAAACAAACAAAAAATTAAAACATGAGATGGAGAAAATTTTTGGCTCTAATTATCAGATATTATCGAACCATAAATGGAGATATTCAATTCCCAAAAATTTTTATCAAGGAGACAATTCACTTGTCATAAATNAAAAANACTTTCTTGGGTTATGTGGAGATATATTTACNAACGGAAGATTTGATGGNGCAATAACTTCTGGTTTATCAATAGCAGATAAATTTCTAAAAAATGAACTTTAAAAATAAAAAACTTTCATTTGGAATTCTATATATAGGCTTAATAGTTGGAATTTGTATTGCTGGTTTATTGTATGATTTTTCATCCTTGTTTAAGATTTCAAATCATCAAACTTTAAACATTATTTTTTTTATTCTTTNTTTAAATATTATTTTTTTACCTTTGGANTTTTTATCTGACAAAGCATTAAACTCAATAANAAATATCACTTTTAAAAAAATCATACTAGGNAAATTCTTTTTATTAATAATTTTTTTAATTTTTTCATTCTTTCTTATAACAATATANGAGAAAAAAAATCTCCTCTTGTTTGTTTTCTATTGCTTAATTTCTCAAGTTTTTCTCCTAATTCTTCAAGGAAAAATAATAAAACTATTTTTCAAAACTGAAAAATTCTCTAAAGATTCTTTTGTCATAAAAACATCAGAAGAATATCTAACTTTCAATATTGTTTTTAATCTGTTTAAACAAATGATAATAATACCAAATCATTGGTTAAGAAATGATGATAAAAATCTTAAATTCCATTTAAAAAGATTCAACATTTATTTAAAAGAGAGAATTTATTTAAAATCCATTTGCTTAGCCTCAATAATTAATTTAATAACATACAGTTTTGTATTCTATTATCTATTAGAAAAGAATCATGATTCACTGGGTTTTATTTATAACTTTAGTTTGCTATCAAATTTGATTTGCTTTTTCTACATTCTAACCTTGCCCTTCATAAGCAAGAAAGGAATTTTATCAATTGATAAAAGAATGAAGAATGAAAGTGAGCTATTATTCAAAGAGAATTTAGAAATATTTGAAAGAAACCAAGATCAAAATGATAATAGAAGTAGGTTAGTTGAGATGATTTTTTACCCAGTCCCCTCAACTTCATCACGTATGAATTGTGACCTTTCTAAGGGCTTTGGGTCTCCCAATATATCAAGGCTAATAATTTTTTTAGCTAGCTGTTTTCTTTCAATCATCTTCAAGGGAGTTCATGGAAATGCTGGTAAACCATTAAACTGGCTTCTCCCTCCTTCAGAATGAGCTATAGTTATTCAACTATAATTGTGGGAGCTGGGCTGACAGGATTATCAACTGCTGCTCTTTTTGAAAAAAAACATAAAGATTATTTCCTTATAGAAAAGGACACAGAAATAGGTGGTAAAATTAAAAGTTCAGACATTGAAGGTTGGTCGATCGACCGTGGCTTTCATGTTTTTATTAAAGAATATCCTAACCTATCTCTTTTCCCTGACTTAAAGAGATGTGAATTAATAAACTTTGAACCAGGTTTTATTATAATTAAAAATCAAAAAGCCTATAAAAATATAAATATTTTTAAAAAATTCTTTAACGGATTAATCCATAATAATTTTCCAGGTTTTTCGTTAAAAGATAAATTCTTAATTCTCAAGCTAAGCTTAGTGCCTCCAAATTACTTACCTAAGAGCAATAGTGTCTTAGAATTCCTACAAGAATATGGCTTCTCAAAAGAATTTATTAATGACTTTTTCATCAACTTCTTTCAAGGTGTCTTTTTAGATAAAAAGTTAGATGTACCTCTTTCCTACTTCTTATTTATTTTTAAAATGTTCTCTATAAGTGATGTGGGAATACCTAAAGGCGGAATCAAAGAAATAATTTCAATTATTTCCAAGAAAATCCCAGAATCTAAAATAAAAACAGGCGTATCAATTAATAAAATTTATAAAAATAAAATTGTCACCGATGAGGGGAATGAATATTACTTTAAAAAACTTATTTGTACTGATTCGTTATTAGAAAAAAAATTTGATGCTACTATTAAAAAAAATCTCTTTGGCGAAATATGCTATAGTTCAACCAAGTGCTTTTATTTTATTGTAGAGCCAGAAAATAATCCAGAGAATATCATTCATCTCTTGCCTCAATCTGAATTAATATCAAGCCTTTATTTTAGAAAAAGAAATAGCAAAGAAATGCTGATGTCTGTATCTACATTAAACTGCGAAACAACTGTTGAAGATGTTGAAAAGCAAATACTAGAACATTTTCCTAAAATAAATATAATTAAATTTCAGAAATCTTTTGAAATACAGAAAGCTTTGCCAAAAAATAAAAAATTTTTTAATTATAACAATGAAAATTTTTGCAAATATAATGAAAATATTTTTTTTGCTGGAGATTTTTTATCTAACCCTTCAATTAATGGTTGCTTAGAATCTAGCAAGAGTGTAGTGAGGTTTTTATCTTAATGTATTTCTTATTAATGTTTTATTTAAATTTAACTGTATCATCAATCTTACTCGGGTTAATTTTAACCATTCAATTTGTTCATTATAAAAGTTTTAAGTTTATTGATAATGAAGAATTTAAGAATTTTCATAAGTTTCATACAAAAAATATTTCTTTTTTAGTTGTTCCTCTTATGGGGTTGGAAGTAATTTTAGCTCTACTAATAATATTTTATGACAGTAGCCTTTTAACTTTGTTAAATTTAATATCTGTAGCACTTATTTGGGTCTCTACATTTTTATTTCAAGTACCTTCTCATAATAGGTTATCAGAAGGTAAATCTTTAAATGAAATTCATAAACTTATAAAATCAAACTTATATCGTAGCATTCTATGGTTTTTGAAAGTTATAATAAGTTTATTGATCATAATTTAATTGTTAATATTTCACCCCAATTAGTTGTATAATTTGGAGACTTCTTCTCCCTCTTCATTAACCAGTCCCTTGATATGCCTGTATTCGCATATTTAAGGCTATCTCTGCCATATAATGAATTGACTCTATCAATCGTGCTCATTAGCCTGTCAGACCTTCTGATAGAAGCAATATCGTCTAAGAATGAATATTGTTTATTCTCTGCCTTTTCTATACCAGACAAGAATACATGAGCTTTTTTATATGCTAATCCAGGCTTATAAATAGACTTTAATAGAGAAACCCCTGATTTGATTAGTAAAGATGTAGAATCTGTAGATGAATCAAAAGAAAAACTGTTAACGAAAAAACTCGGACCACTAGCTTTTAGAAATCGGTTTGTGGATAAAGCAACAGTTATTATATTACACTTTGAATTTTGAGATCTTAATTTCTCTGCAGCTCTTGAAACATATACAGAAACTGCTTCTTCTAAGAGTACATATTTACTTATAGAAGAACTAAAAGCTCTTGAAGTGGTTATCTGTTTCTTATTAGCTATAGAATTTTCAATATCTATACACTTGATTCCACGAAGCTCCATAACGGTTCGGAGAATATTAACATTGCCCAGTTTTCTTGCTAGCTTATAATCAAGAATACTAAGTTGATAAGCATTCGAAATTCCTTTTTGAAGGAATTTTTTTTGTAATCTTCTACCAACTCCCCAAACTGATCCAACAGGCATCTGTTTTAAAATAGCTACAGAGTTAATATTATTATCCAAAATATAAACTCCTGAATTTTTTTTTGCTACTCTACTTGCTAATTTTGATAATGTTTTTGTAGTTGATATACCTATTGAAACCGGTATGCCAGTCCATTTAAAAATTTTCTTTCTTAAAGAATAAAATTGGGATTCTAAATTATCTAAAGAAACAGAATTGATGGATACAAAAGCTTCATCTATAGAATAAACTTCTGTGTTATCAAAATGATCTTTTATTATATTCATAACTCTAGCTGACATATCTGCATATAAGGTGTAGTTAGAAGAAAAAACTTTTACCTTTTTCCTTCTAATAATATTTTTACACTTAAAAAAAGGTTCGCCCATTTGAATCCCTAACTTTTTTGCCTCTATAGATCGAGCAATAATGCACCCATCATTGTTAGACAAAACAACTACCGGTTTATCATTCAGGCTTGGGTTAAAAACCCTTTCGCATGATGCATAAAAATTATTACAATCAATTAAAGCTACATATTCCATAATTTTAAACTTTACTTACTACATAAGTAACAACACCCCAAATATTAAAATCCATTTCTTCTGTTATCTCTATAGGTGAAAAATCATCATTTTCTGGTTTTAAAAAAACTTTTTTATTTGCTATCCAAACTCTCTTCACTGTTAATTCTCCGTTAATAGAAGCTATAACAATACTCTTATCTTTTGCTTCAACAGCTCTATCTACTATGAGGGTATCCCCCGAGGATATCCCCGCATCTTTCATGGAATCTCCCTCTACTTTTACAAAAAAGGTGGCAGATGGATTTTTAATTAAAAGCTCATTTAAATCCAAATTCCTTTCAATATAATCATCGCCAGGAGAAGGAAACCCCGCTTGAACTCTAACCGTAAAAAAAGGAAATTTAGCTCCTGAATCAGTATTTTCAATAGCCTTTATATCTTTAATTTCAACACTTTTTCTCTTAAGAAGTTTCATNTTTAAAGATTATACCAAAATACTGAAGTTATTATTTGGATAATCTAGCTTTAACAAAAAAAGCTATGGAAACGAAAAAATATGGAAGAAGTATTATAGCCATTAGAGACTTAAATAATTCCGCCAAAGGTCTTAAAAATAATGAACAATTTTCTATAGTTCCATCACCAATACTACTACATTCTATAAGTCCTGGAATAGATAGAACAGATTTAATACTAGCAGAAAGCCCTATAACAGCAATGACTATAGCAAGATGGATNAACATTCTTCTCCTTTTTTCATTAACCGCTAAAATACCAAAGACCATTATTAGAAAACCGATGAAAGCTGGTATTAAGACAGTAACTGAATCATAAGATAAATACCCATAGGCACCTAACAAGATAAGGAATAAGCCTGTAATAATTGTGTAACGTGGCATAAAAAACTCCCTCCGGAGGAGGGATTTGAACCCCCGACCAAGTGATTAACAGTCACCTGCTCTGCCGCTGAGCTACTCCGGAATTAAACTCTAAATGTAAGAATTTAATGTATAGGATGTAAACAGTCAAGCATACTATTGACCTTTAAAAAAAATTCTGAAAAAAGTATACTAAACAGAATTGATGAAAGAGATTAAAAAGCAACNNAAAATAGTTAAAGAAAATCCAAATCTGCCAGTTCCTGCNAATTCGCTAGAGAAATATCTTGTAGAGATCAGTAATTATAAAATCTTATCTANAGAAAAAGAAATAGAATATGCTTTAGACTATAGAGAAACGGGAAATGTTGAATCTGCCAGAAAACTAATTACTTCNAATCTAAGATTTGTTGTAAAAATTGCAATGGAATATCAAAGCTATGGTTTAAATATAATGGATATTATCCAAGAAGGTAATTTGGGTCTTATGAAAGCTGTAACAAAATTTGATCCAACAAAAAGATATAGACTCATTTCTTATGGAGTTTGGTGGATAAGGGCATATATTCAAAATTTTATCATGAAAAATTGGAGTCTAATCAAGATTGGAACAACTCAATCTCAAAGAAAACTTTTCTATAAAATAAGATCGGCAAAAAATAAATACAATGATGGGAATATCAGTAGAGAAGAATATTATGAAAAACTTTCTCAAGATTTAAAGATTTCTATAAAAGAAATTAAAGAGATGGATCAAAGAATGAGTGGAAAAGAATTCTCACTTGATGAGCAATTACAAGAGGGTGAGGGGCAAACCAAAATGGAATTCTTAGAATCGGGTGAGGAAAATCAAGAAGATATATCTATTTCGAACCAACAGAGTCANGACCTTAAAGATGGGTTAAATGAAGCGTTAAAAAAACTCAATGATAGAGAAAAGTATATTATTGAAAAAAGGCTTTTATCAGACGAACAAGAAACATTAGAAGAAGTAGGTAAAAAATTTAAAATATCCAGAGAAAGAGTAAGACAAATTGAAAAAGGGGCTATTTCTAAGATAAGAAAAATTCTACAAGATAGAGGAATTAAAGCCGAGTTTTAATAATTTCTAACCCTTCATCAATTGAAGATATATTGTTACATCCCGCTTGTGCAAGATTTTTCTTTCCACCACCTTTTCCNCCATAAGATTTAGAAATTAAGCTCATTACTTCCTTACAATCAAAATTATCAACTTCATTTGTTGNAGCACAAATAAGAATTGAATTACTTTGATTATTAGAACCNAGTAATCCTATTGCTTTANNCTCTCCTTCCTTTAATTCATCCCATAANGACTTGAGCTCATTAGCTGTCATATCATTNGTTAAAAATGAAATAACCTTTACACCCNCGATTATTNCNGCATCNTCTTTGAGTTGANTTGCTAAGCCTTTACTCATACTTTTCTCAAATTCAATTATTTTATGCTTTAACTCTATATTTTCTTTTTTTAATCTTTCAATTTCATCAGGAACTTTTTCGAGAGATGCTGATAATAGTCTTGATGAAACATTAAGCTTNTCCCTCAAATTTAATAAAAAGTTATAGGANGGAATCGAGGTGTATGCTTCGATTCTTCTAATACCCGATGATATGCTATTTTCTGATGAAATTGTTATCGATCCTAGATCACCTGAGCTTTTAACATGTGTCCCACCACATAGCTCCATGCTATAATTCCCAATCTTAACAACTCTGACCAAATCTCCATATTTCTCTTCAAAAAANGCATTAGCTCCTTCTTTAATAGCTTTTTTATATTCAACATTTTCATTGATGGTAACTTTCGAATTTTCAATTATTTTTTCATTACATAATCTTTCAATGGATTTTATAGTTATGTCATCAATATTGCTAAAATGACTAAAATCAAATCTTAATCTGGAATCTTCAACCAATGAACCCGCTTGCCTAACATGAGTACCAAGAATATTTCTCAAAGCATAGTGGATAATGTGTGTTGCAGAATGATGAGAAGAAATGGAGAATCTATAATCAGTGTTAATTTCAAGAATCAACCTATCTCCCAATTTAAATATTCCTTTTTTAACTATAGATTGGTGTAAATAAAAATTATCTTTAGTTTTTTGAACATTAAAAATTTCAATAATCCCTGATTCCTTTTTACCAATACCTTTATCACTAATTTGTCCCCCACTCTCAGCATAAAATGGGGTTTTATCAAAAATGAAACTTACCTTATCACCTTCTTTAACTTGAGTAACTAACTCATTATCTTTGACAATTCCAACAATCAAAGAATCAGTCTCATTTTGATTATAGCCTACAAATCCATCCGTAATTTTTTTTCCAATATCATTAAGGTTTAGTGAATCACTGATAATGGCTTTAAACTTAGATGCTACTTTTGAAGATTTCTTCTGCTCTAACATTTCCTCTTCATAACCTTGTATATCCATCGTATAATCTGTGCTTTTTAAAATATCCTCGATCAAATCTACTGGGAAACCAAAAGTATCNTAAAGTTTAAAAATATCTTTCCCACTCAATACCATTGTTGCTTTAGATAATTCGAGAGAGGAATTTAGTTGATCTAATCCTCTATCTATTGTTTGTAGAAACTTTTCTTCTTCATTTTTAATTATTGACATAATATTTTCTTTATTTTTTNCGAGCTCNACATAAAATGGCTTCATAAANTCAATAACTTGATTNGATAANTCAAAAATAAATGGCTCATCTATTCCAAGTANTCTGCAATGTCTAATAGCTCTCCTTAANATTCTTCTTAATACATATCCTCTACCTTCACTAGAAGGNATAACACCATCNGANATNAGAAATGTGGCAGCTCTTGTATGATCAGCTAAAACTCTATAAGAAATGTCTACAGCTGAATCAGTATTATATGGGACTCCTTTTTTACATGCAGAATATTCAATCAAATACTTAAAAAGATCAGTGTCATAGTTGCTACTTACTCCCTGTAATATAGAGGCTAACCTTTCCAATCCCATTCCCGTATCTATACTTGGCTTTGGAAGAGGTGTCATTCTTCCTTTTTCATCTCGATTAAATTGCATAAAAACTAGATTCCAAATTTCTAAATATCTTTCTCCATCTGTAATATCAATATTTTTTTCAGGCTCATCACCCATATCATAAATAATTTCTGAGCATGGGCCGCAAGGTCCTGTGTCCCCCATTGACCAAAAATTATCTTCCTCACCTAATCTAAAAATTNTTTCCTTATCTATATATTTTGCCCATATCCTCTCAGCCTCATCGTCTTCATTAAAAACAGTAACAAAAAGTTTTTCTTTATTAAGCTTGAGTTCTATAGTNAGAAACTCCCAAGCAAATTGTATTGCATCTTCTTTAAAATAATCTCCAAAAGAAAAATTCCCTAACATTTCAAAAAAAGTATGGTGTCTTCGGGTTCGGCCAACATTCTCTAAGTCATTATGCTTGCCCCCAGCTCTTAAACTCTTTTGACATGAACAAGCAGTACTATAATCTCTAGTTTCTTCACCTAAGAATATATCTTTAAACTGTACCATTCCTGCATTAGTAAATAATAGAGTTGGATCCTCAGTTGGTATTAGACTCGAGCTCTCAATACTACTATGGTTACGAGATTTAAAATAATCTAAAAATTTTTTTCGTATATCAGCTGAAAGCATGGAAATTATTATAATCGTATTTATCTAGAGTTAAAATTAGAAAAATAGTTTTTTATGAAACATTTATATAGACTTTAGACTTTCCTTTTTTAACAAACTCAACTAAACCATCTTTTAATGCATAAATTGTATGATCTCTTCCAAGACCGACATTTTTTCCAGGATAGAATTTAGTTCCTCTTTGNCTTACTATAATGCCACCACAATTTACTTTTTGCCCACCAAAAAGTTTTACACCAAGACGTTTTCCAACACTATCTCTTCCNTTCTTAGTACTTCCGCCACCTTTTTTTGTTGACATTATATGCTCCCTAAACNTATTTAGAAATCGAAGTAATTTCTAATGTTTGATATTTTTGTCTATGTCCATTTAAAGTTTTTGAATCTTGTCTTCTTCTGAATTTAAAAACTTTTATCTTTTTTCCTTTAGTATTAGCAACTACCTTAGCCTTTACTTTAACTGATTTCAAANCTTTAGGATCAGAAATAACGGAATCGTTATCGGATAACAACAAAACTTCATCAAGTTCAACTTCTGAACCAATTTCGTTACCAGTAAGTTCTGCTTGAATTCTGTCACCTTCCTGGACAAAAAATTGTTTTCCACCTGTCTTAACAACGACTTCCATTACAATCCTCCAAAGGTATATATTTTTACAAATAATTGACCTTTGTCAACAATTATTACTCTTCTAATTCAACATTCCAGTAAGAAGCTTCAATAAAGCTTAAAAATGGTCTCCATTCCTTATAAGTTGTTGTTTTAATATAGAGGTTGGATAACAGCTCCCATGTCGGTTTGACTGGCTTAATTTTAAGCTTCATATTTGAGGCAGCAAGNGTTTTACAACCTTTTTTTCTATTACATTTTGAACATGCACAAACAACATTTTCCCACTCAGTTTTCCCACCTAATGCTCGTGGTACAACATGATCTATCGTTAATTCAGATTTCGGAAGAGATTGGCCGCAATATTGACACTGAGATTTATCTCTTTTAAAAATATTATATCTATTAAATCTAACTTCTTTACTGGGCACTTTATCATATCTAACAACCATGATGACTCTAGGAATTTTAATAACCGTTGAAACAGTTTTGATGCAATCATCTTCATTGGTTGCCGAAATTTCACTCCAAGAATTAAAATCAAAAGTTTCATAATCTAAATTTACTGCTTTGGCTGAACCACCATAAAGCATAAGAAATGCTCTTTTTACACTAGTAGTGTCAATCGGAAAGAAAAAACGGTTTAAAACTAAGACATGACTGTCTATCATATANTAATAATTTACCAGAAAATAAAGATTGTTGAATTGATAGTTATGTTAATAAAATCAATTAAAAAAAATTATANACCATATCTTGTTTTATCAATGGCGGTAATATGCTATGTAATTCCTTTNTTAAATTTTAATCTTTTTTTCACTAATTGGATTTTTTTTGCATTAATTCTTTGGATAATAAATTCAAAAAATATAAATATTTTGAAAATGGGNTTAATTTTTGGAACATCTACTGTTTTAATAGGGGAATATTGGATACCAGGTACCATAAAAAATCTTTCTGGTGTAAATACNNCACTTTCACTTTTTATTCANATCTTATATGCAATTTATGAATCATTNTTTTTTGTGGTAATTTTCTTATTCACGAANAGAATACTCTCATTAAAAAAAGGTTTCATATTAATAAAGTATTTAACTATAATACTGTTTTATATAATCGCAGAGGANTATTATCCAAGAATATTCCCATANATTTTGGGAAACACNCAAATNCTCTTTAATTCATTATCTCAATATATATCAATTTTAGGTCTAAGTTTTTTAAGCTTTGTGGTTTTGGNTATAAATTTTCTTTTGTTTGAAATATTCATGAATAAAAAAATCTCTAAAATAGTTCTAATTGGAATATCACTTGTAATTTTGATCCTCATGTCAGGTGATCCAACATATAACACAACAGAAAGAGANNGTTTAAAGGTATTTGTAATTCAACCAAATAATATAAAANAAAATTTAAATACAGTACCAAATAATAAAAATTTTGATTTAACTATTTGGCCTGAAAATAGTTATAAATTGATTGACCTTGATAATAAAGGATTTTCTGATCTTTTTAAACAAGATTTCAACAATAATCATATTTTTCACACTAAGCACTTACTGTTTGGAGCCATAACAAAAAAAAATAATAATTTTTTCAATTCCTCCATTTTAATAGATCAAAATAAAAAAATAATTAATATTAAAAATAAAAAAAACCTACTTATATTTGGTGAATTTTACCCTTTTAAAGAGTATCTTTCTAAGCTTGTGCCAATTTTTAATAATTTTATTGATCTGAGTAAAGGACAAAACATGTTGCAAGAGATTGGGGACATTAAAAGTCTTGTTCTGATTTGTTATGAAGATTTGTTTCGTAAAGATGTTCATAAATTTTTTAAAAAAAAGAATCCATCTATTCTCATAAATATTACTAATGACATATGGTATGGGGAAACAATTGCTAGCTACCAACATTTAATGCTATCAATAGCTTTATCAATTGAAACTCAAAGATACCTAGTTAGATCCACTAACAATGGAGTCACAGCTGTAGTTTCAAATAAGGGAGAANTTATTAATATGGTTCAGCCTTTTAAGTTTGGTACAATAGAANAAGAAATTCCCATAATAACTCAAAANAGTAAATATGTTGAATATAAANTATTTATTGATTTTATCGGAATATTATCATTTATCACATTTTTAACTATTCTTCTTAAGAAAAACCTTAAGATTCTTTAAGAGAGCATTGTTCTCCTTTTCTGTCCCAATGGTAACCCTAAAATTATTAATTAATTTTTTATCCGAAAAAGTTTTTATATTAATATTTTTGGTTTTCAAAAAATTACATAATTTCTGTGTTTTAAAATACTCTATAAATAAAAAATTTGAATCTGAATGTGTAATTTTAAGATGTTCATATTGTTTTAGATTCTCAGTTAATTTTATTCTTTCGTGAATAACACTCTGNATTTGTTTTTTATATTTTTTAATATTAAGGAAATAATCTTGAGCAATTAATTGGGATAGTGTTGAAACATTATATGGCAATCTAACCTTATTAACTATATTGACTATTTCCTTGTTAGCAATTAAGAACCCTAGCCTTAAAGAGGCAAAACCTATTTTAGACATGGTTTTCATAATTACCAAATTTTTATATTTTTTTAAGCTNTTTATAAAACTAAANCTTGCATATTCAGAATATGCTTCATCAATAACNACTAANCCCTTTGCCTTGTCNAGTATCTGAAAAATTTTTTCCTTAGTGAATGANTTTGATGTGGGATTATTAGGGGATGCTATAAATATTAGGTCTGGATCTACTTTGTCTAATNCTTCTAAAGTCTTTAGCAAATCAATNTCATAATTTTGTGTTAAAGGAACNTCTANNCANTTCATTCCTAATGATTTAGTTANAATTTTATACATTGAAAATGNNGGCTNGAANGTTAANACTGATTCACTTTTCCCAGTCANTGATAAAAGNAAATTTAAGATGAGTTCNTCTGAACCATTAAATAGNGAAATCTGATTTTNATTTACTTTNNAATGTTTTGCTATTAAATNTCTNAAATCAATTTGTTTTGCATCAGGNTANCTATTAACAGAATTAAATTTTAAATATTTTTTTGCTTTTGAANTCTTNAGACTNCTAANCTCATCTATTNTAAAATCGAATGGAGCCTCATTTGCATTTAATCTTATTTCAAAATCAACATCGTCAGGACTATAGGCAACTAATTTTTTTAAAGCCTTTTTTACTCTTAAACTCATTTCTTGTTCCTTAATCTTAAACTTATAGAATTTTTATGTGCAAAAAGGGATTCGGATTCTGCCATGACTTCAACATTTTTGCCTAATAATTTTAAACCTTTGTCAGAAATCTTGGTTACACTGGAATATTTAATAAAATCTAAGGAACTTAGTGGGGAAGAGAATGATGCACTTCCTCCTGTGGGTAATACATGACTAGGCCCTGCTATATAATCACCAAATGCCTCAGCTGAATTCTTTCCAAGAAAAATAGATCCAGCATTACATATTTTACTTAATAATCTCTCAGGTGAATTTACAAGAAGCTCTAAGTGTTCTGGAGCAAAGCTGTTACTGAAATCTATACAACTCTCAAGTGAGTTCATAAGAAAAATTTTTCCATTATTTTTTAGGGATTTACTTATTATATTTCTTCTAGGTGATTCTTTGGTTAATTTTTTTACATCAGCTAAAACTTTCTGGGCTAATGTTTTAGATGTAGTTACTAAAATTGAGGATGCATTGATATCATGTTCAGCCTGTGCCAATAAATCTGCAGCAATTATTTCAGAACTAGAACTCTTATCCCCTATTATAAGGACCTCGCTTGGACCAGCCACCATGTCAATCCCAACATCACCAAAAACCTGTTTTTTGGCAGTTGCAACAAAAATATTTCCTGGACCAACGATTTTATTAACTTTCTCAATTGTCTTGGTTCCATAAGCTAAAGCAGCTATTGCTTGTGCCCCACCTACCTGATATATATTGTCGATCTTTAAACAATCTGCAACAAATAAAACTGCTTTATTGAGACCATGTTGCGAGGGTGGTGTAACAATTGATATTTTTTTAACACCTGCAACTCTTGCTAAAACTGCTGTCATAATCAAGCTTGATGGATAAGATGCTGTTCCACCTGGAACATATATTCCTACACTGTCCAAGGGGCTAACTGACCATCCCAATTTATTTCCCAAATTATCTTTAAATAAAAAAGATCTAGGTAATTTTTTTTTCTGATAAAAAGAAACGCGTTGAATAGCTTTCTTAATTGACTTTTTCAAATCGGAATTCAATGTAGTTGAAGAATTTGTAATCAATGACCTTTTAACTTTTAAATTTTGAAGATTTAAATCAAAATTATCATATTGCTTTGTTAGCTTAAATATGGCTTTATCACCAAATTTTTTAACATCATCAATAATCGAAGCAACAGTTTTATTTACATTTTTGTATGAGATTTCCTGAGACTCACGAATCTTCCTAATTGTACTATTAATTGCATTATGTTTTAATGAAAAAATTTTCATCTTTCAATTATACAACAAATATAAAAATTGAGCTTAAAAATTATCTCACTGAAATGTCAATAATTAGTGTTGTGTGAAGAATCAACATATAAAAAATAGAAAATATAAAAGCCATCTTATATTTCTTCTTTGATTTAAAAGCTTTATAAACACTAAATAAAAAAGCAAGTCCAATAATCAATGCTGTAATTGCATAAAGTTTACTAGCAATACCAATTACCCAAAAATATAATGAAAATGGTATCAAGGATAAGCTGTATATCATAATAAGATAATCAGTATATGTTTTCCCGTACACAATTGGCATTACTGGGAAACCAGCATTTTTATAATCTTCAGCTAAAAATTGTGCTAATAACCAAAAATGTGGTGGTTGCCATAGCATCATAAAAGTAAACATTACAACCCCGTTAATAAAGGAAATTGATAAATCAGGATTGATTGCTGCAAAGCCAATCAAAACAGGTAAGGCACCAGGGATACCACCTAAAACTGTACCAAATGGAGATGATTTTTTTAAAAATAAAGTGTAATAAATCGTATAACTTAATATTGCAGCAAGGGTAAAATAAAAATTAATTATATTTATTTTAAAAAAAGAAATTCCCAATGAAAAAGTTATTAAAAAGGATGCGATTATTGTAAGATTCATAGGTCCAATTAGGTTTAATGACTCAACTCTTGAGGATAGTCTTTTCATCAATTTGTCACTATCTTTTTCTATTAAATTATTAACCATTGCAGCACCTGCAGCGGATAGAATTAAAGATAACAATGTATAAAAAATTATATTAATCTCAGGAAAGGATCCTTTAGCAAGAACCATTCCAGTAAGGCCAGTGAGGCCCACACTTAAAATTATATTGGGCTTTGATAATGAAATTAATGCAGATAAATAATTCATTTGTTTGTTGAGATATTTTCATCAAAAATTGCATCTAATGCAATCATTAAAATTAATAAAGCCACAAATAAATGTATAGCTGTCATAGAAAAAGCTAATTTTGATACTACAACATAAACTCCGATTGCTATTTGAAAAATCACTAATATAAATAATTTTTTAAATCGTTTAAATTGATTAGTATTCTTTTTAACATAAGTTGATAGAAGAAAGATTAAGGTTACTACAAAGATTAAATAACCTGTCATTCTATGGGTCAAATGATATAAAACAGTATCACTTAAATAAGGTGGAACCCAGTAGCCAAGACAAGTTGGAAAATCTGGGCATGCGAGCCCTGCATTCGAATGTCTTACATATGCACCCATGACCAACTGAAAATAAATTAATAATAAAAAAAATAAATACTTGCTAGAATTTACAGAAAAAAATAAAACCTTGGAGAGAGATTGACTGTTCTCATACTTACACATTGTGTAAATAAATAGGAAAATAACGATAGCATTGCCAAAATGAAAAGTAGTCAGGTTGGTTTCGAGTTCATAAATAACAACAAGACCACCCAATATTATTTGAATAGATAGTAACAAGGCAGCAATTATTGGAATTAGCTTATGTTTTCCAGAATATGTCTTTAATCTTTTTTTTGCTAAAAGAAAGAAAAAAATTGAAACAACTAGACCCAGTACCCTGTGTCCATGCTCCATAAATATAGGAAAATTAATTTGTGGGAAAAATTGACCAAAACATAATGGCCAATCAGGACAAGCTAATCCTGCTCCAAGTCCACTAACCATATTTCCCCATATTAGAAGTAATATCAAAGAATATAAAGTTAACTTTTCTAATTTATTCATTCAAATTAGTTAACGACTCGCGTAAATATATCAGTCGCAGAAAAGGCTATTAATAAAAATAAAAGAAAAATTGGATATGTTGCAAAGATCCATGTCATTCCATCCTCATATTTTAAATGCATAAAATGAAGAGCGACTACTCCTGCTTTAATTGAAGCAATCAACATTGCTATAGGAATATTTAAAGACCCAAAATCAAACTGGGCAACTCCAACTGTTACTACAGTTAAAAACATTAATAATAGCCATATATTAAAATATTGTTTGTATGTACTTGAATTAACCATGATTACTCCTTAGCCAAGATATAAAAGTGGAAATAAATATATCCATATCAAATCGACAAGGTGCCAATAAAGACCACCTATTTCAATAGCTGTAAAATTCCCTTTATGATATCTTCCCTCATTAAGTTTTTTTAATAATACTCCTAAAACTGCCATACCAATAAATACATGCAACATATGTACCCCAGTTGCAGCATAATATATAGAATAAAAAATATCGGTTCCTGGTGTAAAACCGTTTGAAATTTTATATGAATATTCAAAATATTTGTTTACAGCAAAAATCGCGGCACAAATAATGGTTATCCATAACATCCATCTAACCAATCTAATCTTATTCTCTTGAATTGCACTCACTGCTATAGCCACTGTGTAGCTACTAAAAATTAAAATGACTGTATTGATAGTTCCCAGCACAACATCTAAACTTTCGGAACCTGCTAAAAACATCTCAGGATATTTGGCCCTGAAAATTGCATAAGCAGCAAAAAGACCACCAAATAGTAACAATTCAGTAGCTAAGAAAAGCCACATACCCAACTTTGCCGCAGAATGTTCAGTCTCTGGATCAAAATGACTTTCCTCTTCAATAATTGGTGGCAACATTTCAGAAGGAAGTGCTAAAGATTTAATAAATTTCATAAATGCCATATTAGGCCTCCTGCTCCAATTTCGTACCATAATCATATGTTGACGCTGTTAAAGTAGGTATTTTTTCAAAATTTAAAGTAGGTGGTGGAGAAGGCATACTCCACTCTAATGATGCTGATTCATATGGATTAGCTTCCGCTTTATCAGAAATAGGTTTTAGTAAAGCATAAAGCATAATTATAAATCCAATGCCCAAAATCCATGTTCCATATGTAGATATCTGATGCAGTGTAGTGAACTCAGGTGAATAGTTAAAATATCTCCTTGGCATTCCAAGTGTACCTAAAATAAATTGAGGAAAGAATACAACATTGAATCCAATAAATATTAGTACGAATGCAATCTTAGCTTTGAATTCATCAAACATTTTCCCCCACATTTTAGGGTACCAAAAGTGAATGGCAGAAAACAACCCAAAAACAGTCCCGCCAATCATAACATAATGCATATGGGCGACTACAAAGTATGTATCATGAAGATGAACATCAGCAGCAAGAGCTCCTAGAAATAGACCAGTTAGTCCTCCGATAGTAAATAAGAAAATAAAAGCTAAGGAATAAAGCATAGCTGCACTTAATTCTATTGAACCTTTGTACATGGTCCACAGCCAATTAAATACTTTAATAGCAGTTGGTACTGCCACCGCAAAAGTTATTACAGAAAAAATAATATTAATTAATTTTGACTGTCCACTAACAAACATATGGTGGCCCCAAACTAAGAAGCTTATTAGAGCTATAGCTAAACTTGAATATGCGATAGCTTTGTAACCAAATATTGGCTTTCTTGAAAATACTGGAATAACCTCTGAAATTATTCCCATTGCAGGAAGAATCATTATATATACTGCTGGGTGAGAATAGAACCAGAAGAAATGTTGGAATAAAACAGGGTCGCCTCCTTTGGCAGGATCAAAAAACCCTAAGCCAAAATATCTTTCACCAATTAACAATAATAGTGTTATTCCAACTACAGGTGTTGCAAGAACTTGTAATAAAGATGTTGCATATGCTGCCCAACAAAATAGTGGCAACCTATCCCAAGTTAAACCAGGTGCTCGTAATTTATGAATTGAGACAATAAAATTAATACCAGTAAGAATTGAAGAAAAACCTAAAACAAAAACACCAAATGTTACCAAGATAACATTTGCACCAGTATCAATAGAATAAGGTGTATAAAATGTCCATCCAGTATCAGCGGGTGCAGCTAAAGCAATCAAAAAAATTATTGCACCAGCACAATAAATCCAAAAACTATATAAGTTTAATTTGGGGAAAATAACATCTCTTGCACCTATCATCAAAGGTATCAAAAAATTACCAAAACTGGCAGCAACACCAGGAACAATAAAAAGAAAAACCATGACAGCACCATGCAATGTAAACAAAACATTATATGTTTGTGCATCAACTATTGTTTGTCCCGGAGTTAAATGTTCAAACCTAATTAAAAAAGATGCAATGGCAGCTAAAACAAAGAAGATACCAATTGCCCACAAATACATTACACCCAATCTTTTATGATCATGTGTAAAAAACCAAGATTTAAATCCTTTCCCGTCTTCTAAATAACTTTTATCAAAGCTGTGACTTTGAGACATAACTTACACTCCTTATTTTAAAGTTTTTATATACTCTATTAAAGCGGTAATTTCCGCATCGTCTAATAATCCTTTGTAAGATGGCATTACAGGTCCGTACCCTTCA
The DNA here is from genome assembly GCA_002701605.2 of bacterium. GTDB lineage: Bacteria > Desulfobacterota_D > UBA1144 > UBA1144 > UBA1144 > TMED126. The sequence continues at coordinate 59,765 of NZWF02000013.1, forward strand.
ACCATTTTCTCTCCAGGATATAATATTGATTCTTTTAAATAATTTTCATCAGCTGCCGCTGATGTGCCATCTGTGAAAATTCTTTTTGCATTATAAAGCCCCTTCCATGAAGGTCCTACTCCTGCAGCACCATCAATGCTATGACAAGCTACACATCCTTTGTCTGAATATAATTGTTTACCAATTTGATCAAGTGGCATATCTGAAGCAATCTTTGAAGTTTTTGCTGATTCACCAGATTCCCATTTTAAATACTCAAGCTCAGGAAGAACATGCACTTTTGCTAGCATATTTGAATGTGATGATCCACAATATTCCGTACAATAAACCTTGAACTCTCCCTCTTTAGTTGCGGTAAAATTAATAAATGTATATCTGTTACCAATTACATCCTGTTTGACTCTAAAAGCTGGAACAAAAAAACTATGTAAAACATCTTCTGATGTCATAACAAGCCTGATAGGTTTATTTGCTGGAACATACAGTTCGCCTAATGTTTTTTTTCCGTTTGGATAATCAAAGGTCCAAATCCATTTCTTTGCAGTAACATTAATTTCGTACGCATTCTGTGGGACTGTTGTGTATCTATCATAATAGACATAACCATAGATAAAAATAACAATACACAAAATTGTAGGTATTACGGTCCAAAGAGTTTCCAAAAAACTATCGTGTGTTATTGCAGGTGTCTGGTCATTGTCAGATTTTTTCTTGTACTTGATAACAAAATAAATAAGTAGAAATCCAATTAAAATACAAGATACTACTGATATTATAGTTACTAGCCAAAGGACGAAGTCGACCTCTGGAGCAAATGTTGACGCAGATGTAGGTAACCAATTCATTTATTTACTTCCCCCTTGTTTCTTGGTCCACAAAAATATCATTAATATAATTAATGATATTAAAGTTATTGCACCACCCAACTTCATAACATTCAAGGCTTTGAGTGCATACTTTTTACCAACAGGATCAAAATCATAGCAATAAAGTAAAACCTTATCAGACAATGAAACTTTTCCTACGGTCCCTTCAGATGCTTCTAGTAGTGCTAATTTAAAATCTTTAGGATCAAAAATGACACCCGACAAATACCTAGAAACAATCTTATCTTTCGTGACAAATATTATACCAGCAGGATGGGCAAATTCACCCCCATCTGGCATGAATTTATACCCGACTGAAGATGTTATTAAATCAATACTATTTTTTGGTGCAGAATAGAATTTCCAATATTCGTCTTTTGCTAGTTTTTCATTATATTTCTGCTCATATTGAAGGACTGCTTTTGATGTTTCATTTTCATCAATACTGATTGTTACCAAATTATAATCTTTCCCAGGCCTAAATCTTTCACTACCAACTACAGCCTCTTCAACACCTTGCAATGTAAAGGAGCACATTTTTGGACAAGAATAATATGCAAAAACAATAATCGTGGGAATTTCAGGATTTAGCTCATTATCTAGGCTAGTTTCAAATCCAGATAAGTCCAGAATAGGAGATGAAGATAACAATTTTTCACCATACTTTTCATCCCAACCAACTTTGGTTCGAATATCGTTCTCATCCGTCACAGCGAATAAATTTAGAGACAAAAAAAAGAAAATAAAAAAAATATTTGATTTCATAATTAAAAAAAGGGGGCACATAAATTATAAATTGAAGAGGATTTGTGTCAATCACTAGAAAAAAGTGTAGAATTATAAAATCAACTATTGGCTTGATTGACAAAAGATTTTTAATTCAATAGGATAAGCTTTTAATTAATTTTAGGGCCCATAGCTCAGTTGGTTAGAGCTCCCGGCTCATAACCGGGCGGTCACTGGTTCGAATCCAGTTGGGCCCAAAGAAAGTGGGGGTAAAATGCAAAAAAAAATTAATGAATTTTTAGATCTACAAAAAATAGATCTTAATATTGCTGAATTTGAAAAAACTTTCGAAACTGTTCCTAGTAAGTTAAACGAATTAAGAAATAAAATTGACTTTGAAGAGAGAAAAATAATCAATTTAAAAGAAAAAATTGAATCTCAAAAATTAGAACTAAATGAATTAAATTTAGAAGTTGAATCAGCAAATGAGAAAATAAAAGCACTTGAAGATAAGCTATTTTCAATTAACTCAACTAAAGAATTTGAAGCATTACAGAAAGAAACTGGGGATTTAAAAAGATTAAAACTAGGAATTGAAGATGATCAGATTAAATTAATGGAAAACCTAGAAAATTCACAAAAAAATTTAGACGAGAATGAAACAAAATTTGACGAAGAAATTGAACCTCTAAGACAAGAAATTGATGAACTACAAAAAAACTTGGATGAATGCAATCTTGAAAAAGATAAACTCTTAAATGAAAGAGGTGAGAAAACAAAAGAACTAGATAAAGATCTATTAAAAACCTATGAAAATCTTTTAAGGAACAAGCCGCCCGTAATAATACCAATTATTGGCGAATCATGTGGAAGCTGCTTTATAAAGATACCCCCTCAAACACATATAAAAGTTTTACAGGAAGAGGAAATTGTACTTTGTCCTTTTTGTAATAAAATTTTAATATCAGAAACTGAAAATAATGATTAATTCTATCGAAATTTACATTGATGGAGCATGTCAGCCAAATCCGGGTTCAGGTGGGATAGGAATTTATGTAAAAGGAGGTGGCCTAGAAGAGAGTTTCTCTATACCACTTAACGGAACAGTAACAAATAATATTGCTGAATATAAAGCTTTAATATTTTCTTTACAATTGATAAACAAAAAATATTTAAAATCAGAAAAAATAAATATTTTTTCTGATTCGAATTTAGTTTGTATGCATTTTAATGACCAATGGAAATGTAAAGATGAAAAATTAATTCCATTATTGCAAACAGCTAAAGATATTTCGAGAGGATTTAGAAAAAAAATTATTCTCAGCTATATTCCTAGAGAAGAAAATTCTATTGCAGATTCACTTGCAAAAGATGGAATTAAAAAATAGAATTAACTATAGAGTGGATTGAGTGATCGCTTGCATTGCGAGAGGAAAGTCCGAACTCCAAAGGGAAAGATACTGGATAACATCCAGGTGTCGTGAGGCAACGGAAAGTGCCACAGAAAATAACCGCCTTTAATAAACATATGATATTAAAGGTAAGGGTGAAAAGGTGGTGTAAGAGACCACCGTTTTTTTTGGTGACAAGAAAAGGCTAGGCAAACCCTATCTGGAGCAAGACCAAGTAAAGAAGCTGTTATCCCTTACATAGGCTTCTGGGTGGGTCGCTTGAAGCTGCAAGTAATTGCATGCTCAGATAAATGATCACATAAAACAGAATTCGGCTTACTAATCCACTCTTCTTATAAAAATTCAACTTTGTAGAAATTTCTTTTACCAATTTTAATTTTATACTCGATATTCTTCTCTGGAATAAATTGTAAGGTTATCTCTTTAATATCATTAATTTGTATAGCGTTATCCTTAATCAACCTTTTAATTTCGGAACGAGAAAAACTCCTCTCGGTGAATTCTTCAATTAATTCCAAAAAAGTTTTATTTCCAGATTCAATCTTCACAAGAGGTATATCATTAGGGAAACTTTTTTTTGAAAATTTTTCCTCAAAATCTTTTTTTGCATGAAAAGCTAATTCTTCAGTATGATATTCAGCAATTAACTTAATTGCTAAAAATTTCTTTTTTTCTAACGGGTTATCATATCCTTTAAATTCATCCATAGAATCTGTATAAAGAATTTCAATATATCTTTCCATTAATTCATCAGATATGGACATGATTTTACCAAAAATTTCTTTCGGCTCTTCATTAATTCCAATATAATTTTGATAACTTTTTGACATTTTCAGCTTACCATCCAAACCTTCTAAAATAGGAAGAAATAAAGCTACTTGCTGATTTTTTTCAAAAGCCTTTTGTATTTGTCTGCCTAATAAGATATTAAATCTTTGATCTGTTCCACCAAGTTCTATATCAGAATCTAAAACCACTGAATCATAAGCTTGAAGTAAAGGATAAATAAATTCAGTTAACGTAATAGAATCTCCTGATTGATATCTTTTTTTAAAATCATCTCTTTCTAGTAGTCGGGCAACATTTTCCATAGATGATAAATTAATCAATTTGACTAAATCAAAATCATCGAACCAGCTTGAATTATAAAAAATTTGTACATTATTTTTGCTTAAAATTTTAAACAATTGATTTTCATAAGTTTTCGAATTTTCTTGAATAATTTTATTGTTTAATGGTGGTCGAGTCTTATCTCTGCCTGTTGGGTCACCGATCTTGGCTGTAAAATCACCTATTAAAAAACATATATTATGTCCCAAATCTTGGAACACTTTTAATTTTTTAATTAATAATGTGTGACCAAGATGTAAATCTGCAGATGTAGGATCAAATCCGGCCTTAATATTAAGTGGGGTTTTGGATTCAAATGATAATTTTAATTTATTTAATAATTCATTCTCAGGAATAACTTCTTCAACATTATTCTTAATTATTTTTAATTGTTCTTCTGGGTCTAAGAAATCCATTCCACTATTCTACTTTAATTTGTCTAAGTTTTCTTAGAAATTCTCAAAACCATTTGTAATAGGAAACCTTCTATCTTTTCCAAATGAAATATCAGTAACTTTAACTCCGGGTGGCCCTTGTCTTCTTTTGAATTCATTTCTTTGGATTGAATTCACAATTTTCCTAACAAATGCCTTTGAAAGACCCAAGGAACTTGAAATTTCATCAACAGTGCCAAATTTTTCAACATATAAATTTAATACTTCATCTAAGATTTCATATGATGGTAGGGTATCAGAATCTTTTTGATCATGCTTCAATTCGGCAGAAGGTTCTCTAGTAATTATTTTATTTGGTATCTTATTTTTTGGATTTGCCCTATTGTAAGAAATACATAATTTATAAACCATGGACTTAGTTATATCTTTCAATGGAGCAAAGCCACCTGCTAAATCACCATATATTGTTGAATAACCCATACTCATTTCACTTTTATTTCCAGTGCTGAGCAACATATAATTCATTTTATTTGAAATTGCCATCAAAATATTTGAGCGAATTCTAGATTGTAAATTCTCCTCGGTTATATCCCAAGTTGTGTTTTGAAAAATATTCTCATACAACAAATTTAGATTTAAATCAAAAAGCTCATGAATTGGCATGATTTTCAACTTAATTCCCAAATTTGCACAAAGTTTATGTGCTAATGTATTACTAATCTTTGTATTATATTTGCTAGGCATAGCAATGCCTAATACATTTGATTTACCTAAAGCCTTAACAGAAATTGCTGCTACTAGGGCAGAGTCTACTCCCCCAGATATACCAATAACAACTTTTGAAAATCCATTCTTTGATACATAATCTTTCAAGCCTAAAACTAAAGCATCAAACACTTTAGCATTCTTTGCATTTGTTTTAACACTCTTTATGTTTTTAAAAGGGAAGTTGGTGACCAATAAATCTTCATGAAATGATTTTGCACATCCTACTACTTTTCCTTCGGAATTTAAAAACATACTATTACCGTCAAAAACTAGCTCATCTTGCCCTCCAATCAGATTGCAATATCCGACTGGTATTTTACTTTTTGATATAAAATTCTTTATAATAGACATTCTCTGTTTTTGTTTATTGATTGTAAAGGGAGAAGCGGAAAGATTTAAAAGTAAATCTGGAATATCTTTATTCAGATATTTTGATTCATTAATCCATATATCTTCACATATTGATAATCCTATTTTATGACCTTTAATCTTAAAATTAAAGATTTCATTGCCACTAGAAAAATATCTTTTTTCATCAAAAACACCATAATTAGGTAGCTCATTTTTATTATAAGTTCCTATATTTTTTTTGTTTCTTAATACAGAAGCAGAATTTAAAATCTTATCTTTTTTAATTGATGGATGTCCTACAATGCATGTTATGCCAACTGTATGTTTGAGAATATTATTCAGTGCTTTTTTAATCTGCTTGTGAAAAGCATTGCTTAGCAATAAATCCTCTGGCGGATAACCACTTACTGCCATTTCGGGAAAACACAAAAGATCGAGTTTTTTTATCTTAGCTTTTTCAATCACTTCGATTATTTTAGATGAATTATATTTTAAATCTCCGACCTTAAAGTTAGATTGAACTAATGCAATTTTTAAAATTGAGCTCATAATATTAAATTATATAGAAATAATCTATAATGTTTTAATGGTTTTTAAAAAAATATTCCATTTTTTCTTATTACTTTTTATTTTCTGCTCTTTTAGCTTAGTAAGCTTAGCTGATTCAAAAAATCAAATCATTTCAAAATCAACCTCATACATATTAAAAAATAGTTATTTTTTTGAAAAAGATGACCATTTAGAAATTTTTAATGCTGGAATTGATTCTATCAATAACTTTTCTGAAAATATACTTGTTAAATACAAAAAAAATAATATTGGTGGATTATTCAAAGCAAAAATATATTCAAATGGTAAAGAACTTGAAGTTGTCCTCAAAAATCCACGTAACTTAAGAAATGGGGCAATAAATCTCAATAAAATAGTCTCAATTATTGAATCTGAACTACAATCAAAAGAAGATATCGATCTCCTACGATATATTGTTGCAAATTCAATGTTACAGGCAGTTGATGAATATTCTGGGGTTATTGAACCAGAAGAGATGGATCAATTTATGGTTGAAACAAAAGGTAGCTTTGGAGGCTTAGGTATAGTAATTGGCATAAAGAACAATCAACTTACTGTAATATCTCCGATTGATAATACTCCAGCATATTCAGCAGGAGTTAAAGCTAATGATATTATAAAAAGAATAGACTCGCTAGATGCCGAAGGACTTTCTTTGCACCAAGCTATAAAACTTTTACGTGGTGAAAAAGGCACGCCTATATCAATTTCAATTCAAAGGGGAAATGAAGAAACATTAAGAAAATTTGAAATTATCAGAGACATTATAAAAATTGAGAGTATTGAATCAAAAAAATTAAGTGCAAAAACTGGATACATAAAGATCAATTCTTTTCAACTTAACAGCTATACAGAATTTGTAGAACATCTAAATAAGTTGCGTGAAAATGGTATCAATGGACTAGTATTAGATCTTAGAGGAAATCCGGGTGGTCTATTAGATCAATCNATAAAGATATCAAATATATTTCTTGAAAATAAATTAATAGTTTCCACAAGAGGTAAAGATTCTAGAATGGATATAGATTTNTTCAGTGAAAATANTTTTGGAGNTAAATACAATGGTCCANTCATAGTTCTAATAGATANTGGCAGTGCTAGTGCATCTGAAATAGTTGCTGGTGCACTNAAAAATAATAANAGAGCAATCGTCATAGGAGAAAATAGTTTTGGTAAAGGAACCGTGCAGGAAGTNTACNAACAGGNTGATGGTGCAGCNATAAAATTAACAATNGCAGAATATTTAAATCCCAAAAATTATAAGGTNCATGANAANGGTGTTANACCACACATTCAATTTATTAAGGGNAAAGTCGAGAATAAAAAATTAATATTCACAAAAAANCTTGATGAGGAATTAGANTCCAAAAATGAAAGGAATTTTAATATTTTAATATTAGATNAAGAATTAAATGAAGAAGATGANGACAAAGCANTAAAATTNAGCAAAAAAATATTAGAGTCCCCCTTTATAGAAAAAATAAGTTTNATAGATAATGTTGATAATTANCTNATGCTTGTTGAAAGCCAAATNAATAATGAAGCNTTAGANTATACATCTGAACTTTTTNGANAATTAANNGATTATAATGACAACGAAAAAAGNATTGATTCAAGTAATANCTCAGCCAGTCTTAAATCTGATANCCAGATTGATCTTAGCTCAGGNTCAAATCAAGATATATCAATAACAATCNATAATANTTCAGAGATTGATATTGAAAATGCATTTATTCAAACTAAATCTGAAAACAAAGCATTAGATAATAGNTTTATCTATATTGGCAATGTANNGAAATTATCAGAAAGAAAAGTTTNNCTNCCTATTAAAATTCCTAGATGGGCAGAAACCAGTAAAGAATATATAGNAATAAAGCTTGTAAGGTTCAATCTAAATAATAGATTAAATCCCAAATTAGATGAATTCGGACAATCTAAAATATTGGTTAATATTAAAAAAGCAGATTATGATTTTCCCAAATTATTTTATTATGTAGATTTTGATATTAAAAATGGGACAATTGAAGTNAATTTCAAACTTGAGAAAACTAAAGAAAAATGCGAAAAATGCTACTTAAAAGTCTATTCTAAAAACAAAGCATTAATAATAAAAAAAAGGACCTTTGAATTATTAAAAATAAGCAATGAAAATTGGAGTGGAAAAACACTTATTAAAATTCCTCCAGAAGAAAAATTAAAAACAATAGATTTTGTCATTAGATATCAGGATGAAAATACTAATGATTTTTTTGACAAGAAAATAACTCTTAACTTTGATGAAATAAACTCTTTTAAAATACATAAGGAGAAAAAAGCTTATATAATTAAAGATAATCAAAAAATTTTTTCAGAACCAAGCTTCACTCAAACAATTTTAAGTCAGACAAANAATGGAAATCTANTTTTTTCCTCAGGTGAAACCAATAACTTTATTCTTATAAAAGAAGNAGGAGCTAATTATTGGCTGCCAAAAAATTCAGTTGAAAAAATTTTTAATGAAGAAGTTCCTAAATTTATAAAAGCAAAAATTATTGAAGGAAGTGATTCACCTCCAAAAATCTCATTAACGAAATCTAATNAAGAAAACTTTTCGATACTAGTCGAAGATAAAAGCCGACTAAGAATTATTAACTATTTTATTAATGATAAAAAAGTCAATATAAAACAGACAAACCTTATTTCAGATGAGAGTACATTTAAATTTGATTTAGATAGTGGAAGAAATAAAATATCCATATTAGCAATTGATAGCAATGAATTCAAAACTTATAAAAATTTTTACATAACAAAAGATGAAAGCTAATATATATATTTCTAAAATTTTAAGCTTAATAATTGTTCTCTTTGTAATTATATCAATAACTTTTTTTTTATTAAGACTTTTNCCTGGTGGCCCTTTTGACTCTGAAAAAANGCTTCCTCCACAAATTAAAGAAAATATTGAAAAAAAATANANGCTTGATCAACCATTNTTAAAACAATATTTATATTATNTTAAAGATNCTCTNTCGGGTAATTTTGGCATNTCATATTCTTATCCNGATAAAAGTGTAAAGGAAATAATTTCTGATTCCTACTTAATATCTATAAAAATTGGCTNAATNNCANTTANNTTTACNTTAATAANNACCGTCATANTATCATGCTACATGTTTAACAACAANAGTAGNTTATGTAATNTNGTNAAAAATATTTTATATCTATTCGTAGGAGTCCCAACNTTTTTAATTGGTGCAATTTTAATNATTCTATTTTCTATAAAGCTAGACCTNATAAATTTTGGTATCATAAACAAACCATCTGATTACTTATTGCCAATTTTAACCTTATCNCTNCCGTCGATTTCATACCTCTCAAATTTATTAACTGAATCNATGGAAGAAACAAAGANNACTATGTTTGCNCGNATAGCTAGAATAAATAAAATTGGAAAAAAAGAGTACTTATATAAATATATTCTTCTGAATTCTATTGTTCCATTAGTTACAGCAATTGGGCCTATATCAGCATTTATGATAACAGGATCATTTGTTGTTGAAAGTATTTTTGCAATACCTGGAACTGGTAAATTATTTGTTTTTTCAATTATTAACAGAGACTATACTTTAATATGTGGACTAACAATATTTTATAGCATTATATTGCTATTAATTAACTCTACTATCGACTTATGCTATCCATTAATAGATAAAAGGATAAAAAATGAAAATAAGAATTGATATTGAATATAAAGGATCAGAATATTACGGATGGCAAAAACAAAGTTCAGGTAATACTATACAAAATGAAGTAGAAATGGCATTAAAGAAAATTACATTGGAAAAAATTAATGTGATCGGCTCAGGTAGAACAGATTCAGGGGTACATGCTACAAATCAAGTAGCAACATTCAATTTAAATAAAATAATAAATTTAAAAGGATTAATCATTAAATTAAATAAAGAATTACCATCTGATATCAGAATTAAAAGCTATAAGCAAGTGAGTAACAATTTCCATCCACAACATAGTGCAAAAAATAAAACTTATATTTATAAAATTAAAAATAAACAAATTGAAACCGTCTTTGAAAAAGGGCTTGTATTTTATTATAAAAAACCTCTTGATTATAAGAAGATGTTGAAAGTTAGCCACTACTTCATAGGAGAAAAGAACTTTAAAAATTATTGTAAAACTGGTTATTCTGGTGAATCAACTATTAGGTTTATACAAGATATAAAAATATATAAAAAAGGTAATTATATTAATATTAAAATTACAGGAAACGGTTTTTTAAGAGGAATGGTAAGATTATTAGTTGGCGCAATGTTAAGCTATTCAAATGGTAAAATCACCTTAAAAGATGTTAAAGATTCTTTGGGTTCTTCGCTAAAAAAACTACCTATTAATTACTCTGTGCCAGCACATGGATTATTTCTAACTAAGGTAAAATATTAAAATGAAAACTTTCACAATTGATGAAAAAAATAAATTTATTGATAGAATAATAAATCCTACAAAAATTATTGCTGTGGGTTTAAACTATCATGACCATGCTCAGGAAATGAAAAAGAAGCCACCAAAAGAACCTATGATTTTTCTGAAATCTCCATCGTCTTTAACTGGACCATATAATGAGATTTTCCTTCCAAACCATATGAGCTCTAAAATTGATTATGAAGGTGAACTTGGAATTATTATTTCTAAGGAAGCTAAATGGGTTAGTGTTGAAGAATCTCATAAATATATACTAGGAGCAATTTGTATAAATGATGTAACCGCTCGTGATCTTCAAGCAATCGATATTCAATTTGGNAGAGGTAAAAATTTTGATACTTTTTGCCCGGTAGGAACCACAATTTCTGATGAAATTGATTATCAAAATGTCAAAATTCAAACCCTAGTTAATGGAGAAATAAAGCAAGATTCAAATACAAATNTAATGGTTCACAAAATTGATTTTTTAATTAGCTTTATAAGTAAAATTATGACATTAAATAAAGGNGACATCATTCTGACCGGAACACCAGGGGGTGTTGGACAAATTCTGGAAAACGACCTAGTAAGTGTTAAGATTGATGGNTTAGGTCAAACTAAAAATAAGGTTGTCAATTCATTTTAAGAGGAGATCTGTTATGAGTAAAATTCTTATATTGCCAGGTGATGGTATAGGTGAAGAGGTTACAAAACAGTGTTTAAAAATTTTGGATTATTTAAATTCTGANACTAATTATAATTTTGAGTATAAAGAAGGNTTATTTGGAGGTGCATCCATAGATGATTGTGGAAAGCCATTGAGCAATGAAGTATTAGATTTGGCAATGGAATCNGATGCTGTTCTACTAGGTGCTGTTGGGGGCCCTAAATGGGAATCACTTGATCATAATCTTAAACCAGAAAAAGGACTTCTAACCCTAAGAAAAGAATTAGGGACATTTGCCAACCTTAGACCAGGAAAAGTTTTTCCTGCATTAGCTAATGCCTCATCACTTAAAAGCGAAGTACTTAAGGGTACTGATATTTTTGTAGTAAGAGAATTAACTGGGGGAATCTATTTTGGAGAACCTAGATATTCAAAAATTATTGACAAAAAGCGGGTGGCATCAAACCCTTTAATTTATAATGAAGATGAAATAGCTAGGGTAGCTCATGAAGCATTTAAAATCTCATTAAAAAGAAATAAGAAAGTCACATCGCTTGATAAAGCTAATGTGTTAGAAGTAATGCAGCTTTGGAGAGATGTAGTCACTGAGGTCCATGAAAAATATTATAAAGATGAGGTTGAATTAGAACATCTTTATATCGACAATGCAGCCATGCAGGTTATCAAAAGACCCTCTACTTTTGATGTTATTCTTGCAAGTAATTTATTTGGTGACATAATTAGCGACGAAGTTGCAGAGCTAACTGGCTCATTAGGCATGTTACCATCAGCTTCTACTGGAAATACGAAGGGCATATATGAACCTGTTCATGGNAGTGCACCTGATATAGCTGGAAAAAACATAGCAAATCCAATTGCAGCAATATTATCCCTTGGNATGATGTTTAAATATAGTTTTAATGAAGATAAAATTTCAGATTTAATTGATCATTCAATATCNGAAGTTCTCAATGCTGGCCATAGAACTAAGGATATTGCAAAGCAAAATGATACTACATTGTCATGCGACGAGATGGGAGACCTAATATTAGGGGAAATAAAAAAATCACAATCTAATTTTATTTAAATTAGTTAATTTCTTTATAGCTAAAGATGATATTTACATTGCCAAAAGAAAATGGTGTACATTATTTTTCGGGACTTAACCAAGTAGCTGAAGGCCTATTATTTTTGGATATATTTAAAAAAAATAATAGGATTATTTATTTTACTAATGATGCGAAAAGCACAAAAAAAACTATAGACTTTGTAGATAAGAACCAAAAATTAGANATTTATTATTTAGATGAAACCACATTAAACGATCCATTAGATCTTACATATCATAATATTCAGTCAAAAAATACAACAAAATTTAAATCAATCATTATTATTGATGAAAAAAACTTTAACAAGGAAATCGATTTGAATTTAAATGATAGTAATTTAGAAATCAATTTAAAAAATAAAAATGTTGGTCTTGACGAACTGATAATAAAACTAAATGAATTCGGATACAAAAAAAAAGAATTTATAGAAAGCTCAGGACAATTTTCTGTAAGAGGGTCTGTTGTCGATATCTACCTATCTGAAATTAAAAATCCTATAAGAATTCAGTTTTTCAAAGANAAAGTTAAATCTATTAATAGCTTTGATATATCAACAATGAAAAGTCTTGACAGAGAATATGAAAGTATATCCCTTAGNACTATTGTAAAAAAGAATATAATAAGAAAAAAAATTAATGAATTAATACCAGATAATTCTCATGTTTTCTTCAACTCTGATCTTANGTGGAATGATAGTAACACTGAAGTCCAAGAAATATCCAAAAAATCATATATTTATTTTTCTAACTCTATAATCAAAAGTGGAGCCAACCTAACGAATTTGAAAATNATATACCCGACCATTGATGAAACCCTTTCACCAATTAGAAAAGCTTTATTAATACTTAAGAACCATAAATCAATTAATAAAATTTGTTTCCTTGTAAATAAAGAAGAAGATATTGAAGTTATTAAAAAAGAATATGACTTACCAATCGCACAAATTGAATTTTTCATATCTTCAAACACTAGATCCTTTTTAATTGATAAAGAGAATGTTTTGTTTATTTCTCACAATTCAATAAACAAGCAAACTACAGATAAATTCCAAGAACTCAATAAATCGGTTTATAAACTTAAAAACTTTTCAGACTTATCCATGAATGACTACATAGTTCACAAAACGTTTGGTATTTGCCTCTATAAAGGGTTAATTGAAAAAAGTATAGATGATATAACGATTGAATTCGTTAAATGTGAATTTAGTCAGAAAGACNTACTTTTAATACCCAGCTTTAAAATAGANTTATTACAAAANTANATTGGATCAAGGTCTGAAATAGAAATTGATTGCTTAAGGAATAAAACCTGGAGTACAAAAGTCAAAAAAGCAAANAAGGTTGCTGAAAGAGTTGCAAAAGAAATTTTAAGCTTATATGCAAAAAGGAAGATTNTACGTGGATCATCATTTGAATTTAATAATAATGAAATTGCACAGTTCGAATCTGGCTTTGAATTTGAAGAAACTGTAGATCAAATGAAAGCGATAAATGATGTATATGCTGATATGAGAAAACCCAATCCAATGGATAGGCTTATTTGTGGAGATGTAGGTTTTGGGAAAACTGAGATTGCATTAAGGGCATCTTTTCTAGCTGCAATGAATGCAAAACAGGTAGTAATAATTGCTCCAACAACAATACTAGTAAATCAACACTTATCGACATTTCTAGAGAGGTTTAGAAAATTCCCTCTAAGGATAGAAAGCTTATCAAGAAATACTACTAAAAAAGCATTTGATCAAATGGTTAAAGANTTGGCGGATTCAAAAATTGATATTTTAATTGGAACACACAGGGTTTTAAATGAAAANATCAATTTCAAAAACCTAGGATTAATTATTGTTGATGAAGAACATAAATTTGGTGTTAAGCATAAAGAGAAAATAAAACATATTAGAATGGGTGTAGATTATCTTGCTCTATCAGCCACTCCTATTCCGCGAACACTTCAACTTTCACTTAGTGGAATTAAAGATATAAGTACTATAGGCACTGCCCCTGTTGATAGGTTTTCAATTGAAACCATAATTTCAAAGTTTAATAAAAATATTATCAAAAAAGCTGTTGATTTTGAATTAAAAAGGGATGGAAGAGTTTTTTTTATTCATAATGAAATAAAAACAATTAACAAAATACATGAATTACTAATTGAAATTTTTCCTAATACTAAAATGTCNGTTGTTCATGGCCAAATGAAACCTGAAAAAATTGAAAAAAGCTTGTCAAATTTTATCAATGGCGAAATATCTATTTTAATTACTACAACAATAATAGAATCTGGAATTGATATAAAGGAAGCAAATACAATTATTATTAACAATGCAAACAAGTTTGGTCTTTCAGATCTATATCAAATAAGAGGAAGGGTGGGAAGAGGAAATGTNAAAGGGTATGCTTACTTGTTAATACCTGAGAACAAAGATATGTCTNTTAATGCGGGTAAAAGATTAACTGCAATTAAGAGACTTTCAAAATTGGGTACAGGTTTTAATTTAGCACTTGAAGATTTAGAAATTAGAGGTGCAGGAAACTTATTTGGAACTGAACAATCTGGGAATATTTATGAGGTAGGGGTAGAGTTCTATCTCCAACTATTAGAGGACGAAATTAGAAAAATAAATAAAACTCTTCCTGATGAAATATTAAATATGGAAATAAACTCAAAAGATAAAATAAATATNCCCACTTCATANATATCCTCTGCTGAAAAAAGAATGCATTATTACAAAAGACTNTCTGGAATCGAAACAAAAAATGAAATATTGGAATTAATAGAAGAGNTATTAGATTTATTTGGGCAAGTTCCAGATGAAATTTTGACTTTAATAAAACTAGCTGAATTGAAAATAAAACTTAAGGAAATTAAACTTTCAAACCTTACTATAAACAGAACGAATATGATCTTTAAGCTAACAGAGCTTAAGAATATTGATGTATATGTTAAAAATTTCAGTGGAAAAATTAAAGATGCTAATGCTTTTTTTAACAAAATAACAAACTTAACTATGTTTTTAAAAAATAATGGGAATTTATCAAATAATAGGTTTATAATTGATTTTAATAAATGTGTATGAAAAAAATATTAAAGATAATTATCATTCTTTTTTCAATAAATTTAGCTGATGCAAAATTGGCTGAGAGTATAGTAGCAGTAGTTAATAATGAAATAATACTTTTGTCCGAACTTAACCAACATATGAAAAAAAGCAGCAATGAAGGCCAAGAAAATGATAAGGCTGAGTATCTTACAGAGTTGGTAAATTTAAAAGTACTTGAAATTCAAGCAAGAAAAATGGGCATTGAAGTTACTGATGAACAATTAGAATCGATTATAAAAGAAATAATTAATAAAAATGGTAAGGATGATTTTTTAAAAGAATTAGAGAGCCAAAAAATTAATGAGTACATATTTAAATACAGATTAAAAAATCAAATTTTACAAGAAAACTTAGCTCAACTTGTATTAAAAAATAAAATAATAATTAGCGAAGCTGAAATTGAAAAATATTATGAAGAGAATTTTGGAAAAATTAAAAAAGAAAATTTAATAAATTTATATATTTTTGAATTTAATGATAAATCAACAGCCCAAAAAAATACTCAAGTTTTTATTGATAATTCAAATGAACTTGTTTTAAAGAATGAAATTACTAGACTTGTAAAAAAAGGAGTTTTGAATCAATCCTCAAAACACCTTGGCCTTATCAATCCTAATAAACTATCTC
>NZWF02000021.1 GCA_002701605.2 bacterium
ATTCTTACAATTTAGCTATCAAAAACCACTTACTTTTTCAGAAGTTAATACTAAAGCAAATCAAATTGCTAACTCGCTATCAAAATTAGGTGTAAACAAAGGAGATAAGGTTTCAGTTTATATGCCTAATTCTTTAGAAATCTGCTTAGCATGGTTCGGAATTCTTAAAAATGGTTCTGTTATGGTTCCGATAAATACAGCATATGTTATGGATTTTCTTCAATATATAATCGAAAGTTCAGATTCAAAAGTAATTATCATTGCAGAAGAATTTATGGACAGATTGAAAAATATTCAAGATAGAATTCCTTTAATTGAAAATGTGATTGTATGGCCAAGAGAGAGCAAGGATAAGCTTGAATTAATGGGATATGAAGGTTCCAAAGTTCAATCCTGGAATGATTTTGTTCAAAATGGTGGACAGGAAGAGCCAAATGTTGAGTTAACTCATTTAGATCATGCAAGACTCATGTACACATCTGGAACAACTGGTAGGTCAAAAGGAGTTGTTAGACCATGTGCAGCTGATTATTCATCGGCGATGAATTATTCACTAGTTATGGATTTAACTGAAGATGATACTGTTTTTACTTGCTTACCCCTCTTCCATTCAAATGGGATGGTTATGGGGGTTTACCCTGCTATGATTCAAGGATGTAAAGTTGTTGTTGAAGAAAAATATTCCGCCAGTAATTTCTGGAAATGGATGAAAGATTTTAAAATTACAAAATTTAATCTTGTCGGTGTGATGTCATATTTTATGTGGAATGCTCCTGTAGTGCCTGAAGAAAAAGATCATAATGTAGAGCTAGTATTAGGAAGCCCTGCTCCTCACGATATTATTGAAGAATTCATGGAAAGGTTCAATATTAAATTTATGGAAGGTTACGGACTTACTGAAGTGGGACAATGTACATTTATGAGACCTGGGGAACCCTTTAGGGTTGGATCATGTGGTAAAGAATCCCCTGGTTATGAGATTAAAATTGTTAATCCAGAGACCGATGAAGAGCTTCCACCAAATACTCCTGGAGAATTAGTTCTTAGACCAAGGA
This sequence comes from bacterium, assembly GCA_002701605.2. Lineage (GTDB taxonomy): Bacteria > Desulfobacterota_D > UBA1144 > UBA1144 > UBA1144 > TMED126. The sequence goes on from NZWF02000021.1 coordinate 1,056, forward strand.
TTCCTAATATTTGTCTTCATTATTATCATAAAATGCCAGAAAAAACTGTTTCTGATTTTAGAAATTTTTGGTTTCACACTGGTGATTTATGTAGAAAAGATGAAGATGGATACATATTTTTCATGGATAGAGTAAAAGATTATATAAGAAGAAGAGGCGAAAATATCAGTTCCTTTGAAGTTGAAAATATGGTTTCTTCTCATCCTAATATTTCTGAAGCTGCAGCTATTGCAGTTAAAGTTAGCGAAGAGGGTAGATATTCTGAAGATGAAGTAATGATTGTAGTCGTTCTTGAAGAAGGAAAAGACTTGGGACCTGAAGAAATAATTGAGTTTCTTAAACCTATTATGCCAAAATTTATGATTCCAAGATTTATTAAATTTAGAGATAACTTACCAAAGACTCCTACCAATAGGGTGCAAAAAGTTAAATTAAGAGAGGAAGGTGTCACNAGTGACACCTGGGACTCTCTTAAAAATAAAAACTAATCCTTATCCCAAGNATATTTCTTTATTGGTTTTTGTGTATAAGGATTTTTCTTTTCAGGTTGAAAATATTTGAATGTATTAACATGCTGNTCTGTATATGAACCAGGTGGATAATACTTATCATANAAGTCTAANTCTAAATGCTGAGCTTGGAAAACTAGTCTCATGTACATTGGATCAACATTTGCTGGGAAAGAGCCATATGTATCATAAATATATTGTGCAACTGATTTAACTATTTCGATGGTAGTTTCAGTTGGTTTTGGAGCTTGCATTAAATGCTTATCAGGCTCTTCATAAGGGAATGGCTTATCTGACTGCCATGCTGCATTTTTGTGTTCTAACATTTTATCAAATGCATCACTCATGTTATCAAAATAAGGCGGACAATATGCCTCAAAGACTCCATCCTTTCCAACAGGTCTAGTTGGACCTGCTTTTGGTTGTTCAAATCTAAAGCCTAAACCTCTAAANAGCTCAGGATTAGAGCCAAGAGTAAATCTAGGAATCAAACCAGTAAATGTCCATCCCCCAAGACCTAGTGCTTGTAATGCTAAATTCATATTTTGACAAATAAATGCTTGTTCAACATTTAATCCAGTTAAAATACGAACTTCTAAATCATAAAGTGATAATTTAACTTCTTCTTTTATTCGGCCAGTTTTAATCCATTTATCTTGACCACATGATTTATTATTTATTGGATCCCAAATATTAAAAGCATATGTGCTACTACAATATAGAAGCAATAAGTTTAAATATTCTTCTGTTATATCAGTTACTGGTATAAATGTTGTTGTACCAGCCTTATTAGTATTCCATTGATTAAAATCAAAAAGTCCTGGCATTTTATCCGGTAAATTAGCCCTTCCATCTTCAAGCTTTACTAAACTTTCTCTATAAAGCTCAAGCAACCTATCAACCTTATCATCTCTATCCATCCTAAAGAACATGTCTAATTCTTTATCCTTAGGAACCATATGTTTTACATCTATAAAATAAAGTCCGGAATCATTGGTAAAAAATAATTCTGTTCCGTGATTGTTACAAGCTGATGGCCAAGTTCGACTAGTCCATTGACATAACAAATCAATTCCATTTTCAGGGGGTAGGTCAGCCAAGCATAGCCCAGTTAATCCTGTTCCTGCCCACACTAGCATAGCTTCTTGAAATTCTGTTAGTGGTTCTGGAGGGATAGATGATTTATGTGACAGTGTACTATCTGGTAATTCCATACCTGTACCAAATCTTCTTGATCTTCTGTTAAATATGGCTTCAAACAACGGATAGTTGAATGCAGCATCATAGTTAACTTTTCCATTTCCATTTTTCTTTGACATATTAACACCTCTAAGTTGAAGTTAATATTATAAATAAGTAAGTAGGTTTTGGAAATATCTAATCTAAATTATTAGCTCTTTTTAATTCTTGTCTGTTTAACTCAGTAATAGCTAATTTAACAGTGGAAAGTCCTAAAGTAGAACATTTTGGCCTAGATAAGGTAAGCTCTTCTCCTAAAATCTCTGTCATTGTTTCAGGGCCCATTTTAGAAACCTCATCCAAAGATTTTCCAATCACTAATTCAGAAATTATCGAGGTACCGGCCTGACTAACTATGCATCCCTCACCTTCAAATTTAAAGTCTTTGATAATTCCATCTTCAACTTTAAGACAAATTGTTACTATGTCGCCACATCCAGGATTACCGCCATTCTGACATACACTATTTTGAACTTTATCAGCATCGGTAATTGTCCCAGAATTCCTTGGATCTTCATAGTGATCGAGAATATAATCCATTAATTCTTGCTTATCTTGTGCCATAAAAATAAAAAACTACTTTTCAATCGGTGCTTGAACTAAATTCCCCCACTCAGTCCATGATCCATCATAATTTTTAACATTTTTATACCCTAATAAATAAGTTAAAACAAACCATGTATGAGAAGATCTTTCACCTATTCTACAATATGCTATTACATCTTCACCTGGCTTGAGGCCGGCTCCATCTTGATAAATTTTAATTAATTCATCTGCAGATTTAAAAGTTCCATCCTCATTTGCTGCAGTTGCCCATGGAACACTTTGTGCATTAGGTATATGACCACCTCTCAAAGCACCTTCTTGCGGATATGCTTCCATATGAAGAAGTTCTCCGGAATACTCCTTTGGAGATCTAACATCAATAAGAGCACCTTTTGAATCGCTATGTTTCCTTACATCGTCTCTAAAAGCTCTTATTTCAGAATTAACATTTGAAACTTTATAGTTAGTTTGCGGATAATCAACTATATCCTTTGTCACCGCTCTCTTTTCATCAACCCACTTTTGTCTTCCACCATTCATTATGAGGCAATTTTCATGGCCATATATTTTAAAAGTCCATAATGCATAGCATGCCCACCAGTTACTTTTATCGCCATAAAAGACTACTGTATCATCGGGGCTAATTCCCTTTGATGACATTAGTTTTTCAAAATTTTCTTTATTTATATAATCTCTAACTAAATTATCTTGAAGCTCAGTCTCCCAATCAAGCTTTATAGCCCCCTCAATATGCCCAATGTCATATAAAAGAATATCCTCATTTGATTCAACTATTTTAATACCTGGTTTTCCTATATTGTCTTGAACCCAATCTGTTGATACAAGAACTTCAGGATTTGTATAATCTGCCATTTTATTTATTCCCCCTATAATATAATTGAAAATTATCAATTAAAAATTACAAAANTAAAAGATACAATATAAAATAATCAAAGGCTAGTGATTTCAGGAATTTATAGTTCCCATCTTGTAACCTTTAGGTTATCATAATATGATTATGACCGACGAATTAAAAGATGAGACTGTAGAAGAAGAAGTCGAAGCTTCAGGAAAAGAAGTAAGTTGAANATGAAGTCAAACATGAAGTGTTAGGATATCCTGACAGGGTCCCGAATTGCCATAANGGGTCTAATTATAAACACTCCTATATAATGCTTTGGTTTATCTTGTTTTTTATCATTTTCAGTATACTTGTATCTTTTTTGACTAATCCTTTATAAATATCAAGAGAACTTGTTCAAATACTGCTGTAAATAATTTGATGTCTCCCCACTTTTTGATGTAATAAATTTTTTTGTCGGACCCATGTACTGTAAAAACCCTCCATTTTCTCCACCTTCGGGACCAAGATCTATAATATAATCGGCTCTAGAGATAACATCTAAGTTGTGCTCAACAATTAAAATGCTACTACCGCTGTTTCGAAGCTTATACAGAACATTCATTAGATTATTAACATCATGGTAGTGAAGACCAATAGTTGGTTCATCCAGTATATATAAAGTTTTTTCTGTATTTTTCTTTAATAATTCTTTTGAAAGCTTAATCCTTTGAGCTTCTCCACCGGACAAAGTGGTTGCTGATTGACCTAATTTCAGATATCCAAGACCAATAGAATTTATTACTTCTATTTTGGCTTTCAAAATTGGGAACCCACTAAAAAAGCTTTCCGCTTCCTCGAAACTCATGTCTAGTACATCAGCGATAGTTTTACCTTTATAAGAGATACTCAATGTTTCCAAATCAAATCTTTTTCCTTGGCATTCGTCACAAACGACTACTACATCAGGTAAAAAGCTCATTTCAATTTTTATATTTCCTGCACCCGAACAAGTTGGACAACTGCCATCCTTTACATTAAAACTAAATCTGCCGGGACCATATCCTTTCATTTTCGATATTTGAAGTGATGAAAAAATTTCACGAATAGTAGAAAAAATGCCAGTATATGTAACTGGGTTGGATCGTGATGTTCTTCCTATTGGAGATTGGTCAATATTAATAACTTTATCTAGATGTTGACAATCAGAAAACTTTTCAAGCAAATACTTTGATTTTTTAGAATTTCGAACTATTGAATCGATACCAGGAGCAAGAGTCTCGGTTACCAAAGAACTTTTTCCTGACCCAGAAACTCCAGTGACACATGTAATATGACTTAATGGCAATTTAATGTCTAAATTTTTTAGATTATTTTTTTTAATACCTGAAACTGTTAAAAACTTTGTCGATGAATTTACCTCTTTAAAATCTTTGCATATTTCTTTCTTTCCAAGTAAGTACTGCATTGTAAGTGAATTTTTAGCTTTTTTAATTTTAGACAAGCTCCCAGAAAAAACGATATTGCCACCATTAATTCCTGCTAGTGGTCCAACATCTACAATATTATCTGCGGATCGAATTGTATCATCATCATGTTCAACCACTAAAACAGTATTTCCCCTATTTTTCAACAGTTTTAAAGAATCTATTAACTTAGAATTATCTCTGGGGTGTAACCCAATTGTTGGCTCGTCAAGAACATATGTTACTCCAGTTAAATTTGCACCTAGTTGTGAAGCCAGTCTAATTCTCTGTGCCTCACCACCTGATAAAGTTGGGGCAGATCTATTAAGTGTTAGATAGGATAGCCCAACATTATCTAAAAACTCTAACCTTGTTAACACCTCAGTACTTATTTTTTCCCAAATAGTTTTATCTAGTCCTTCAAAGGCCACATCTTTAATAAACAACATAGCCTCTTTAATATTCAAAGAGCAAAAGTCATGAATATTTTTTTTATTAATTAAAATATTTAATGCTTCTATTCTTATCCTACTACCCTTACATTCATGACAACTATTAAGGGTTTTATATTTTCCTAAAGAATCCTTAACTTCCTCTGACCTAGCACCCTTATCCCACTTTTCCAAGATTTTTAAAATTCCCTCAAAATTTTTTTTTCCAGATTCATAATCAATTAAAAAATTTTTCATTGATTTAAAATTTGTTCCATTAATTAAAATGTTTTTTTGGGTAGCAGTTAATTTCTTAAATGGTTTTTTTGTATCTATTTTCTTTTCTNAACAAAAATTTTTCAGCATCTTTTTTAATTGCGGAAAGTCTTTAAATGGTAGTATTGCATTTTCATCAATTGACTTCATATCATCAATAAGTAGATTTAAATCAAAATTTTCAAAATGCCCTAAGCCTTCGCACTCATGACAAGCTCCATATGGACTATTAAATGAAAATAATCTTGGAGATATTTCTGGGTAACTCACATTNCAATTTTTACATCCTAAATTTTGATTGAAGATTAATCTTTCATTCTTTACTTCTAGTATACAAACACCATCTCCATATGAAAAAGCAGTCTCAATTGAAGCCATCAATCTATCTGCTTTCTTCTTATAGTTGCTAATGGAGTCTACATAAATATCTATATTGTGATTTTTTTGCTTCTCAAGAGAAATATTTTCAGAAAGATTTCTAGTTTTACCATCAATTCTAGCAATANTAAACAACTTAGAAGCTAAATTTAATTCTTTTTTAAACTCTCCCTTTTTTCCTATTGCAATTGGATAATAAATGTCTACGACTTCATTATGCAAATTAATTTCTTTTAATTTATTTAAAACTGATTCTATTGAGAGAGCCGAAATATCAGAACCACATTCATAACAATACGGGGTCCCTAGACGNGAATATGCAAGCCTTATGAAATCNTAAATCTCTGTAATTGTTGCAACAGTTGATCTTGGGTTTCTCATAAATGTTTTTTGATCTACTGAAACTGATGGTGAGAGTCCAGAAATATGATCGAGGTCTGGTTTTTTAAATTTTTCAACAAATTGTTTNGCATAGCTAGATAGTGATTCCAAATANCTTCTTTGGCCTTCAACAAAAATTGTATCAAATGCAAGAGTTGATTTACCAGATCCACTCACCCCAGTAAAAACAGATATTTTACCCCTTGGAATTTCTAGGTCTATATTTTTAAGATTATTTTCTCTAATTCCTTTAGCTNGAATTTTATCCACTAATATAATCTAACAGCTTAAAGTTTATTTTGTTAACCATTTAAATATTGATACATTTTGTTTGCTTACCCCTAACTCTGGATGCCATTGAACAGCCAGCATTTTTTTATTTGGAGTTTCAATAGCTTCAACTACACCGTCAGAAGCTGTAGCAGATACAATCAAATTTTTTGCTAATTTTCCAACAGCCTGGTGATGAAATGTGTTTACACGTGCAGACTTTNCTTTAAAAATACTTCTCAGCAATGTCTTATTGTTTATATTGATTTTATGTGAGTTAAGTTTTAAATGATCATTACAATTAGGATTATCATCCAAAATATCTTGTATAAGAGTGCCTCCTAAAAATACATTAATTAATTGCATGCCTCCNCAAATTCCTAAAATCTTTTTCTTCTTTAGCTTAAAAATCTCTTTTAGATAAGCGAGTTCGCTCAAAGTTCTTTGAATATCTAACGAATTTATTTTATTTGTTTTCTTTTGTCCATAAAAACTAGGGTCTATGTCCCTACTTCCAGAGATTATTATGCCATCAAGAATATTTACAATTCTTTTAAGATGATATTTATCTGTGACCATTGGCAAAGCAAAAGGTATACCACCTGCATCTAAAATTTTTTGAAAATAAAACTTTTCTATTTCAAAAAATTTACCTTTAATATCACATGTTATTCCAATAACTTTTTTGGCCATACAATTATTATCAATTATTTTGTTTTAGTTGGAAAATCTTTTATTTTCTAACAAATCATATAACCTTAGAAAACTATGGCAGATCAATACGATGTAATAATTGTTGGTGGAGGACATGCGGGGTGTGAAGCTTCTTTAGCTTCTGCAAGACTCGGTTCAAAAACTTTACTGGTAACAACAAATATTGATACACTTGGAACAATGTCATGCAATCCATCAATTGGTGGTGTTGGAAAAGGACATCTGGTTCGTGANATTGATGCATTAGGCGGAGAGATGGCAAAAGCTGCGGACTTCGCATCAATTCAATACAGAAGATTGAATACAAGAAAAGGCCCAGCTGTTCAAGCNACAAGGATTCAGGCGGACCGAACACTGTATAAGTCATACATGAAGGATGTTCTAGGGAATCAAGAAAACCTTCTAATTGTTCAACGAACAATAGATTCATTAATTGTTAAATCTTCAAAAATCATAGGGGTAAAAACAAATCTAAATGAATCTTTTTATGCAAAAACCTTTGTAATAACTCCTGGAACTTTTNCAAATGGTCTTATCCATGTTGGAAATGAAAAGACCTCTGCTGGTAGAGCTGGAGAACCNCCAACAAAGGAAATGTCTGACTCTTTTAAACAACTCGGATTAAATGTGGGAAGATTAAAAACAGGAACCCCACCTAGATTAGATAAAAACACTATAGATTGGNCCAAAACAATAATTCAAAACCCTGATGAAAACCCAAGTTTTTTTTCATATGAAACAAAATCAATAAAAAACCGACAGCTCCCATGTCATATCACCTACACAAATGAGAGAACCCATGAAATTATAAGAAATAATTTAAAAAGATCTCCTTTATTTTCAGGAGAAATTAAAGGAACTGGTCCTAGATATTGNCCATCAATAGAAGATAAAATTGTTAAATTTTCTGATAAGTTAAGACATCAAATTTTNCTTGAACCTGAGGGTTTNAATACAAATGAAATTTATCCAAATGGAATCTCCACTAGTTTACCGGTAGANGTTCAAATGGACATCATNAGAAGTATTGAAGGTTTAGAGAATGCAGAAATGATGAGACCTGGTTATGCAGTTGAATATGACTATTGTGATCCTCAAGATTTAAAAAATTCTTTGGAGAGTCAAATTATAGAAAATCTTTTTTTAGCCGGGCAAATTAATGGAACAACTGGCTACGAAGAAGCCGCAGCACAAGGACTGGTAGCAGGGGTAAATGCAGCAAGGAAAGCTCAAAAATTAATACCTATAATCTTAAAAAGATCAGAATCTTACATAGGAATATTAATAGATGATTTAATTACATTAGGAGTGGATGAACCATACAGAATGTTTACATCAAGGGCTGAGCATAGATTATTACTTAGAGATGATAATGCAGATTTCAGACTTACTGAAAAGGGCTTTGAAATTGGTTTAGTAACTAAGAATAGGTATGAACAATTCCTTAGAAAGAAAGAAAGTTTCAATGAATTAATGTCATATTATCAAGAGACTAAAATTGCACCAACAAAGAAGAATGTAAAAACATTTGAAAAAATTGGTTTAGAACAATTAAAAAAACAATATAGTCTGAAAGATTTATTAAAGAGGCAAAATGTTAGTTTTCAAAACTTAAAAGAGATTGATGCATCNATAAAAACACCAAGTGATCCAATAATAGAAAATCTAATAGAGAACGAAATTAAATATGAAGGTTATATAAATAGACAGTTAGATGATGTTCAAAAAATTACAAAACTACAAGAAACGATAATTCCAGATGAGCTTGAAATTGCAGAAATATCTGGTCTATCTAATGAATTAAAACAAAAACTTAAAAAAGTAAAACCGTCAACAATTGGTCAAGCCTCTAGAATATCAGGGATTACTCCAGCGGCATTAAATATTCTTCTCATACACATTAAAAAAAATGATATTACTAAAAATCTATCCTAAGATTTCTTTCAACTCATCAAGAGTACTGACTGGATTTTTGCATGTAAAACCTGAACACACATAGATTTTAATTTCTTTCGAAGAATTTGGTAAAAAAGAATATTTATCAGAAATTTTAATAAATTCTTCTCTAACCTTTTCACTATTAATATGAAAAATTGTCTTCTTATTTACCTTCAAGTTTATAAGGTATTTGAACAACTCCTGGTTTGAATCAAGAGAGTCTAATTCTGAAGTTACAACTATTTTAACTTCGTCTCCATAAAAGAGATATTGATTTGCTAAAAACTGTCCTAAATTGATTGGGAACTTCTTGGCCATCTCCCCTAATTTCGATGATAAAAGCTCTGCCTTTTTAAATAACGAATCATCTCCCTGATACATTGACAGCTTTAATAAAGAAAAAAGTGCTGTTGAATTTCCTGAGGGTATAGCTCCATCTAATAGATTTTTCTGCCTCACGATTAAATCCTTACTATCTTCTTTTGCAAGAAAAAATAGACCATTTTCATCATCCCAAAATATATCAATCATTGAATTACAACAAGTAATAGCTTTGTTTAAATATTCTGGATTAAGAGTTGATTCATAAAGATCTATAAGTGATTTTGTATAAAAACTATAATCATCTAAAAAACCATCAATTGATACTTTTCCACCTCTATAACAGTGAAAAAAAAGATTATCACTTTGAGCCATATTAGCTTCAATAAAAGAATTGGCTTTAATTGCCAGTTCAATAAAATCATTATCTAAAGTTGCCCTATACATTTTTGATAGTGAAGAAATCGTCATTGCATTCCAATCTAATAAAATCTTGTCATCAAGCAATGGCCTATTTCTCTCATCTCTTAAAGATTTAAGCTTGCCTTTTATCCGTGAAGACTCTGAAAAAATTGATTTTTCATCAAGGGAAAAAGTATTTGCAAATTCTTTTAATTCGTTTTTTAAATAAATGATATTTTTACCATTATAATTTTTTGTTGTTTCTTCTAAAAAATTTCCTTCCTCTTCTACATTGTACAAATGTTTAAAAAACTGGAATTCATCGGAAGTAAGTGCATCTTCTAACTCTTTATAAGACCAAATATAGAACAAACCTTCTTCCCCTTCACTGTCTGCATCCTCAGCGGAATAAAAACCTCCTTCTGGTGATTGTAAATTGAATTTTAAATATTCTTTAATTTCGAATCCCGCTTGAAGAAAAAGATTTTTTTTTGTAACTAGATAAGATTCGTACAGTGCTTCTAAAATTGTTGCTTGATCATATAACATTTTTTCAAAATGTGGAACAAGCCATTTAACATCAGTCGAATATCTATGAAACCCGAAACCAATATGATCATAAATCCCTCCTAAAAGCATCGAAGTTAAGGTCTGATCAATCATTCTTAAAGAATCTTTATTGTTAGTATTGTTAAAAAAATTTGATAAAAAAACTAAATTTTGAGGCGATGGAAATTTTGGTGCTTCACCAAAACCTCCATATTTCTCATCATAGAAATCTTTCAAGCTTTCAAAAATTTCATTCATATCTTTTTCAGCAATAAAAGAATTTGGAATAGATGGGTTAGCAACATCTTTTAATGATGAAACTATTGTTTCTGCAGATTTTAACACATCTTCTCTTTTAGTTTCCCAAACTTCTTTTATTTTTGGCAACAGGTCCAAAAATCCTACCATTCCATTTTTGCTACTTTTTGGAAAATATGTACCAGCAAAAAAAGGCTCTTTAGAAGGAGTCATGAAAATCGATAGTGGCCATCCTCCTCTTTGTGTCATCATCTGACAAACGGCCATGTAAATACTATCAATGTCAGGCCTTTGCTCTCTATCAACTTTAATCGAAACAAAATTCTCATTTAAAAATAATGCAACTTCTTTATCTTCGAAAGATTCGTGCTCCATAACATGNCACCAATGACATGTNGCATAACCNATAGATAAAAAAATTGGCAAATCTAATTTTTCGGCTTGAACAAAAGCTTCCTCTCCCCATGGATACCAGTTAACTGGATTAGTAGCATGTTGTAAGAGATATGGGCTATTTTCAGTTTGAAGCTTATTTTTCAATCTTCTTAATCTCCTCAATAACTAATTTCATATCATCCCAAACAAATTTTTTATTAGATGGGTCACGAAGAAGAGCTGCTGGATGGTAAGTTGGAATTACTTTTACTCCACCCTTATTATAGAACTTATTTCTAAGATCTCTCATTTTTCCTTTAACATCCAAAACTAAATCAGTTGCAACNGAACCAAAACAAATGACAATTTTAGGCGAAGCTTTGTTTATTAACAAGTCTATATCTTGAGTTGAGATNAAATCCCCTGATTTTTTNATTTCTGAAAAAATAAATACCTCATTCCTTGTGAGTCCCATCGCGGACAATATTTTATTAAGCAATTTCCCAGGTTCTTTATTTTCTTCCAAATTTTCTCCAATTATCATTAAACTAGAATTTTCTTTACAGGTTTTTTGTGAATTTTGTAAAATTTCTTGAAAAATTTTTTTTCTTTTGAGATCAAGATAAATCCCATTTATCCCAAGAGAAGAAAGGATTTTAGCTTTTTTTAANAATTCAATTTTCAAGTTGTTCTTGGTATCTTTATTCATGACATATATATTTAAATTAAACTAAATAATTTTTTTAGCAAAAAAATGGAATATAAACCTTCGAGCATAGAAAATAAATGGCAAAAAGAATGGGAAAAGGACCAATCTTTTAAAGCTAAAAACAATTCTACAAAAGAAAATTACTACATTTTAGAAATGTTTCCGTATCCTTCAGGAAAAATTCACATGGGTCATGTAAGAAATTATGTAATTGGTGATGTTGTTGCAAGATACAAAAGATCAAATGGGTTTAATGTACTTCACCCTATGGGTTGGGATGCATTTGGAATGCCAGCGGAAAATGCTGCAATCAAAAACAGTGTACATCCTCGAGATTGGACATATCAAAACATAGAAGAAATGAGGTTTCAATTAAAACAACTTGGTCTTTCTTATGATTGGGAAAGAGAAATAAAAACTTGCGACAAGGATTACTATATTCATGAACAACGATTTTTCCTTGATCTTTTAAAAAATGATCTTGCTTATAAAAAAGAATCCTATGTTAACTGGGATCCAGTTGATAATACTGTACTTGCCAATGAACAAGTAATTGATGGTAAAGGTTGGAGATCTGGTGCTGAGGTAATTCAAAAAAAATTATCTCAATGGTTTTTAAAAATAACATACTTTGCTGAGGATTTAATCGAAAATTTAAATGAACTAGAAGGGTGGCCAAAAAAAGTTTTATCAATGCAGGAAAATTGGATAGGAAAATCTATAGGTGCCGAAATTAATTTTTACAATGATGAAAATGAAGAGATCAAGGTTTTTACTACAAGGCCTGATACAATTTTTGGAGCATCTTTTATTGGATTATCACCAGACCATGAAATTAGTAAAAAATTAAGTGAATCAAACAAAGAAATAAAAGAATTCATTGAATCTTGTAAAAAAAATTCATCAACAACTGAAGCTTTGGAGAAGGCTGAAAAAATTGGTATTGATACAAAAATAAAAGTGAAACATCCTTTTGAAGAAAGATATATTCCAGTATACATAGCAAACTTTATTTTAATGGATTATGGAACTGGAGCTATTTTTGGATGCCCGGCTCATGATCAAAGAGATTTTGATTTCGCGAAAAAATATTCCCTTGAAATCAAACAGGTTGTTTCAAAAAGAATTGAAGGCCCAATAGAAGAATTAGATGAAGCCTTNGTTGATGATGGATATCTTATTAATTCAGATTTTTTGAATGGTTTAAGAGTAAAAGATGCTAAAAATAAAATAATTAACAAACTAATGGATCTTAATATAGGTAAAAAAACTGTAAAATTCAAATTAAGAGATTGGGGAGTTTCAAGGCAGCGATATTGGGGGTGCCCGATACCCATTATATATCTTGAAGATGGAACATTGGTTCAATTGCCAGAGGAAAGCCTTCCTGTAGAACTTCCTGAAGATATCGACCTATCTAAACCAGGTAATCCACTAGAAAACCATCCGACTTGGAAGTTCACAACATGTCCATACTCTGGAAAGCCTGCAATTAGAGAGACTGACACTTTTGATACTTTTTTTGAATCATCATGGTATTTTGCTCGTTTTACATCCCCTGACTCTAAAAGCATGTTTGATAAAGAAAAATTTGATAATTTTATGCCTGTTGATCAATATATTGGCGGGGTTGAGCATGCAATTTTGCACCTACTCTATTCCAGGTTTTTCTTTCATAGTATGAAAAAAATAGGCTATACGAATATTAGTGAACCTTTCAAGAATCTAGTCACACAAGGAATGGTTTTAAAAGATGGNTCAAAAATGTCTAAATCATTAGGGAATACTATTGATCCAAGTGAGAAAATAAATGAATTAGGTGCGGATACCGTCAGACTTTTTATACTATTTGCAGCTCCAGTTGATAAAGATTTGGAATGGAGCGATGAAGGAATTGAAGGATCAAATAGATTTATAAAAAGAATATGGACTACAATAGCAAAGAACATTGGGAGCATTGAAAAAGAATTTTCAAAAGATCCAANCAAACTAAATGAAGAAGAGCTCAACTTTTTAATCAAAATTAATAAAACTATAGAAAAAATATCTTACGATATTGATAAGATTCAATTAAACACACCTGTTGCAGCAATGATGGAATTATTAAATTCTGCAAACAAACGCATTGATGCAGGTTGTGATAAAGAACTGGTTGGATATTTTATTTATAACTTTTTAATTCTGCTAAATCCATTTGCTCCGCATTTAAGTAACGAACTATGGTCAATTAGTAAATACAAGAACGAAAATATAAACGAAACTTGGGTTACAGCCGATAAAAATATTTTAAATCTTGATAAAACAAAAATGGTGATTCAAATAAATGGTAAAACCCGAGGTCTAATCGAATATCAAAATAAAAAACTAACTAAAGAAATAATTTTTAATGATGCCAAAAAAGATAAAAAAATTAATAGAAATTTAGAAAACAAAGAAATTGTTAAATTAATATATGTAGAAAATAAAATTTTAAATATAATTATTAAATAGATAAATTTTTTATTCTATCCACAGCTTCAACAAGTTTCTCGTCACTCAATGTAACCGAAGCTCTAGTAAATCCTTCGCCGTATTCGCCAAATCCAGTTCCAGGTGTCATAACTATACCTGCTTGTTCTAATAGAATGTTGCTAAATTCTGCTGACTTTAGTCCATTAGGGTTTTTAAACCATACATAAAATGTCCCTTGAGGNTCAAAAACTTCAATGCCTATTTTTTTTAAACCAGCAGATAAAAGTTCTGATCTTTTTTTATATATATTAGTTCTATCTTGAAGGCCAACTTCATAATTTCTTAATGCCTCAATTCCTGCTTCTTGAATTGCTTGAAAGGCACCAGAGTCTATATTGGTTTTTACTTTACCGATTGCAGCAACAGCACTTTCGTTTCCTACTACATGTCCCAATCTCCACCCAGTCATACTAAAAGTTTTGGATAAACTGTGAAACTCAAGCCCTACTTCCATGGCTCCATCATACTCTAAAAAGCTTTTGGGCTTATTCTTTTCATCAAAAAAAACTTCTGTATATGCCGCATCATGACAAATTAATATGTTATTTTCAAATGCAAAATCTATNGCCTTTTTAAAAAATTCATCAGTTGCAAACGCACTTGTTGGATTATTAGGGTAATTTAAAAACATAATTTTTGCTTTGTTCAAAATATCCTGTGGTATGACATCTAAATCCGGCATGAAACCATTTTGTTCCAACAACGGCATCAANTAAGGTGTNCCACCAGCAAATGTTGTCGCAATTCCGTAAACGGGATATCCTGGATCAGGAACTAATGCAACATCACCTGGGTTTATAAAGGCAAGGGGTGCATGAGCAACTCCNTCTTTTGAGCCAATCAAGATTATTACATTTTTTGATCCCTCTACTTGGACATTNAACCTTCGTCCATACCAGCTTGCTACTTCATTTCTAAAACTCATCATTCCTGCATATGATGGATACTGATGATTTACAGGATTCTTTGAAGAAATATTTAATGCTGAAATTATTCTATCTGGTGTTGGAATATCAGGATCACCAACACCTAAATCTATTACATTAACTCCTTTATCCAATAAAGCTTGTTTTTTTGCATCTATTTCAGCAAAGAGGTAAGGAGGGAGATTTTTAATTCTATTTGACCATTGAATATCCATAATATTTTTACTTTAACATAAAGTGATTACTTAAAAAACTATCTCGCTAGAAGCATAACTTTGAAAGCCTCCCCCATACTTGACGGTGAAACTAGCTTCTTAATATTTTGCAATTCTAATAAGTCGGGTGGCCTATGTGCTTCTAGCATTTCAACGAAACCGTTTGTTAAAAGAAATTTAGACTGGGTCTCAAAAGAAATTTCTTTAGCTTTTATTCTTGTAAAAGATTCCTTTAAAAGTTGAAAATTTACTGAAAAAGTTATATCTTGCTTTTGAAAATTTTCGTAAAAATTATTAGAGATTTGATTTTTGTAAAAACATCTTGCTGAACCATTGGGATTCTTTCCAATATTTAGAGTTTGTGACTTTTCGCCGTAATCAAATATTAAAAAAAGAAAGTTCTCAGATANTTCTTTCAAATCATCAAAAAAATCAAAGTATTCATCTGAAGGGAATTCAAAAAAAAAGTTCTCATCGACTTTTAATCCAATATTTTTAATTAGNTTTAATACTTNGGTTCTGATTTCAACTTCAACAGGTAAAAAATTTTTTTTTGAATCAACTTCTACNGCTATTTCAAAAAAAGAACCGTCTCTATATATGCATCTATGGAAAGGGAGTGAATCGAAGAATTCATTGCANACGAANAAAGCNCTTTTCTTAATTTTTTTAGAATTTTTTAATTTATTAGTAACTTCAATTTTTTCTTGATGATCCTTCAAATTTAATAAGATATTTTTTTTCAAATAACTATTTTGCTCTATAATGATGTAGTTAATATTGTCATATAATTCTGAATAGTTGCTCTTTAAATAATCTAAAATTTGTAAGGATAATAAGCCATCGTTTGAACCAAGCTCGACAATTGAAAAGTCCTTTTTTTTGAAAAATTTAGAAAAATTTAAGGAAATATATCTGGANACAAAAAATCCAAACAAATCAGAAACTTGGGGAGAAGTAATAAAATCCCTTTTTTCTTTAACTGAACTATGGTCATGATAATAACCACCTTTATCATAAAGAGCATTTCTAACATACTGGTCAAAATAAATTTTCATTTTATATAATCTTATCTTAGAAAATTTATACCTGTAGTAGTAAATTGTCTAGCCTCAGCATCTAAGTTAGAATAACTAATGGCAAAAAATAGGATTAACAAGGTTTATACAAAATTTGGAGATAAAGGTAATACAATGCTTGTTGGGGGGGAAGTAGTTAGGAAAGACTCTATCAGAGTTGAAAGCTACGGGGATGCCGATGAGTTAAATTCAATACTTGGAGTAGCATTAACAGAAAATCCAACAAAACTTGCTTCGCAAATTTTGAAAAAAATACAAAACGACCTCTTTATACTTGGAGCCGATCTTGCTTCAACAAAAAGTGTAAAAGTACCAAGAATCAATCAATCTAAAGTTAATTGGGTTGAGAAAAATATAGATAAATTAGTTGAAATAGTTGGACCCTTAAAAGAGTTCATTCTTCCGGCTGGTTCATTTAATGCAAGCACTCTACATCTTGCAAGAACAGTTTGTAGAAGATGCGAAAGGAAAATCGTTGCTTTAAGTAAAGTAGAATGGATAAATTCAAAAGCCTTGATATACATAAATAGATTATCGGACCTTCTTTTTGTTCTTGCAAGGCATGAGAATATGATTGGTGGCGAAGGTGAAGTTTTAGTAGACTTTAAAAAATGAATGAATTAGAAGAAAAGACATTTTCTAACAGGTTCAACAAATCATACAAACATATTAAAGATTTGTTGGTATCAGATGCTGAAGAATCTAATGTATTGGTTCAAAAATTCTCAAATGAAATAGACAAACTTATCTCAAGTGAAACTGATATGGACTACAAGGCCCAAGGTATTGTTGTCTTAGCCTTAGGTGGATATGGTAGAAGAGAGCTATGTTTAAAATCTGATATTGATATAATGATTTTGCATAAAGAGAACAAATCAAAACAAGCTAAAAACCTAGCAGAAAAACTATTATATAAATTGTGGGATACTGGTTTAGAGGTTGGTAATTCATTAAGAACTATTGATGAATGTTTAGAACTTGCAAGCATGCAAGACTCTTCGATATTGTCATCAATGATGGACCTTAGAGCTATTTCTGGTGACTCAAACTTTTATATTGAGCTTAAAAATAAATTAAATAAAAGTTTACTTCCAAATATTTCTCAAAATTTTATAAATGAGAAGTTGTTGGAAAGAAGGAGGAGACATAAAAAATATAGCACCCCCTCTTATCTAGTTGAACCTGATATTAAAGAAGGAAAAGGATGCCTAAGAGATATCCATAGTTGTTTTTGGATTTTAAGAGCACACTACTTTGATTTAGAAATAAATAATTTATTTGCAAATAACTATCTTACCAAAGAGGAAATAAACTTAATTGAGAATGCCCAAAAATTTTTCTTAAAAATTAGAAACCATCTTCATCTCTCGAAAAACTCTTACATTGATGTGATAGATTTTGAATCACAAGCAAATATAGCTAATTTCTTTAAAATTGAACTTGAAGATGATTTCCTAACAAAAGAGAATCTGTTAATGAAAGAGTTTCACAACTATACTAATCAAATTTCAGACACTACTGATAAAATTATTCAAAGAACCTTGAACAAAAAGATATATTCATCTAGAAGAATTCAAAATATTGATGATTTCTATATTGTTCATAGATCTAATTTGAGAGCAATCAACCCAAGTAAGATTACAAAAAAAACTGATACAATTTTGAAACCCTTTGAATACTCTGTTAACAACAATCTAGAAATAGCTGACGAAGTTCTAGTAGAGTGTAAAAAACTTAAGAAACTCAAACTATCAAAATCTCAGAAAATTATTATATACAATGCCTTTTTGGAAATGCTAAAAAGAGGAAAAAATCTCTTCTCTTTAATAAATCTTTTGAACAAATCTGAACTTATAGATTTTTTCATACCGGAATTTAAAAAAATAAAAAACCTAGCTCTTGTCGACCCTTCACATATATATACTGTGGATGTTCACTCGATTTACTTAATCAAAGAATTTGAAAAACTTACAAACAACGAATATGCAGAAGAATTTCCATTGGAAACAAAGATAGCAAAAAAAATAAAGAAAAAAGATGTGTTCTGTATTGCTGCACTATTGCATGATATTGGAAAAGGATATGGAAAAAGCCATTCAAAAAGAGGAGCAATTATGTCGCTAGAAATTTCTGAGCGACTTCAAATAGACAAGGATTCTAAAGAATTGATCGAATTTTTAATTCTTGAACACTTAACGATGTCGAGCTTCTCTCAGAAAAGGGATCTCGATGATAATGAACTTATACACCAATTCAAAAATAGAATAAAAACAATCGAAAGATTAGAATATTTATTTATTTTAACTTTTTGTGACCTAAGAAGTGTTGCCCCAGCCGTGTGGTCCGATTGGAAGGGCAACCTTCTTCAAACTCTCTTCAAGAAAACTATTGGATTAATGTCAAAAAAGCAGACATTCAATAAAGAGAGTAAGCATAAAATATATAAAAAATATGATAAAGCTTCAATTGAAAAATTAATTGGTAAAAACATTAAGCAATATTTAGAATCTTTTTCATCCGAAGAAATTGAATATCAATTAAAACTTCTAAAAAAATCATCTAATAAAGTGAATTTGGGAATAAGGTATAGTCAAAAGAAACAAATAGATCAGTTAACCTTTTGGTCTAAGGATAGATCAGTGGGCTTTGCAGCAATTTGTGGTGCATTATCAGTTGAGAGTATAAATGTGTTTTCTGGTAGAGTTGTAAGACTTAAAAAAGATTTGTCAGTCTATACATTAGATGTTAACAGATTTGGTGAGTCTACATTTAAAGACAGGGGGATATGGGACAAAATAAATAAAAAATTACTAGCTGAAGATTCAGGAAATCTTGAGAATTATAATTTGGAAACACCCTATAAGTTTAAATCAAAAATTAAAAGTAAAATAAAAATAGATAATGATTTGTCGAGCAAATTTTCAATTATTGAAATTACCGCTGGTGATAAACCAGGAATGCTGTTTCAAATCTTAAAAAAACTAAAAAAGATGGACTTAAGAATAGGTTTTGTAAAAATCTCGACAAAAAGAGAATCAGTGGAAGATGCATTTTATGTTCGTAAGGCTGGAAAAACAAAAATTTATGAAGAATCAGAAATTAATCAAATAAAAAAAATATTAAAAAAGGTTATATCGTGAAACAGGGCGATTCAATTTCAAAATCATTAAGCTACGACTTCTTAATAATCGGTACAGGCTTATCTGGACTTTCTGCGGCATTATATGCAGCTAAATTTGGAAAAGTTTGCATCGTTACAAAATCTTCTGTTGACGAAAGTAACTCTTATTGGGCTCAAGGTGGCATTGCGGCTGCAGTTGATGAAAATGATTCTATCGAGTCACATTTTAAAGATACTATATCCGCTGGATCAGATTTAAATAATTTAGATGCTGTAAAAATTATGGTTTCAGAGGGATTTGAACGAGTNAGTGAATTNATACAAAATGGNATGAAATTTGATTTAGATGAATCTGGCTTCGATCTTGGGATAGAAGGNGGACATAGCAAAAGAAGNATACTTCATGCACTAGGAAATGANACGGGTAAAGCCNTTGTAGNTTTTTTAGCTAAAGAAATTGAAAAAAATAAAAATATATCNATTTTAGAAAATACTTCTGTAATTGAATTNTTTTCAGANAATAAAACATGTTTTGGTNGTCTTGTTCAAAGNGANAAACAAAAAAGTAAAATTGCAATNTCTGCCAAAGCNACAATTTTAGCAACTGGTGGTGCCTGTGGAATTTATTACAATTCCACNAATCCTTCATCAACATCAGGNGANGGNATTGCCATGGGNATAAATGCAGGGGCNTATGCAACTGATATGGAATTTGTTCAATTTCATCCAACAGTNTTTTTCAAAGATGGNTCTAAAAATTTTCTAATAAGNGANGCNATTAGAGGCGAAGGAGCAGTCCTNACTAATCATTCTGGAAAAGCTTTCATGGAAAANTATAGTGAGCACAAAGAGNTAGCTTCAAGAGATATAGTCTCAAAAGCTATCTTTAANGAAATGAAGATGAACGGTGAGAAAAATGTTTTTTTGAGCTTAAAGCATTTAAACCCAAATTTAATTAANTCTAGATTTAAAAATACTTTTGANCTTTGTTTNAGAGANGGGCTAGATATTACCAAAGANGACATTCCAGTTGCACCAGCCGCNCATTATATTTTNGGAGGGATAAGGACCGATCTGTTTTCAAGAACCAATATCACAAATTTATATGCATGTGGAGAGGTTGCTTGTTCTGGTGCTCATGGAGCAAANAGGCTAGCTAGNAATTCACTTTTAGAATGCCTAGTATTTGCNAANAGAGCTGTTGATTCTGCATTGGANTTTTCAAGAAAGAAGCCTACTATTCCTAACAAAATTAAAAAAAGATCAAACGAAATTTCTTTAATACCCTCTGAAAAGAAGCTTGAAAGGCTCTTATCATTCAAAGTTTCAATATCACAAGTGGTAAATAACTATGTTGGAATATTAAGAAACAAAAAAGATTTGTTGTTGGCTTTAAATGAAATATCATCAATAAAGAAAAAAGATTTNGATGAAAATGACATAATTGACAACAGAATTATGAACTTAAAAACAATTTCTTATCTTATCGCAAAATCAGCTCTTCTCAGAGAAGAATCACGTGGATGCCACATGAGAGAGGACTTTTCTGCTAAGAATTCAAAATGGCTAAAACATATAAATTGGAAAATAAATAATGGTACCCTCAGGTTTAGCTACACTAATCATTAAAAACCCTTGTTTATTNNACTATAACTCGTTGTATTAGATAAATTTAATGCTATACTTTTTCCTCAGTGCATGCCTCTTTTGTGGCATTTCTATTTTTAAAAAATCGGGGTATACCTAATGAGTGTTGAAAAACAGATTAACGAAGTTGATACGATTACGGTCAAATTTGCTGGAGATTCTGGAGATGGAATNCAGTTAACAGGTGACCAATTTGGAAATACAACAGCAATTGCTGGAAATGATTTTGCTACATTTCCTGATTTCCCGTCGGAAATAAGGGCACCATTGGGAACAACTTATGGAGTTTCNTCATATCAAATTCAATTTGCTGCAAAAGATATTTATACTCCTGGTGACACTCCTGAAGTTCTAGTTTGCTTCAATCCTGCAGCACTAAAAGTAAATATTGGAATTGTAAACAAAGGCGGATTAATAATAGTTAATGAAGACGAATTCACTGATAAAAATTTAAAAAAAGCTGGCTTTGAAACTAATCCATTAGATCCGAATGATGATACATTGAGAGATTATAGNGTTCATAAAATAAAAATTACAACTCTAACATTAGANTCGTTAAACGAAATGGAAATGGGACATGCTGATAAGTTAAGATGTAAAAACTTTTTAGCTCTAGGTGTTGTTTCGTGGCTGTTTTCAAGACCATTAGAGCCAATTGAAAATTTTTTAAAAAGTAAGTTTGGTAAAAAGCCACAAATTTTAGAAGCAAATATGAAAGTTTTACATGCNGGNTTCAATATATGTGACACAATGGAAATTTTTCCAATTATGTACAAAGTTCCACCAGCAAAATTGGAGCCTGGTACATATAGAAATATCAATGGTGCTTTAGCAACTTCATACGGCCTTTTGGCTGCTGCAGAAAAAATTAAATTACCAATCGTTTTTTCNGGATATCCTATCACCCCTGCAAGTGAAATTCTTCATACCCTAGCTGCCTTAAAACAATTTAATGTTGCGGCAATACAGACAGAAGATGAAATCGCAGCAGTAACAATGGCACTAGGTGCAGCCTATGGTGGNTCTCTTGGAATAACAGGAAGTTCAGGACCAGGNCTAGCNCTTAAAGTTGANGCAATAAATCTTGCTGTAATGACTGAGNTACCGTTGATTATTTTTGATTTTATGAGATCTGGAATTTCNACTGGNATGCCAACAAAAACAGAACAGGGTGANTTACTTATGTCTCTATTTGGNAGNCCNTCTGATTCACATTTAATTGTTCTTGCTCCATCATCTGCTCAAGACTGCTTCTGGATTTCAATAGAGGCTGTAAGNCTTGCAACCAAATATATGACACCCGTTATAGTTCTTTCTGAAGGATTTTTAATTAATTCGTCAGAGCCATGGAAAATTCCAAATTTGGACGATATACCTGAAATGAAAAGCGGATTTAGAACTGACCCTAAGGAATACTTGCCTTATAAAAGAAACAAGGAAACTTTGGCCAGAGATTGGGTTAGAATTGGAACTCCTGGACTAGAGCATACAATTGGTGGATTAGAAAAAACAAACGAAACTGGTCAAATAACTCAAGACCCAGAAAATCATGATTTAATGACACGTCTTAGATATGAAAAAACACAAAAAGTTGCAAATGATATTCCAGAATTAGAAATTATGGGAGATAAAGATGCAGACTTATTATTAGTTGGATGGGGAAGTACTCTTGGAAGCATGAGAGCTTCTATGGAAGCTGTGGCATCCCAGGGCAAAAAAGTAGCCATGATAAATATCAGACACTTAAATCCATTACCTCAAAATTTAGGTGATATTTTAAGGAGTTTCAAAAAAGTTGCTGTAATTGAATTAAACTTAGGGCACTTAAACATGCTAATTAGATCCAAGTTTTTAATAGACACAGCATTTTTAGGAAGAGTAACAGGACAACCTATAGCTGTTACAGAAATGATAGATTTTATAAATAAGGAACTAGAAACAATTAAAGAACATTAGTTCTTGGAGGAAGTATGAGTACATCAACAGAACAAGTAAAATATAAGGCAAATGATTTCAAATCCGAGGCGGAACCTAGATGGTGTCCTGGTTGTGAAGACTATGCAATTTTAAAAGCTGTACAAACTGCTATGGCTAAAATTGGCAGACCTAAAAATGAACATGCTGTTGTTTCTGGAATTGGATGCTCATCAAGATTTCCATACTATATGAGTACATATGGGTTTCATACAATACATGGTAGGCCTTTGCCAGTTGCAACTGGGCTTAAAGTTTCTAACCCTGAACTTGCTGTTTGGGTTGTAACAGGAGATGGAGATGGTATATCAATTGGCGGTAATCATTTAATCCATGCATTAAGAAGGAATTGTGATCTTAATATTCTACTCTTCAATAATAGAATATATGGATTAACCAAAGGGCAATATTCACCAACTAGCACCAAAGGGATGGTAAACAAAACTGCACCTTATGGAACAATTGAAGATCCGGTTGATCCAGTAGGTTTGGCTGTTGAATCAGGAGCCACATTTATAGCACAAACTTCTGCATCGTATGTTAAAGAGCTTGTTGATGTTCTAGTTGAAGCCTATAACCATAAAGGAACCTCTTTTGTTCATATTTATCAAAACTGTTACATATACAATAATGGTGCATTTGATGGTTTTACTGACAGAGAAATTAGAGATGATAATAATATTAAAATAGAACATGGGAAACCATTAGTTTTTGGTAAAGATTTAAACAAAGGTCTAACCATGGGATATGGAAAATTTGATATCGTTGAATTTGAAGCTGGTAATGTTCCAGATAGTGTAGTCGTTTACGATGAAGCAGATCCTATTTTAGTCAGAATGGTTTCTGACATGAAATTTCCGGAACACCCTGTGCCAATGGGGATTATCAAAAGAGTGCAGGCACCTACCTTTGAAGAATCAGTTCATTCTCAAATTGAAACAGCAAAAGAAAAATTTAAACCAGATCTAAAAAAACTAATAGGCGCTGGTGAAACTTGGGAAGTCAAATAATTTCTATTAATGAATGCTGCTTTAAAAAAAAATATAGATGAAATTCTAAAGCTAGCTTTTAAGGAAGATTCTACAAAAAAAGATATAACTTCTTCGCTATTATTAAGTAACAAAAAAATTAGTGCTGTAATAAAATTCAAAGAAAAAGGTATCTTATGCGGAAAAAATATAATCAATTATATTTTTTCTAAATTTGATAAAAAAATTATAATAAAATGGGTAAAAAATGAAGGCCAACAAATTTCAAAAAATGAAATTATATGTAAAGTATCTGGCCCAGGAAACTCAATAGTAAGCATTGAAAGAATTATTCTTAATTTTCTTCAAAGACTTTCTGGAATTGCTACTTTAACAAATAAATATGTCGAAATTATCAATAACAATAAAATTAAAATTTTAGATACTCGAAAAACGATCCCTGGCTGGAGGTTATTAGAAAAGTATGCTGTAAAAACAGGAGGAGGGACCAATCATAGAAATAATTTAAGTGATGCAATACTTGTCAAAGACACCCATATTAAAATTAATGGTTCTGTTACACTGGTCCTGGAGAGATTGATAAAAAAAAGATCAGCAAAAGAGATTGAAATTGAAATATCAACCCTCAAAGAACTAAAAGAAGCTATCAAATTTTCACCTGGTACAATCATGCTAGACAACTTTCTCTTAAGTGAAATTAAGAAATGTATAAACATCATTAGATCTTCATCAAAAAGCAAAATTGAAATATCTGGTAATATAGATGAATCTAGGTTAAGAAAAATGAAAAATTATGATATAGATTATGTCTCAATTGGCAAATTAACACATTCAGCAAAATTTTTGGATATATCTATGACAATTCTAAATAAGGATTAATCTAATGAGCGATATCAGTAAGAAAATATTAAACTTAAAAAAAGAAAAAAATGCAGTCATATTAGCTCATAACTATCAAATTCCTGAAGTTCAGGATGTAGCCGATTTTGTTGGAGATTCCTTGGGTTTGTCTAGAATTGCATCAAATACAGATGCTGAAATTATCATTTTTTGCGGTGTACACTTTATGGCAGAGACGGCTTCAATCCTATCACCAGAAAAAAAAGTAATACTACCTGATATTGATGCTGGATGCTCATTGGCTGATACGATTAATTATGATCAATTAAAAAAATGGAAAGAAAAAAATCCAAATGCTGTAGTTGTAAGTTATGTTAATACCACTGCAGAAGTTAAAGCTGAGAGTGATTACTGCTGTACTTCTTCGAATGCACTGCAAGTTGTTGAGTCTATTGCAAAAGATAAAGAAATACTTTTTCTTCCTGATATGTTTTTAGGAGCATATGTTCAAAAGAAAACAAATAGAAAAATAAATATTTGGCCGGGTGAGTGTCATGTTCATGCTGCAATGAAATATGAGGAAATAAAAAATTTAAAGGATGAGTATCCTGATTCAGAAGTGTTAATACATCCTGAATGTGCTTGTGGATCTCAAGCTATGGCAATAGCAGAGAAAAACAACGATAAATCAATACATTTTCTATCAACTGAAGCCATGGTTAATAAATCTAGAGAAATAACTTCTAAAAATATAATTGTTGCAACAGAAGATGGAATAATTCATAAGATGAAAAAGGTTGCCCCAGAAAAAAATTTCATCTCAATTAATCGAAAGTCACAATGCAACTTCATGAAAATGATAACTTTAGAAAAGGTTTTAAAATCATTAATTGATGAAGGGCCAGAAATAAAGGTTGATGAAAAACTAGCCTTAAAAGCAAAGATAGCGATTGATAGAATGATATCTATAGGATAAAAATAGCCGCGGGTGGATTCGAACCACCGACATACGCCTTATGAGAGCGTCGCTCTACCCCTGAGCTACGCGGCCATAATGAATTTTTGATTTTATCATGACATAAAATAGATTCAAGGATGTTAAAATAATTTTTATGAATAAAAACAAAAGTATAGAAGAANTTGAAAGAAAAAAATTTAATGTATTCTTGATACTTTCTGGAATTTTTCTGTCTTCAATGACGATGCTAAACATTTTAGGCACATCAAGATTTTTAGACTTAAGCTTNANTTTCTATGGGTATGAGATACCAATGATTGTTGCAGTTGGAGTGCTACCNTATCCTATAACTTTCTTGTGTACAGACNTAATCTCTGAACTATATGGACCTAAAAAAGCTAAATCAATTGTATGGACTGGCCTNATTGTAAATTTATGGCTTGGNGCAATCCTTTGGTTAGGTGGAATTTTTCCTGAATTTACTACATCCGAAAAAAGTTTGGTATCAAATAATTCCTTTATGGCTATAAGGGAACTAGCNTTAGGAACAATAATNGCATCAATGGTGGCTTACTTTTTAGCGCAATATTTTGATGTAATAATTTTTCANTTCTTTAAAAAACTAACTAAGGGTAAACACTTGTGGTTAAGAAATAATGNTTCAACAATGGTAAGTCAACTTATAGATACAACATCAGTTATTTGTATTACTCATTTTTTAACTGGTGCTATACCAATTCCTGAAGATAAACCTGTTTTTATTGGATTAATTATGTTGATCGGATATGCATATATTTTTAAATTTGTTTTCGCAATCCTNGATACACCAGTATTCTATATATTAACAAAATATCTAAAGAACTATTTANGGATTAAAAATGATAGTTGAAAAGAAANTTAANAAAAATCTTGATAAAATTTATAATGCTGCACTTTCNGCCGCGAACCCNATAAATTGTGTAGGCAAATTTCTAGAAGAGAAAGANGATNTNCTCAAAATAGGAAATAAAAAATATGACCTCAATTACTATAAAAAAATATANATAATAAGCTTTGGTAAAGCTGCTTATGAGATGGCTNTCGGNGCCCAAAAAATTTTAAAGAAAAAAATAACGAAAGGNCTCATAGTTTCCAATANNTCAAATAAAAAAAAGATTCCTGGATTCAGGTTCATTGAATCCTCACATCCTGTACCTGACAACAGGAGTGTAAAAGCTGCAAATGCAATAATCTCATTGTTNNATAAAACTAAAAAAAATGATTTNGTTATTTTTCTTATTTCAGGTGGAGGGAGCTCGTTAATAGCTTTGCCTGATAAAAACATAACTCTNGAAGACAAAAAAATCACTACTCAGATATTGTTAAAATCTGGAGTTGACACAAACACTTTAAATACAGTTAGAAANAAAATTTCTGCAATTAAAGGTGGGGGACTTCTAGAATATTCGTACCCTTCAGAAGTAGCAACTTTGATTATGTCTGATGTTGTTGGTGATCACATTGATGTAATAGCATCTGGNCCAACACTCCCAGACAAATCAAATGCTAAAGAAGCATGGAGAGAAATAATGGAGCTTGGAATTGAAAATAANCTTCCACCTAAGGTGGTAATAAATTTAGAGAATCCCTTAAAAGAGCAACATAAAAAGCAAAAATTATCAAAACAAAATACCATTGTCATTGGNAATAACTTAAAAAGCCTTAAAANTGCAAAAAANGAGGCAGAAAANCTAGGNTATAACACTTTAATATTAACTTCTCAGATAAAAGGTGAGGCTAAAGTNGTAGCAAAATCTCTAGCATCAATTGCTTTGGAAATAAAAAATTCTAATATTCCTATTGAAAAGCCTGCCTGCCTNATAGTTGGAGGGGAAACATCGGTTAAAGTGAAAGGGAGNGGTCTAGGGGGAAGNAATTCTGAAATAGCCCTTGCTTTCGCTATTGAAATAACAAACGAAGATAAAATATCNGCNCTTTTTGCTGGNACCGATGGAATAGACGGTATAACTGATGCTGCAGGAGCATACTGTAACGGTNCAAGTAGAATTAAAAGCAGAAAAGCAGGAGTAAGTGCTAAAGATTCCTTGATTAATAATGATTCATATAGTTTTTTCAAAAAAGCTGGAGATTTAAAAATAACTGGCCCTACTGGAACCAATGTTAATGATGTTGGCATTATTTTTATTGAGGAATAATAAGAGTTTTACCTTAAGTAGGAATTGTTATAAAATTTATATATGCCAGAATTGATAAAAAATCTTCCTAATAATATCGATGCAGAAAANGCAGTGCTTGGAGCTATCTTAATTGATGAACAAGCAATAAATTCTGCGCTGGAGCAAATTAATGCTGAAGATTTTTATGACCAAAATCATATAAGGATTTTTAATGCCATGCTTGAACTTGATAGCGAAAGCAAGCCAATTGATGTTGTAACTTTATATGAAAAATTAAAATCAAAAAAATCACTACTTCAAGAAGTTGGAGGTAGTGGATATCTGACNGACTTAATAGAATCAGTGCCTACTTCTTCAAACATAAACTTTTATGCCAAATCTGTAAAAGAAAAATCTATTTTAAGAAGCATGATAAAAACTGCGACCGATATCGTCAATGAGGGACAATTAGACCAAATTGAGGTTAATGAATTCTTAGATCAGGCAGAAAAGAAATTGTTTGATATCTCACAAAACAAAAAAAGNCCTGGCTTTTCATCCTCAAAAGAACTTGTGATTGAAACCGTCAAAATAATAGAAGGGTTAGCAAAAAGGAAAGAAGCTATAACTGGTGTTCCTTCTGGGTTTACAAAGCTTGATAGAATGACGGCAGGTTTTCAGAACAGTGACTTAATTATCTTAGCTGCAAGGCCAGGGATGGGGAAAACTTCTTTTAGCCTAAACATTGTGCTTCATGCTGGAATAATAAATGGATTGAATGTAGGTTTTTTTTCATTAGAAATGACTAAAGAACAATTAATGATGAGAATGCTTTCTGCTAAATCAAAAATTAATTTTTCAAAGTTAAGAACTGGCTTTTTATCAGACAAAGAATTCTCTAAAATTGTTGATGGAGCATCTTCATTTGAAAGGGCTAACATCTTCATTGATGACACACCAGCTATAAACTCGCTTGAGTTAAGATCTAGGGCTAGAAGNCTAAAAAGTGATAANGGTCTGGACCTCTTAATAGTTGATTACCTTCAATTGATGAGAGGAATTAANAGAAGCGACAATAGAGAAAGGGAAATTGCTGAGATCTCCTCTGCGCTCAAATCTTTAGCAAAAGAATTACAAATACCAATACTGGCAATATCTCAACTAAGCAGACAAACTGAAGCAAGAACTGATAAAAAACCCCAACTCTCAGACTTGAGAGAAAGTGGTGCTCTGGAACAAGATGCTGATATGGTTATGTTTATTCACAGAGCGGATGCATATCAAAGAAATATAGAAGAGAGAGACGGAATCGCAGAAATTATTATTGGCAAACAAAGAAATGGGCCAACCGGAACCGTTGCATTAGCATTTCTAGATAGCCAAGGTGTACCGAGCTTTGAAAATCTTGCTGATGAGTTCACCGGTGATACTGTTAACGACAGTTCTGATGAAGTCCCTTTTTAAATTAAAGCTTTAAAGCTATAGAAACCGGACAATGGTCAGATCCGAAAACTTCATTATGTATTTCTGCTCTATCGACAATTGAAATCTTATTTGTCCAAAAATAGTCAATTCTCCAACCCACATTATTTTGCCTAGCATTCCTCATGTATGTCCACCAAGAATACTTAACCTCTGTAGGATTAAAGTGCCTGAAAGTATCTACGAAATTTGCCTTCTGAAGCTTATCTAGCCAATCTCTCTCAACCCTTAGAAACCCTGATGTATTTTGATTAGGCTTTGGATGTTTTAAATCAATTTCATTATGTGCAATATTATAATCACCACAAACAATGACCGGCTTTTTTTTCTTTTTTAACTTCATTAGCAGATTATAAACTGCATCATGAAATTTCAATTTATAAATTAATCTTTCATCGGACATTTGACCATTAGGGAAATAAAAATTTAGTAAATAAAATTTATCAAATTCAAAAATCTGATTTCTACCTTCAACATCGAAAATTTTATCCGACCCCAAGGAACATGACTGATTAATTGGAATGAATTTAGAATAGATAGCAACACCAGAATAACCCTTTTTTATCTTACAGGACTCAAAATAAGAATTGTATCCTGAAATATTAATTAACCCATCATCTAATTGAGATAGCTCTGCTTTAGTCTCTTGCAGGCACAATATATCAGGATTGTATTTATTGACAAAATCCAAAAAACCTTTTTTTTGAGCAGCTCTTATGCCATTAACATTCCAAGAAAAAATTTTCATTAATATAGTTTATACTATGGATGACCATTGAGAAAAAAATGAATTTTGTTTTAGTTCCTTTTAAAACTTTTAAAAATGCCAAAACTAGACTTAGAAAAGATCTAAGTGACCTTGATACAGAATATATTGTTAAAATAATGCTTGAAGATGTTTTAGAGCAAGTATCAAAAAGCAAGATTGCTGAAAAAAAGTTCATCTTAACTGCCGATGAAGAGGCTATAAAAATTGCGAAAAAGCTAAACATTGAAATTTTAAAAGAAAAAAACCAGATTAGTGAAAGTAGTTCTGTAGATAAAGCCTCAAGCTTTTTAAAAAAAGAAGGTGCTTCAGGCGTTCTTAGGCTACCTGGTGACATTCCTCTGGTAACTGCTTCAGACATTGAATCTATTCTTGAAGTTGGAATTAAGAAAAAATCTTCTGTGCTTGTTCCCTCGGAGTCTAAAACAGGAACAAATGCCTTTTATAAATACCCACCTGATGTTATAAGCTCTTCCTTTGGTGCAAACAGCTTCAATAAACATGTTGAAAGTTTTAAAAAGCAAAAAATTAAATATGAAGTTTTAGAAGTAAAAAATATAGGTTTAGATATTGATTCATTGGAGGATCTAAAAAAACTTAAATCCTCCATGAATAAATGTAAAACAATAGAATGTATAAAAACTCTTAACTTATTACCGCAAGAACATCGTGTTCTTCCATAATCATTAAGTCGTCGCCATCAATCGACAGCTCGTTACCGCCATATTTACTAAATAGTACTTTATCTCCCTTCTTTAAAACCAGTGGTGTAATCTCGCCTTTATTGTTTAATCTGCCCTTTCCAACAGCTACAACTTCACCTTCTAAAGGTTTTTCTTGTGAACTATCAGGAATTATGATTCCACCCTGAGTTTTTTCCTCAGCAGAAACTCTTTTTACTAAGATTTTAGCTCCTACTGGTCTTATTGCATTTCCTTTCTTTTTAGCCATTATGTCCTCCGTCCCTATACTAAGCTAATCATTATGAATCCAATTACAAGTTTTAAATAAATTTAATTGAAAATTCATGTTTATGTTTTTTGTTCATATTAATAATTAATGGTGTTATAGCTTCAATCATTGAAGAAACTTCAAGAGGATCCTGCATCAATTGCTTTTAAATTTGGCATCTCTTCNGTTAATTTAACAACTANTGCNTTTGCATCATCGTCATCTCCACAAATAACTACATCATANTCTAAAGGTTTTTCAAAGTTTGCAAGNCCTTTAGCNGGAATATTATGATATGCNCTGACAACNTTNACTGNGTCAGGCANAGTGTTTTGAATTTCAACNGCAGCNGAACCNGCTTCNGGAGGGCTATANGAAACNACCTTGCCAAATTGCATTGGTACAACTGGGGAAATTACTANTTGATCTGTNAACGAATCNGAAATTCCTTCCAAAGTAGCCTTGGTATACTCGGGTGGCAGACANACAACNACAACCTCTGTNGCTTTTGCNGCTTCACCATTTTCTAANCCAACAATATTTCCTNCAACTCCTTGNTCTTTAGCTTTTGCTCCTATTTCAGCTGCNGCAGCATCGGCTTTTTCNTGAGTTCTTGACCCTATTATTACTTCATGNCCNGCTTTTGCCCACCTAATNACAAGGCCTTCNGCAAAAGAACCTGTTCCNCCTAATAAACTTATTTTCATATTATATACTCCTANTTTTATAAATTTTGTTTTATTATAACAGTTTTTTAAGTCCAACTATAACTTTTTGTTCGTCATCTAAATCTAATTCTTTAATTTTTGATTTTGAGCCTTTTAAAATAGAAATTTTACTTTTAGGTATTTTAAAAAATGTTGACAAAGTTTTAATTAACTCTAAATTAGATTTTCCTTTATGTGGAATAGCTTTGACATTAACATAGAGCATATTACCTTCAAAACTTACAACTTTAGAAAGTAACGATCTTGGCTTTACTGAAACTCTAATTTTCATCAGAAACCACTATATGCTANTGAAATCAAACTTTTTACTAAAAAAGATCGTAAAAACTCNGCAGCTAACAAAACTACAATTGGTGAAAAGTCTATTCCTCCAAAAAATGGAAGAAAATTCCTTAAGGGACCCAAAACTGGCTCAGTAATTCTGAACAAAAGCTGTACTAAAGGATTATAGGGATCGGGGCTAAACCATGAAATTAATGCTCTAATGATGACAAGCCAAACAAAAAGTTGGAGTGTTAAATCAATTACTCTAGCAATGGCTATTAGAAAATTTTCTAGAATCACTTCGTTATCCTTTTTAACAGCAATTCATTTTTTGATGATATTGACTTAGATCTTTTTGCTGACTTTCTATGACAATCCATAATAATTTTTTCAAAGCCTTTGGATTTCAAATGTTTTATACCTTCTTCTGTTGTACCTTTTGGAGAAGAAACGAGTTTAATAAATTTCTCAGGTGAAAANCTGGAGTTTTTAAGATANGATAAAGCACCACCAGCTGTATTATATGCAATGCTCAAAGCTTGTTTTTTAGTGAAACCGCTTTCTATNGCAAANTTTATTACAGAATGTAGATAAAATGCAAAAAAAGCAGGGCCTGATCCTGATAATGCTGTGATATTATCAAAAACAGATTCATTTTTAAGTTCAATAGTTTGGCCAAATAGATTTAAAATTTTAGTAACAAGGGCTCTTTCTTTTGTAAGGACAAACTTATTGAAAGACATAGCGGTAAANCCATTNCCAAAGGCTGAAGACAAATTGGGCATTATCCTTATAACCTTACTATTATTTAAAAACTTAGAAATAAAGCCCAGCGAAACTCCTGCTCCAACGGAAATTATAATTTTTTTTTTATTCACATGATCTGAAATATTGTTCAAAACTTGTGGGAAATGATTTGGCTTTACACATAAAAAAATTATTTTACTTTTTNCAACTACTTCTTCGTTGCCTGTTAAACAAGTTACATTCAAGNCTCTTAGTGTATTCCGCTTAGGTTTTTGAATATCGTAGGTACAAATACTATAATTAGAGGAAGAAAGGCCATTTGCTAACGCTTGAGCAATATTTCCAAAACCTATAAAACCTAAATCAAACATAAAATATTATACCTATCTTGGTCCAAAGATACTTGTTCCCACTCGAACTAATGTAGCTCCTTCATCTATTGCNATTTGATAGTCTTGGCTCATNCCCATTGAGATTTCAGGAGCATCTAAGAAAGATAATCGCTTGCCTAATTTATATAACTTTTGGTAACATGACCTTTTTTGATAATCGTTAAGATTAAAATCTAATATTGTCATCAATCCCTTTACTGCAATGAAGTCTGAATTTTCGAACATCTTGATAGCTGTAAAAAGTTGGTTTTCTGTAAAGCCTAACTTATTTGGGTCGTTTGAAATATTTACTTGGAAAAGAACATCTTGACTTACATGTCCAATTTTTTTGCAATAATCCTCTATATCTTGAGCCATGCTAATTGAAGCAACTGAATGAATTAAATTTGCAGTTCCAACAATATATTTAATTTTGTTTTTTTGGAGATTCCCAATAAAATGCCAATCAAATTCTGAGGAACCCATTTCTTCTTTAAGAAAATTTTTATCTCTTAACTCTTGGGGATAACTTTCACCAAAAATATTAATGCCTAAAGAACTTGCAGCTAATATGTGATCAAACTCTTTTTTCTTTGAAACTGCAACTAATTTGGGCTTAATCTTTTTGTTGCCAATAAAAGAATTAAAGCTGTCAAGAAACTTGATAATGCTTTGCTTTTGCTCAATGGAAACCATAAAATATTATATAATTATTTCAATGAGTTTAACATTGAAAGAACTATTCAATAAAATCTTTAAAATTTTAAATTCAAAAGAAATAGAAAATCCAGGACTAGAAGCTAACATAATTATTTCTCATGTTTTGAAAATAAATAATGAAAAAATTTTTATACAAAAGAACAGAAAAGTATATAAAAAAACTCTGAACAAAATACATAAAATCGTTAATCAAAGAATACAAGATAAGCCAATGGCATATCTAATTGGAAATGCTTATTTTTATTCCAATAAATTCTATGTAAACAATAATGTATTAATCCCCAGGCCAGAATCCGAACTAATCGTAGAACAAGGTTGCAAATTCATTAAAAATACAAAAAATCCAAAAATTCTTGACCTTTGTTGTGGTTCTGGTTGTATTGGGATATCAATTTACAAAAAACTCCGATGGAAACCGCAAATAGTTTTTTCTGATATAAGTGCAAAAGCTTTAAGAGTTTGTAAAAAAAATTTAAATAAATTTAGAATTAAAAAAAATTCAANAATAATCAAAAGCGATTTGTTTAAAAAAATAGATAGGAAATTTAATCTAATAGTTTGCAATCCGCCTTATGTTAAAAATGCTGATTTTTTAAGTCTTGATAATAATATTAGAAGTTATGAGCCAAAGTCAGCCCTAGTTTCTTCTGACAGTGGAATGAGCCATTTGAAAAAAGTTATTAAAGGTAGCAAAAAAAGACTTTATGACAATGGTGTATTAGTAGTTGAAATTGGATACAATCAATCAAAAGAGATAATGAATTTTTTTAAAAAACAAGGGTTTAGTGATATTGTTGTATCAAAAGATCTTTCTGGAATTAAAAGGGCGATATCTGCAAAATGGAAAAAATAATTATTGAACAATCTAAAGNGCTAAATGGAGAAGTGAAGATATCAGGCTCAAAAAATTCTTCTTTGCCAATATTAGCAGCTACAATTCTTTACGGTGGAACCTATAAGTTATCAAATGTTCCTGACATAAGCGATGTCAGAACAATGCTAAAATTAATTGAAAGTCTAGGGGGAAAATATACTTTCAAAAACAACNAAGCCACAATAGATTCAACGGAAATATCAAGCTACAAAGCACCNTATGAACTAGTTAAGACAATGCGAGCATCCGTTGTGGTTTGGGGATCTTTGCTTGGTAGATTTGGTAAAGCCAAAATTTCATTTCCTGGCGGTTGTGCAATAGGTGATCGACCCGTGGATCAACATATTAAAGGATTTGAATCCATAGGATACTCCACGAGTATAAACAATGGCTACTTAGAGACAAAAAAAATCAATAAGGTAGGTGGAGAACATTTTTTTGATTTAAAAAGTGTTACTGGTTGTGAAAATGTTATTTTAGCATCTGTGTTAGGAGATAATAAAACTATTTTAAAAAACTGTTCAGAAGAACCTGAAGTTGTGGATTTAATTAATTTTTTAAATTATTGTGGCAGTAAAATTNTTAAAACTAATGATACAATTGTAATTTCTCCCACATCATCCTTAAAACCTCCCGAAAAACCATACCAGATTATCTCTGATAGAATTGAGGCTGGAACATTTGGTGTGCTAGGATGTATGCCNGGAAACAAAATCAAATTAAAAAACATTAATAGTGAAGATCTAGAAGTACCTCTAAATATAATAAGAGAATTGGGTGCAAAATTAGATATTAGTGGAGATGCTATAACAATAGAGAGCACAAATGAAATAAAAGCTTTCAATATAAAAACCGAATCTTTTCCTGGATTTCCTACTGATTTACAAGCTCAATTTATGGTCGCAGCAGCACTAGCTGATGGTGAATCAAAAATAAAAGAAGAAATTTTTCCATCTAGGTTCATTCATGTAGCAGAACTGAGAAAGCTAGGTGCAAATATTAAACTAGAAAACAATACAGCTATTGTCAATGGAGTAGCAGGTCTTAATGGAGCTAGAATGCAGGCCAGTGATCTTAGAGCTAGTGCCTGTTTGATTATTGCTGGAATTGTAGCTAAGAATAAAAGCGAAATTGGTAGGGTCTATCATCTTGATAGAGGATATGAGAAAATAGATAATAAATTAGAAGGTCTTGGAGTTAAGATTTGGCGCGAAAAAGAATAACACTTGCACTTGCAAAAGGTAGAATTTTCAACGATACATTGACACTTTTAGAAAAAAGCGGAATTTCTATTAAAAAAATAGACAAAAAAAGCAGAGAACTAATTTTTAAGCTTGATGAATTAACAATTTTATCATGTAAACCTTCTGATGTTCCAAAATATGTTGAACTTGGTGCAGCAGATTGTGGAATTGTGGGATCCGATTGTATAGCTGAATCACAATGTGATATTTATGAACCGCTATCTTTAAACTTTGGTCATTGTAAAATGATTGTAGCCATTAAAAAAAATCAAAAATTCGAATTTAAAGCAGGTAAAGAAGTTAAAATTGCGACGAAATACCCAAATATTGCATCTGAATATTTTAAGAAGAAAAAAATGATTCCTGAAATTATTTATCTAAATGGTTCAGTTGAGCTAGCACCACTTATTGGCTTATCTGATGTAATTGTAGACATTACTGAAACAGGAGAAACAATAAGGAAAAACAACCTTAAAATAATTGATACAGTAATGAGCATTGCAGCAAAATTTATTGTAAACAAAAGAAGCTATAGAACTCTTTCTAACGAGATACAATCTTTATCAGGCTCAATAAAAAAATAATTTTTTTTTAACTGCACAGAATTATTGAATAAAATTTATTATAAATTGTTTTTTGTTTACGTATTATTAAAACTTTGTTAATCTTTTAAATGTTTGTGGATAAGTCATAAGTCATAGAAATTATTAACATTTTTATCCACATTTATCCACATTTTGTGGATAACTAGGAGCAGAGAATGTCTGAAGATAGCCCAACAAAAAACCTTCATCCACTAGAACATGAGCATGGCGATAAAGATCTAATAGACAAAAATATTCTTGGTGCNATGGTGCTGGACACCATAAGAGAAAGCTATCCAGGAATTCAGCAATTTTTCACAACTATAAAGCTTTTAGAGGTTAATGAGGCAGAAGCAATTTTTGTTGTATCCGATCTTATGACAGCAGAATGGATAAATAATCACTATATGCATATTCTAGAAAAAGTATTTCATGAAGAATCTGAAGAACACATTGGAATAAAAAAAGTAATAGTTAAAGCTCAAGAAGAAGCGCCTAATAATGAAATTAAAATAAAAAAGAAAACAAGCCAAAGAAAAATCGGCAGAATAAAAGTTAAAGAAGGGGAGCTTAACTGTGAACAAAACTTTTCAACCTTCGTAAAGGGAGCTTCCAACACTCTGGCGGCAATTGCTGCTGAAAGAGTTGGTGAAAAACCTGGTCAAACATATAACCCACTGTTTATTTATGGAAGAACTGGTTTAGGAAAAACTCATCTTATGAATGCCGTTGGAAATACCATCTATGATAATAATGAAAATACAAAAATTTGTGCCCTCACCGCTGAACACTTTACAAATCGAGTAATATCGTCAATTAGATCGGGCAAGCAAGCTTCGTTGCGAGACTCTTTTAGGTTTGATTGTGATGTGCTATTAATAGATGATATTCAGTTTCTAGCAGGAAAAGATGGGACACAACAAGAATTTTTTCACACATTTAATGCTCTATATGATGCGAAAAAACAAATTGTTCTTACTAGCGATAAACCACCCCACCAATTATCAGGAATACAAGAAAGATTAATTGGCAGATTCGAATGGGGTTTTGCTGTTGAAGTTTTACCTCCTGATCTAGAGCACAGAGTAGCAATACTTCAAACAAAAGCAAAAAACTTAGGTGTTATAATCGATGAGGACATTTTGTTTGTAATCGCTGAAAACTCAGGTGGATCTGTAAGAGAGTTGGAGGGTTTTTTCAACAATGTTGTTGGCCAAGCAAGCATGTTAAGTGTTCCTTTAGACAAAAGATTGGTTCTTGATGTTTCAAGCAGGCTTATGAACACATCTGCCCCTGACCAAATAACTGTTGAGTTAATTCAGAAAGAAGTGGCATCGTTTTATGGAACAACAGTACAAGATCTTTGTTCAAAAAAAAGGACCCGTGGTGTTGTTCGCCCAAGGCAGGTGGCAATATATCTTTCTAGAATGTTTACAGACAACTCTCTCTTGGAGATAGGAAGGAAGTTTGGTGGTAGAGACCACTCGACAGTTTTACACTCTGTTGCCACAATAGAAGACTTGTTGGCAAAAAACCCTTCTCAGGAAAATCCGATACGAATATTGCAAAGTAAAATGAGAAAACTTTCCGGTGGAAAAACTGAGTATTAGTGTTAATAGTTTTTGAAAGTCTATTTTTTTTTTGGTTTGATGTTAACTAATGTTGTTTGGGTTTTAATAAAATTAGGATAAATCTTTTTAATTTCTAAGGTAAAAAGGGTTTTTTCGACATTTATTAACAAATCAACATTGCCTACTACTGCTACTAAATATTAATATAATATTATATAATAGGAGAAGTGATGAANTTTTCTGTTGATAAAGGAATTTTTTTAAAAAACTTATTTTATATAGTAGGAATAGTTGATAATAGGTCTTCAATGTTGATCCTTTCCCATGTTCTTATAGAGGCAAAGGATGATAAAATATATTTAACTGCTACTGACCTTGAATCTTCGATTTATACTTCTTTCCCGGCAAAGATAACAAACGAAGGGTCTGTGTGNGTTCCCGGAAAAAANTTTTTTGATGTTATTGATAAGTTACCAGAGGANGATGCTCANTATCAAACAACAGAAAACGGCCAACTTGAAGTTCTTTTTAAGAAAGGAAAAACAAAAATTAAAACACTCCCAGGAGACGATTTTCCACAAATACCAAAACCAGAAGACTTTGTNTATAGAACAATTAAAAGTGAAACNTTATCAAACNTGATCAATAAAACATCTTATTGTGTAAGTAATGATGAAATGAGAAAAAACTTAACCGGTGTCTATTTTGATATGACAAANCCAGGAAAAATTAAGGCAATTTCAACTGATGGCCATCGAATGAGCTTGATCGAAGAAGAATTTGAAAANTCAATAATAGAGGCNTTCATTCTCCCAAAAAAAGCAACAAACGAAATAAAAAAATTCATTAAAGATTCCGATGTTTTAAATATAGGTGTAGGTAAATCNTTTTTTGTCTGCGACAATGGACAAACATCAATTTTATCAAGACTGATAGATGTTAAATTTCCAGACTATTCTCAAGTTGTTCCAAANAATTTTATAAACTCGTTTAAAATTCAAAAAAACGATCTAATATCTGCACTTCAAAGAATTGGTGTCGTTCTTTCTGAAAAAGCAAAAGGGGCAAAAATAATTATTAACAAAAACAATTTAGAAATTNGATCATTGTCAGAAACAGGAGAGAGTGTAGAATCAGTTGATACAGTAGGAGACAACCAGAATATTGAAATAGGGTTTAATGTTAAATATTTAATAGAAGCTTTAAATTCATTTGAAAANAANGAGCTAAATATTTCTATAAANGATGAAGTAAGTCCGGCATGTATATATGNNGACGAGNAAAACAAGGACAAACAATTAGCAATTATAATGCCAATGAGGGTTTAGTTGAACAAGAAAAACGATTTAAACAAAATTAGAAAACAAATAGACGATATAGATATAAAAATTTTGTCTTTACTAAACAAAAGGGCAGGCCTTGCGAGAAAAACAACAGCGCTGAAGAAGGAC
Source organism: bacterium (assembly GCA_002701605.2). GTDB lineage: Bacteria > Desulfobacterota_D > UBA1144 > UBA1144 > UBA1144 > TMED126. The sequence goes on from NZWF02000021.1 coordinate 40,828, forward strand.
ATAGTTTTTGATCCTAAAAGAGAAAAAGAAATTTTCTCAAAACTTACTAGTACCAACACNGGCCCAATAAAACAAAAAAATATAAAAAAAATATATACAGANATATTAAANACTTGTAGAGAGGTTCAGAGTCCAACAAAAGTAGCATATCTTGGTCCAGAAGGAAGCAATACATACGAAGCTGTTTTGACAAGNTTCGGAGAAAGGACAGNAAAAGTGAATTGCACAACAGTTTCTGAAGTTTTTCAGTCTGTTCAAAACGAAAATCAAGAATATGGAGTGGTGCCAATAGAAAATTCTTTAGAGGGACCAATTGGCGAAACCTTAGATAGTTTAATTAAAATGTCGGTTTCGATTGTGGGAGAGTTTTCAAAAAAAATTAACCACACCTTGCTTTCTAGTGAAAAAAGTTTAAAAAAAATTAAAACAATTTATTCCCATCCTCAAGCGATCGCTCAATGTAAAACCTGGCTTTATAAAAATCTACCAAATGTAACCTTAAAAGAGACATCAAGCACCTCCGAAGCGGCAAGGATTGTCGCCAAACAGCAAGGGGCAGCCTCTATTTCGCCTTTGGAATGTAGCAACCTTTATTCGTTAAATATATTGAAAAAATCTATTCAAGATGAAAAAAACAATTCAACTATTTTTATTGTTATTGCGCCTGAAANAAAAGAGTTTCATATTGTAAAAAATAGCAAGCTTTCAATAGCCTTTACTCTTGATGATCGTCCTGGCTCTTTGTTCAAGTGTCTAAAGCCATTTAGGGACTCAAGAATTAATTTAACCAAAATACAATCAAGGCCTTCAAAAAGAGCACAGTGGGACTATTTGTTTTTCGTAGACATTNTAATTGAAAATAAAGTTGCTCAAACCAAGGAAGCAATGAACGAGATAAAAAAGCAAACNTCATATTTTAAAGTTTTAGGGGTTTTTTAATTGCTAAAAACTGCAAAAAGAATTCTTTCTTTGCCAAAATACACTCCTGGAAAACCTATTGATGAGCTCGAAAGAGATTTTGGAATAGAAAATGCTATAAAATTAGCTTCAAACGAAAATCCNCTTGGCCCATCACCAAAAGCAAAAGAGGCCATAATTGATGCTGCAACTAAATCACATCTTTANCCAGACGGAGATTCTTACCATTTAAAAAAAGGGATTGCTCTTAAGGAGGGCATTTTACCAAATCAAATAGTTCTTGGAAACGGATCCAATGAAGTTCTTGAATTAATTGGTCATTGCTATATCGAAGAAGGCGATGAAGTTCTTATGGGGGAATATTGTTTTATTGTTTATCCAATTGTTACAATGCTTTCAGAGGGAACAATTGTTAGAGTTGATATGCCTAATTTGGTGCACGATATATCGTCTTTTAAGTCCAGAATTACTGAATTAACCAAAGTTGTTTTCCTTGCAAATCCAAACAACCCGACCGGAACAATAGTTTCAACAGAAGAAATAATTAGTTTCTTAGAATTCTTGCCAAAGAATATTCTTTTGGTAGTTGATGAAGCATATTCTGAATATGTTGAGCCCAAATATAGGCTAGAAGTTTCAAGCATGATAAACAAACATAACAATCTTTTAATTTTGAAGACCTTTTCAAAAATGTATGGGATTGCTGGTCTTAGGGTCGGGTATGCAATGGGAAGTGAAGATTTAATTTCTAATCTTGAAAAAGCTAGGGAGCCATTCAATGTAAATATNATCGCCCAAGAAGCAGCCTTAGCATCGTTAGAAGATCATGAACACATTGCGAGATCTATTAAAGCCAACAATGAAGGAATGCTGTATTTGAAAACCGAAATTTCNAAATTAGGATTAAAAACATATCCCTCTTATGCCAATTTTCTTTTATTGGAATTTCCATTNGATGCAAAAAATATATATGAAGAGCTTCTAAAGCATGGNGTAATTGTAAGACCACTTCAGAATTATAACCTTAGCAATTGCCTAAGAGTGACTATTGGAACAAGNGAAGAAAATCAAAAATTTTTAAATGCATTAAAACAAGTGCTAGGATCGATTAAATGATTAATGTTGTGATTTATGGCTTGGGTCATATTGGTGGCTCATTAGCCTTAAGTATCCGAAAAAATCTTTCCAAGACTCATAGANTAACTGGTATTGATATAAGCATGACNACATTAAGAAGAGTTAAAGAGAAAAAGTTGTTTGAAGTTGCAAAAGCTGAAACTAAACAAGCTGCCCTTATATTAAGTAATGCAGATTTAGTTTTCGTATGTGTTAGTCCAAGCAATATCGAAGATGTCTTTAAAATAATTAATAAGAATGATACGAAAAAAACATTAATCGTTTCGGATGTTGCAAGCATCAAACATAGTGTTATGTCATTAGCAAAGAAGTATTTGAAAAAAATATCTTTTGTTGGTGGACATCCTATAGCTGGGACNGAGAAAAGCGGTTTTCAAAATGCAGACCCTAANTTATTTAAAAATAAAATCTTTATTATCTCAGGTTCACATGGAACCAAAAGAAGCATTGGTACAATATCATCAATATGGAGAAAGTTAGGNACAAGAGTTCTTACTCTTGATCCCAAAAAGCACGATAAAGTTTTTGCCTANTTAAGNCATTTACCACATGCATTGTCTTTTTGCTTAAACAAAACTGCTTTGAAAAGTTTTAGCAAAAATGATATTGAAAAATTTGGCGGCTCTAGCTATAAAGATTATTCACGAATTTCTTCCAGTTCTGACAGGTTGTGGACCGAGATTTTTCTTTCAAATAGGAAAAATCTTACTACTAGTCTTGATGATTCAATAAAGTTTTTAACAAGTCTTAAGGATGCTCTNTCAAAGGGATCATCCGCGGATGTTNTAAAACTTATAAAAACCATTAATTGATAACTCTTGATTTTTGTTTCTTTCAAATTAATATTATTACAACGACCACTACAAAAGACCCCGAGCGAGTGATTTATGAAAGCAGCAATTTTAACTATATTAATTCTTTTGGCCGTAGGGTTCTTTTTAAAAAATGTTTTAAGTTTTTTGAAAATTATGTTTTCAGCCAAAAAGAAATCTTTTAGGGCTGATAATATTATTGAAAGAACCAAAGGTTTTTTTGTCTATGTAATAGGTCAAAAAAGAATATTAAAAAATTACACATGGGCTGGAGTAGAGCATTTTATGATCTTCTGGGGCTTCATGATTATTACAGTCGGTTCTTTAGAGCACATAGTTTTAGGATTCGTNCCTGGTTTTGAAATTTTTGGATTTCTTGGTGGTAATGCACAAGCCACTTTTTTATTAATACTAGATATTGTGCAGGCCCTAGTAATAATTGCTNTAGGCATGGGTGTTCTAAATAGAACCGTTATACCAAGTGGTAAAAGAAGGGAAGTAAATAGCATCGATGCCGTTGTAATTTTAGGAATGATATTTGGCTTAATGGTTTCAGATTTTGGTTACAGGGCTTCAAAAGTAGCCTTAGGTGTACAGCCTGAAACATGGCTTCCAATTTCTTCATTGTGGGCTGAACTTTTTCTAAGCAATGTAAATGCTTCAAGNGCCGCTTTTTCAGCAGAATTTTTCTGGTGGTTTCATGTTAGTTTAATCTTAGCTTTTTTAAATTATTTACCTTACTCAAAACATAGCCATGTACTAACTGTCATACCAAATGTGTTTTTTCAAAATTTAGAGCCTAGNGGAAAAATGAATACAATAGACTTTGAAAATGTNCCTGATGATTTTGAACACTTTGGTGCAGGAAAGTTCGAAGATTTTAGTTGGAAAGATGTGTTAGATGCTTATACATGTACAGAGTGTGGTAGATGTACAGATAATTGTCCTGCATGGGCAACAGANAAAGCNTTGTCCCCTAGAGATATTGTTGTAAAGCTTAGACATTTTGTTACAGAAAATGCAAATTCAGATGCAATGAAAGAGGAATATTTACCTAGNGATGAATGGGTAACAGCTGATGAATTGTATGCATGTACTACTTGTAGNGCATGTGTTGAGCAATGTCCTTTATTTATTGATCAAATGGGCAAAATTTTGGAAATGAGAAGATTTTTAACTATGGAAGGAAAACTTACAGGTACCGCAGTTAGAACACTACAAAAACTGGGNAGTCATGGAAATCCATGGGGGTTTGAAGCAACTGATAGAGCTCCTTGGGCCAAAGAAAATGAAGTNCCTGTCTTAGGAAACGGTGCTGGTGATAATGCTGAAGATTTTGATGTAATTTTTTGGACAGGTTGCTTTGGAGCCTTTGATCCTAGAGGGCAAGAAGTAGCAACAACTATTACAGATCTTATGAAAGAAGCTGGTGTTAAGTTTGCAATTATGGGACCNAATGAAACTTGTTCAGGAGACCCNGCAAGGCGTCTTGGGGAAGAGGCCCTCTTTCAAGAATTGGCCATGACGAATGTAGAAACTATGAAAGGATTTAATGTGAAAAAAGTAATTGCTAATTGTCCGCATTGTTTTAATACATTAAAAAATGAATATCCAGATTTTGGCTCTGATGTAGAAGTTGTAAGCCATACAGAATATTTAAACAGCTTGATTAAAGAAGGAAAATTAAATCCTACAAAGAATATNGACGAAGAGATAACTTATCATGATCCATGTTANNTNGGNAGACACAATAAAATNCTTGANGAACCAAGAGAGATTTTAGAAGCAATACCAGGNTTAGAGGTTAAGGAGCTTGAAAGNAGNAGAGAAAATAGTTTCTGTTGNGGAGCCGGAGGCGGTAAAATATGGATGGAGGAAGAGGCACCNAGGGTCAACTGGAACAGATTTGAGGAAATTGAAAANCNNGGTGTTGAAACNGTTGCTGCNGCTTGTCCTTTTTGTAATGTCATGTTTGAGGATGCAGCAAAATATAAAGGAAACGATTCTATTAAAATCAAAGATATTTCGGAGCTATTGAAAGATTCTCTTGATTTGCCTGTTAAAAATTCTAATTTTGAAAAANTAACTAGTGATGAAGGATCTAAAGATAGCAATGAAAGCTCATCTGAAGTCTAACAATGCTTCTTGGCAGTATTTAAAAAAAAACAAATCTAATATTTTTTTTAATAATCCAGTTGGATATATTTATCAAAAAAAATTTAGTACAACCTTATTTCTTAATGGTAAAAAATTTCATTTTAAAAACAAAAATATTTTTGAAGTGAGGAAAATGAAGCTGAAGNAATTTGTTTTAATCGGATATTTTTCGTATGAGTTTAATATAGANCCNTCAACTGCACCTTANAAAGCAATATTTAATATCTATCCTTCAGGTAATTTTTCTATAAAAAGATTCCCAAAAATCAAAAAGCTNAAAAGTAATAGATTAAGTAAAATTCTCNCTGATATAAGCTTTATAAATTCTGTTAAGAAAATAAAGCAACATATTGCAAGTGGTGATATTTATCAAATAAACCTGACTAGAGATTTTGAATATGAAACAAGTCAACCNAGCTATGATTTGTTTGTTAATTATTATAAAAGTCAACCAGTNGACCTAGCTTCCTACATTGAATTCCANGATCANNNTCTTATATCAGGTTCCATGGAATTGTTTTTAAGTAANCGNGGCCAAGATCTANTATCGAAACCAATTAAGGGGACTAGAAAAAATAGCCAATCAAGNGTAAAGGATTCATTATCAAAAGACTTAAAAGAAAAAGCAGAAAATTTAATGATTGTNGATTTGATGAGGAACGATTTNTCGCAAATCTGNCAAGCTGGAACAGTTAAGGCAAAAAAAATGTTNAAAGAAAGATCTTATGCNACTCTTACCCAGCTTGAATCAACAGTAGAAGGTAAATTAAAGAAAAATGTTACATTGCACACTATATTTGAAAAACTAATGCCTCCTGGATCAGTTACTGGAACTCCAAAAAGTGAGGCCATAAAAATTATAGGTGAGATGGAGAAGCACTATAGAGGTCCTTATTGTGGTGCGATTGGCATAATTGAACCTAATGATGATTTTTGTTTTTCCGTAGGAATTAGAATTAGTGTTTTAACTAGTAAAAACAAAAAGTATTTTAGTGGGGCAGGTATAGTTTGGGATTCTAAGCCAAAAAAAGAAAATAAAGAAACCCTCTTGAAAGCAGAGGCATTTCAAAATACATTATCTAACTTATGAAAGAGTTTTTGTATACAGAAGATTCAGATAAAAGTGATTTCCCATATAACCGAACTTTAATGTTTGGTGAAGGCTTGTTTTCTACTTTTCGTTACAAAAGTAAATTACCAGATAATTTTATTTCCCACCTTGAAAGATTAAAAGATTCGGCAAGGATGTTAAACATAAAGCATCCTGGTGACATATATATTGAATCGGTTCTTGAAAGAGCCATTAAGAATTCGCCTTTTGAAAGTGATGATTTAACAATAAAGCTGCTTGTTTTAATTGAGGGAGATCCTAGCTATGGTGCTTTACCTGAAAAATCCAAGCTACTTATATCTATAAAAGAATTTATCGGTTTCAATAAAGCCATTAGTTTAATACTTTCAAAAAACCCCCGATTTTCTTCAGACACTTTAATTGAACACAAGACAACAAATTATTTTTTTAATGTGATAGAAAAAAGAGTAGCCATTGCAAGGGGTTTTGATGATTCGATTTTGATAAACGAGAAAGGGCTCATAACTGAAACAACATCGGGCAATTTATTTTGGGTAAAGGGAGATAAGGTATTTACTCCTCATCTGAGAAATGGACTTTTACCAGGGATTACAAGAGGGTATGTGATTGAAAAATTAAAAGAAAATAAAATAAAAGTTATTGAAGATGATTTTGAAGTAGGATCTATTCTTTTCCCTGAGGCAATTTTTATAACAAATTCTGTACATACAATGATTGAAGTTGAAAATATTGGGAACATGATTCAACCTACTCTTACTAACAAGCTGTTTCCTGATATTAAACAATTGTTCTTGTAACTTTTATATTCATATGGCCTATCTACTTTTCTGTTGCCTTTTCCACCTTTTCAATTTACAATTTTTCTTTACCAAATGATTCTAAATATCAAGGGGGAGCTATAAATGGCTAATTTAAGAGATGTATATATTATTGGAGTAGGCCAAACTCCATGCGGAAAATTTCCTGCAAAAGCTGCACATGTTTTAGGAAGAGAAGCCTCATGGGCGGCAATTAAAGATGCTGGTATTTATGCAAGAGACATTGAGATTGGATTTTGCGGCCATGTTTATCAAGGCATGGGTGTTGGTCAAAGAACACTAAAAGACATTGGGCTTGTTGGCCAGCCTGTTATAAACGTAGAAGGAGCATGTGGAAGCGGAACTTTATCTTTCTGGGAAGCTTGGAGAACCATAGCATTTGGACAGAATGATGTAGCATTGGCTTGGGGGGTTGAGAACTTAAGTAAAATTATGTCAGGCGGTCCTCTTCCTTTAGAAGAAGATGATATTGAGGTTGCTTTGGGTATGAGTATGCCAGGCCTTTATGCTATGAGAGCGAAAAGATATATGGATGAGTATGGTGTTTCAGCGGAAACTCTAGCCAAAGTTGTCGTAAAGAGTCGACAACATGCTTCAAAGAATCCAATTGCTCAGTTCAGAAAAGAAACTACAATTGAAGCGGTTTTGGCAGATCCAGTTATTTGTGATCCATTAACAAGAAGTATGTGTTGCCCAGTTGGAGATGCATCAGCAGCTGCAGTTTTAGTATCAGGGGATATGTTAGATAAAATTAAGAGAGATAAATCAAGAATGCCTATTAAGGTCTTAGGCTGTGCTGCTCAGTCTGGAGGATATGCTTCAGCTACTGGTCTAACTTGTGATCCTTCTGAAAATGTTGGAAGAACTTCACAAATGGCATATGAACAAGCTGGCCTTGGTCCTAAGGATATGGATGTTGTTGAAATTCATGATGCATTTGCAATTGCAGAACTTATTGTTGCTGAAGCATTAGGATTTGCTGAAAAAGGTGAAGGTGCAAGATTAATAGAAGAAGGCAAATCAAACTTTGACGGAGATATTGCTATTAATCCTAGTGGTGGACTTTTATCCAGAGGCCATCCTGTCGGCGCCACAGGTCTTTTACAAACAGTTGAAATTGTTAATCAGTTGAGAGGCGAGGCTACAGGTTGCCAAGTTCCAGATGCAAATGTGGGNCTTATTGAAACTATGGGTGGNGCACAACCAGCTATGGATGGTATTACTTGTGTTGTTAGTATTTTAGGNAAGTAAAAGATAATTATTAGGAGATNAAAAAATGAGCGAAAANCAAGAAAGAAAAGTATTACACCCGGACTTTTTTACAGAAGATCCAGANCCAAGGTTAATTGCAGGAAAATGNAAAGTATCAGGAAATTGGACATTCCCACCTTACCTAGCTGATCCTGTTAGTTTTCAAGACGATATAGAACATGTACCATTGCCGAAAAATGGGAAACTTCATTCTTTTACTATAGTTAGAAGGAGCTTGCCTGATTTTCCTGTTCCATTTGGCCTGGGTTTAATAGATTTTCCTGAGCAAAAAGTGAGAGTTATGGCTCAAGTTGAGGCTGATGATTTAGAGTCAGACCTTTCATTAGATATGGATGTTGAGACAATTGTTGGAGTTGTAAGAAAAGCCAAGGATGGCTCCGATATATATTCTTACAAGTTTAGAGCGATAAAAAAGTAAAATAATCAAATTTATTGCAAAAAAAATGCAAAACCTGTAATATTATGGAGTTGCTTTTAAGTATTATTAAAAAAAGGAGGGAAATATTATGGCTTTAAATTATCAAAGCGTAGATTTCGTTAAAGTTTTAGGTGAAAGACGTTCATGTAGATTTTATGATCCTGATAGACCGATTGAACCTGAAAAAATACAAGCTATATGTCAAGCTGCAAGAAATGCTTCTCATATGGGTAATGCTAACTGTATTACAGTTACACAGGTAACAAAACAAGAAACTAAAGATGAGTTCACAAAAATAGTTTCTGCATTTAACATTCCTATGGCAAAAATGGCTCCAGTTAGCTTAGTTTTTGCATTAGATAGAGACAGATGGTACAACGGTTTACCTGTTGGACTTCCAATTCTATTTAAGTGTGGCGGTGTTAACCCTAGTCATGGTTGGAGCATGGATAACATTGAAAATTCAACCCTTCCAAGACTAACTAACTTCCCACCAGAGGTTGTTGAATATCTTCTTTCATGTGAAACAGGTATGGCAATGGCATCTGCACAGCTTATGGCTACAGCTTTAGGCTTAGGTAGTTGTTGTTATGCTGGTCAAGGACCAAAAATCGCTGAGGTTTTAGGTTTTCCTGAATCAGCCAAATTTGTTTGGGCTATGGCTTTAGGCTATCCAGGCGAATCTGTTGAATCAATGGGTTGGAGAGAAAGATCACCATATGGAGACATCATTTTTGCTGAAAAATTTGGTGTTCCTGCAGCTGCAGATCCAGGTGTTGATGCTGAACTAACTTCATTAGGAATGATGGGAGAGCCTTCAGCTCTTACTCCTCAAAGACTTGCTGACATTAATGCTGCTGCAAGTAAAATGGGACTTCCTACAAGAACTGACGAAAACGGTTAAACTAAACTATATTCAAGGAAAGGCTAATTGCCTTTCCTTGAAATTAAACTATGTCATTAGATTCTCAAATTAAACAATTAAAAGAACTTATTTTAACTCATAAAAGTGCGGTTGCTTTCACCGGGGCAGGTATTAGTACTGACTCAGGCATTCCCGATTATAGGTCTCCTGGATCAGGGGCTTGGGAAAAGTATGACTCATCAATAGTTTCAATTCCTGGTTTTTTAAAAGACCCAACACAATATTATGATTATGCTCTAGAAATGTACCCAATTAGAGCTGGTGCTAAGCCAAACAATGCTCACTTCCTTCTAGCTAAACTTGAGGAAAAAGGATTAATTGAAGGAGTTATAACTCAGAATGTCGATGGATTACACTTGGAAGCAGGAAGTTCAAATGTTAATGAGCTTCATGGCTCAATAAGAACAGCCTCATGTTTAGAATGTGGCCAGTTTTTTCAAATGAATGATGTTATTAATAGAGTCAAGCAGGGTGAAAACCCACCAATTTGTAAGGAGTTTGAAGGACAGTCTTGTAATGGGCTTATAAAGCCAACAGCTGTTTTTTTTGGAGAAGGATTACCAAAAAGTCCTTGGGATAGTGCAGTTGATAAAAGTAAAGACACTTCCTTAATGATCGTTATTGGATCTTCTTTACAGGTATCTCCAGCCAACAGTCTCCCAGATGTTGCCCTTAGAACAGGTTCTGAATTGGTAATAATTGATTTAATGGATACTCCATTTGACTCAAGAGCAACTCTAAAAATTACTGATAGAGCAGTTCATGTTGCCACTCTCCTAGAGGAAAGTCTAGGACTTTAATGGGTATTTATTAGATTTCTTTGACAAAAACACTTTTTTTAAAAAAAAAAAAGAAATAAATGTTGACTTAAAAAGTGCCATTTGATTCAATTGTATATAACGGGGTGTAGAAAACTTTAAGCAAGTATTCTCACCTATTAATACCACTACCCTACAAACGCTAATTTTCATTAAAGGAGGTCTCACGCGATGCCAAGTCATCTTAACGTAGACACAAAGTACTGGAACTTAACAGATGAGATTCCAGCACCACCAGTTGAAAGAGACATTAAATCATGGATTATCGGAAACCCTTCCGATCCACTATGGGATATTGATGTTCTTCCTTTAACTTACACAGATTCAAGATGGTCAGCATTTGTATTAGATGTAGACGCCGAGTCAAGACAAAGACTATGTCCTAATCCACCATTAACAGTATGGGATGGAGAGGATGCAGAACTTGTTGAGTACTGGTATGTACAACACAACAATACAATGTTAGGTCCATACTTAGAGTTCGGAGTAACAATCTCTGCAACTCATACTGATGCAAAAGGTAATGCATGGAAAGCAGGTTACTATCCATACATGTACTTAACATCAGATTCAGCTGTTGATGCAGGTCGTGTTTTAGGATTCCCTAAAAAAATGGCTTACATTAGAGCAACTGAGCATGGCGGCGAAAAAGGAGAC
>NZWF02000009.1 GCA_002701605.2 bacterium
TACTACTTCTTCAGCATTATCTGCTACATCATCCAACGATTCTAAATATTCTTTATAATCGTTATCGGTAATTTTCTTATCTTTGTGTGAAGATGAAATAATCCTAATATCGAAACTATTTATCGATCTATTATCCATGTGTACCTCTATGAAAAAATGAATTTATTTTGCTGCGCCAACTGCTTGGTTTTTGCAAGTATCACAATCACATCCGACCATCCAGCCAAATACTTGAGATTCCTTGCTGCATTTAGAACATGCAATAGTCAGAAGATGTCCTTCTCTTCTTTTAACAGCATTTTTAACTTCCCACTTAACTACAGGTTGACCTGAGCAGTCCCAACAGATTCTTTTAAGTTTGTCCATAAAAAAAGACCTCCGACCCTAATATTTTCACGAAATATTGGATTTTGTCAATAATGATATAATGTTTTTTAATGAGAATCTTAATTGATGTAGGAAATTCAGTAACAAAAGTTGTCCTTAATAAGGACTATAAAATAACCATTGTTAAATCTATTAATTATATTGGAAATAGCAAATATGAATTAGAATTTAAAAAAACGATTAAATCTATTTTATCAAAAAATAAAATATCAGATGTTTTTACCTCTTCAGTGAACATAGAAGCACTGAAAATTATTAAAAATATTATTAAACAATTTAAAGATTTAAAATTTAGAAATTTAGAAAGTAGGGAGTTTACAGACTTCAAGATTAAATATAAAAAAATTGAGAAATTTGGAATTGATAGATTCTACAATTGCTTAGGTGCAAGAAGTTTAAGTACTAAAAATAATTTTATAATTTTTGATATAGGTACCGCGACTACTGTTGATGTTATAGATAAAAAATTCAATTATCTAGGCGGCCTTATTATCCCTGGACCCTTAACATCTTTCTCTACTTTAATCGAATCAACTTCCATGATAGGAAAACATAATTTACTTATTAATAAAAAATTACTCGGTTTATCTACAGAGCAATGTTTATCTTCTGGGTTTATTCAAAGTAACAGCTTAATGATTGATTCTTTATGCAAAAAAATATCTAAGGAGTTTGGTTTAAGCTTTAAAGTTATAATTACAGGTGGACTAGCGGATATATTTTCCAGATATATATCTATTATTCACAATAAAGACAAGTCTTTAATTTTTAAAGGAATGATTTATTTAATTGAGAATGAAAAATAAATATGAAAATAAAAATTTGTAATTACAAAAACAATATCTTTACAGTTTTCTATATAAGGTCTTTAGATAGAAAATTTTTTTCTTATGGAGAATTTGATTTTAAGAAAGAAGTTTCTTTTTTATCTACGGAATTTAAGAATGAAAAAGAAATTTTTAATGAGACTGATTCAAAACTAAAAGTACTTAGGGTTATAGAAATTGATTCAATTGAAATTTTATTTAAGTCAGATTTAAAATTTGAAATACTTTTATATATTGAAAATTTGAGAAGAAAATTAATATCATTTGTTCCGTTTTATGGAAAAATTTCTAAAAATAGGATATTTGTAAATAATATTAAAACCCTAAATTAGTATCTTGTTTCTTAGGAATCATCCGTGTATTAATATTATTAGTGAAATCAATATCATTGCATAATTTAATAGTACAACTTCAAAAGAAGAATATTGAGTTAGGACCAGATCCTAAAGCAACAGTTAGTCTATATTCTGAACTAGGTCTAATACCGCCACCAAAAATCAAGGCACAAGAATCAACTGATCTGCCACCAGAAATTTCTTATCCGCAAGACACAATAAAAAAGATTATCGAAATAAAGGATTTGAAGAAGAAAGGGTTAAGGCTTGAAGAAATTAGAGACAGTTATGCATTGGATTATGTAAAAAGTGCGATTGAAGAAATCATGGCAAGCCAAAATGAAGAAAAATTACAAGAACTCGCAATCTTATTGTCAGAAGATAATGACAAGTTATCTTCAGTTTTAGAAGCTCCAATTTTAAAAGTTATTGAAACAAAGAATTCTAAAGAGCTAAATCAGCTTTTATCTTTATTTGCTGCTCAGAGCTTCTATGCATTAAATGAATCAAATCAACTATTGGAAACTTATAATGTTAATGAAGCTAAAAAATCTTTATTTAAGTCTATTTTTTATCTTTCAGTTATATGTTTAAGATTGGCCAGAAATAGCAAGAATAAAGTTTTAGAAGATGCGGCATTTGAAACCTATGACAAAATGGTGTTAGGTCCTATTGATAGAGCAAGTAAAAAGGTACAAGAAGAGTTTAAAACTTCATTCAAAAAATATTTAAAAACTAAGAAGATTGGTTCATAAGTTTGTATTCAAAACTGTCAATTAATGCTTTCCAACTTGCTTGAACTATATCCCTTGAAACACCAATAGTCGACCATGAATTCTTTTTATCTGATGTTTCTATGATAACTCTAACCAAAGACTCAGTGCCTTTGTTACCAGACACAACTCTTACTCTATAATCAACAAGTTCTATGTCTTTCATCTCTGGGTATTCTTTGACTAAAATTTCTCTAAGTGCATTATCTAAAGCATTAACTGGGCCAGATCCATCAGAAATATTTTCAAAAGATTTATCATTAATTTTTATTTTTACTTTTGCGGATGATGTCGAAGCAGGAACTATTTGCCTCGTATTAATTTCTGTTTCTAATAATTCAATTGTCGGAGTGTAAGCACCAATTGTTTCTTTTACAAGTAATTCAAATGAGGCATCAACTCCTTCAAATTCATATCCTTCATTTTCTAAAATTTTTAGCTTTTCAAGGATTTTAACAATTGACTCATCAGAAATATTTTTTATACCTAGTTCTTTTAATTTATATATGATATTGCTTCTGCCAGAAAGATCAGAAATTAGCACTCTTCTTTTGTTTCCAACTAAGTCAGGTTCAATATGTTCATATGTTGCAGAATTTTTTACAACAGCACTCACATGAATTCCACCTTTATGAGCAAAAGCACTTCTACCTACATAGGGGAGCTTATTGTTTTTTGGTAGGTTTGCTAAATCATTTATAAAGTCAGAAACAATTGAAAGTTTCTTGAGTTTTTGATTAGGAATACATTCGTATCCTAGCTTTAGGTTTAGATTAGCTATTATTGAACATAAATTTGCATTACCACATCTTTCACCATAACCATTTATAGTTCCTTGAACTTGAGTTGCTCCAGAAATTACAGCCTCAATCGCATTTGCTACACCAAAATCTGAATCGTTATGTGTGTGAATACCTATTATAGAATCTTTGAAGTTATTCTTTACNAGCTTAACTATTTTNTTAATTTCCTGTGGAGTAGATCCGCCATTAGTATCGCATAAGACTATTCCTTTCGATCCTGCATCAACTGCTGCTTTTAAACATTTTAAAGCATATTCCTCATTATTTTTANATCCATCAAAAAAATGCTCTGCATCAAAAAAAACCTCATCAGTTCTTTCTGATAAGTATTGGATAGAATCACCAATCAGCTCTAAGTTTTGATCATTCTTAATTTTTAATGCAGTTTTTACATGGAAATCCCATGTTTTTCCTACTATCGTAATAGCCTTGGTCTCTGCTTTTAGCAGGGCTTGAATATTACTATCATTATCACAATTACTATTAAATCTTCTAGTGCTACCAAAAGCTGAAATAATAGCATTTTCAAATTTTTCATTTTTAACTTGATTAAAAAAAGATTCATCTCTTTCATTAGAACCAGGCCAGCCGCCTTCTATGTAGCCAACACCTAGTTCATCAATCTTATGAGCAACTCGAATCTTATCCTCAACTGAAAAGGATACTCCTTCACCTTGGGTTCCATCTCTTAAAGTCACATCATAGGCTACAATTTTTTTCCCCATGATTTATAGTCCAAATTCCTTATGCAAGGATGTTATAGCTTTTTTGCACTGACTTTGATTTATAACACATGAAATTTTTATCTCAGATGTACTTATCATGCTAATGTTAATTTTAGCTTTGGCTAGTGATGTAAACATTCTGGTTGCAATACCCGTATGTGTTTTCATTCCAGCTCCTACAATTGATACTAGTGCAATTTTCTCATCTTTAATCAATGATGAGTATGAAAGTTTCGATTTATTATTTTGTAATATTTTTACTGTCTTGTTAAGATCCTCTTTAGGAACTGTGAATGTCAGATCAGTTTCACCTTTTGTGCTTATATTTTGAACTATCATATCAACAATAATTCCTGCCTCACCAATAGGCTTAAATATTTTACTTGCGATACCAGGAGTATCTTTTATCCCTATAATTGAAATTTTGGATTGTTTTAGATCATGAGTTAATCCTGATACAACTTTCTTCTTGTTTAATGGAATATTATTTTCATTCATAACCCAGGTCCCTTTTTTCTTATTTTCGAAAGTTGATTTAACATAAAGTTTAATATTTAACTGATTAGCTAATTCAACTGCCTTTGCTTGTAAAACTTTAGAGCCTAAACTCGACATTTCAAGCATCTCTTGATAAGAAATATAATCAATTTTTTTTGCTTTATTGTAAAGTCTAGGATCAGTGGTGTAAACACCGTCAACATCATCCTTAAGAAGCTCACATCTATCAGCTTTTAATGCACCAGCAATAGCTACAGCTGATAAATCAGAGCCACCCCTACCTAATGTTGTAATTTCATTGTCAGAGTTTATTCCTTGAAACCCTGGAATTATTACTACATGATTATTTTTTAGGTTTTTCCTAATTTCTTTAACATCTACAGATATGATTGAAGCTTTACTATGAAGATTATCGGTTAGCAAGTTAAGTTTGAAAGGATCTAATGTAATTGATTTAACATTAATACTTTGTAAAGCTAAAGCAAGAAGTCCAGCAGATACTCTTTCCCCTGTCGAAATGATTTGATCATATTCTCGTTCATTTGGTATCTTAGATAATGAATTTATAAGCCCAACTAACCTATCAGTTTCACCTGCCATTGCTGATACAACAACAACAATTTGAAGTTTTTTTAATTTTTTTATGTTTGTAGCGATTTGTTTTATTTTTTCAATACTACCAACACTCGTACCACCATACTTTTGAACAATAATTTTCATATTAATTTTAAGATATTTGTACCTCTCTTACATTAATATTATCTTCTATAAAATTAAAATAAATATTTATAGTCCTATGGTTATACTTTTTTATGATATTTAAAAACTTATCAGGCCACTCAATAAATATTAAATCTGTTGAATTTTCAATTATGTCATGAAAGCCGATGTAATCTAGTTCCAATTCATCTTCAACTCTGTAAAAATCGAAGTGATGATATTCTTTTTTATTATTATCAATATATGTATTTAATATTAAGAAGCTTGGACTTGAAACTTGATTTTCGATATCTAAAATTTCACAGAAGTTTCTAACAAAAGTAGTTTTACCAGAACCTAAATTTCCACGAAGTAATAATATATTTCTTCCACCTAAATTATCATAAATATTTTTTGCAAATTCTTTTAAATTTTTTATATTAACAAGTTCAGTTTTCATTTTTTATATAATTTCTCACTTCCAAAACAGAGTTTTTAACAAAGGAGTGAATTGCCTCTGGCAACACTCGGATTATATCTCGTGCCAATATTCCTCTGTTGTGTTTTTTNTTGAGGAGGATATCTCCAGATTTCCCATGAAGAAATACTCCTAGTTTAGTTGCATCTATAGTTTTGTAACCTTGTGCAAGGAAACTTCCAATGATACCACTCAAGGAGTCGCCCATGCCACCTGTTGCCATTGCACTACTTCCACTACTATTTATGTGAGTTCCATCTTTNACGGAGCTAATTATTGTCCTGAAACCCTTAAGTACAATAATCATATTAGATTTCTTAGCCAATAATTCTGCATTCTGAATTCTATTTTCTTGAATCCCTTTTATTGTTTTTCCTGTAANTGAGGCCATTTCTCCTGGATGAGGAGTAATTACTATATCTCTTTTGTATTGACGTAAATCTTTAATTGATTTATTCAAGCAATTAAGTGCATCTGCATCCAAAACAAATTTAGAATTAAATTCTTTTATAGTTTTAACAATTATTTCTTTTAAATGTGTTTTGTTCCCCATACCCGGTCCTATGACAATGGCTGANGGTTTCTTTCTTAATTTATTTTTTAAGGATTCAATAAAATTTANNTGGTTGAAATAACATCCATCATCTGAAACATCCATCTCTATAACAATAGCTTCGGGCACTTTACTTTTNACAATTCTCGAAATAGCTTTTGGGACACAAATTGTTACTAAGCCACATCCTGCTTTGTATGCAGACAGAGCGGCTATGGTTACAGCACCNGGCATTTCTTTNCAACCACCAATAATTAGTGTGTGTCCAAATGTTCCCTTATTACCTGAAACAGACCTAGGCTTAATTATTTCTTTTATCTCATCATCATCGAGGTATGTATTTTTTATTTTTTCAAAAACCTCATTAGGTGCTCCAATATTTACAACATGGATATTTTTTGAGCATTTATAACCAGGATCAATTACTAAACCAGTTTTTAAAGAATCAAATGTAATTGTAAGTTCTGCAAGCACACTTATCCCCAATGTTTTACCTGTAGTAGAACAGAGCCCAGACGGGCAATCTAAAGAACATATATTTTTTTTTGATTCATTTATTAATTTAATAATTTTATATATTGGGGATTTGATTTGAATATCTCTATTAAGTCCTATTCCAAAGATAGCATCTACTATTAAATCGTATTTTGAAATTTTATTTTTATTTAAATTTTTAACGAAATTAATATTTAGCTTTTCAACTATTTTCTTGTTATTTTTAAAATCAACAGAAGTTTTCTTTGAATTTTCTACCATAAATATATCGCACGATATGTTATTGATAAACATGTATCTAGCTAAAACCAAACCATCTCCACCATTATTTCCCGTTCCTATGATAATAAGTGACCTTTTGGGTTTAAAATACGAATTTATTAATTTAAATGCTTCTAATCCAGCAACTTCCATTCTGATATTTGATGGAATTTTATATTTTTTCGAGATAAGATTGTCAATATTCTTGGACTCTTTAGCATCAGTTATAATCATATTATCATCATAAACAATCTAATACTTCATTCAAATAGTATTTTAATTTTGCTTACAGTATAATTAATGTTATTAAATNAAGTTATGTTAGANAGGAATAAATCTTTTTTAGAATCAATCAGTTTTTCAACTTTAGGTCTTTCTAAATTTATTAAAACAAAAGTTAAGAATTCACCGAAGTTAGTTAACTTGGAAGTCACAAAACTTTGTAATGCTAAGTGTGATTTTTGCGATTATTGGCAAACCAAACATGAGGAAAGATTGACTGACTATACTCAACTGATTAAAAAAATTGACCCTTTAGTTGTTATGGTTACTGGTGGCGAACCAATGTTAAGGAAAGATATTGTTCAAATTATTGATCAAATTAAAAAAGCATCCTTTTTTACTTATACTGGAATAATAACCAAAGGTGATTTNTTAAATATTGAGAAAGCTAGAGCTTTATACGATGTAGGTATTGATCAGATTGCAATATCACTTGATTTTTTAGGTGATAGACATTCAGAGAATAGAGGTGTTCGTGGGCTTTGGGATCATATATCNANTTTAATTCCTCAAATATCAACTGAGCTCAGAAGGACGATTTCAATTAATACAATAATCATGGATGATAATTTAGAACAAATAGTAGACATGGCTAAACAAGCTAAAGAGTGGGGAGCCAATATATCATTTAGTTCATATTCTATAATGAAAGCCAATAATGAAGATCATTTCATTAAAGATGAAGTTTTAAAAGTTNAAGANGTANTAAANGAGTTGATTTCTCTTAAAAAAGATTGGAAAGATACTATTGTATCAAGCGATTATTATTTAGAGCAAATCCCAAAATTTTTCGAAAATGGTTATGGTCCATCATGTAATGCTGGAAGCACAATGATGACAGTTACTCCAGATGGTTATATCAAAAGATGCTCTGAGATGCCCGCAGTTTGTCATTATACAGATTATAAGCCCGGATATTTTACTAAAACTAATTGTAACACTTGCTGGTTTGGATGTAGGGGAGAGACTCAGGCCCCAATTTTATCTAAAGCTAAAGAGCTTATTGGTTTTTGATTGTCCACTCAGTATTTTTTCCATGATCTACTAAAGTAACTCCCATTTCCTCGGCTTTAGATCTTAACTCATCTGCTTTTACCCAGTCTTTCTTTTCTCTTGCTATATTTCTTTCGGAAATTATTGATTCAATTTCAACTTGGTTAATCTCAATTTTTTTATTTTCTGAGATTATATCTCTCCAACCGCTTATACCCATTACATTTTCAAATTCTTCAAGGTTTTTTGAATTNTTTAAAGAAAGCTTTCCCTCATTTGCATATTTAAAGAAAATTCCAAATGCTTTAGCAGTATTGAAATCATCACTCATACATTTTTTCCAGGCTTTCTCAAAACCATTAGACTCATCAACTTTAGTCTGAGTTATTTTTTTTGATAATTTTTTCAAACTTTTCTCAACTTCAATTAATTTTTCTTCTGACAAATCAACTGGTGTTCGATAATGATGACTTAGAAAAAAAATTCTGATTAAATTTTTATTCCATCTCTTTAGAGCATCTTTTATGTTGACTATATTTCCTATTGATTTGGACATTTTTTCTTTATTAATGTTTATTAAGCCATTATGTATCCAATAATTTGCAAAATTCTTATTAGAGATACATTCTGATTGAGCGATTTCATTTTCATGATGTGGGAAAATTAAATCTCTACCTCCGCCATGAATATCAAATTGTTCACCAAGATATTTACAGCTCATCGCAGAACATTCAATATGCCATCCAGGTCTACCTTGACCCCAAGGACTTTCCCATGAAGGTTCACCAGGTTTAGCATTTTTCCATAATGCAAAATCTAAGTCATTTTTTTTATTAGGATTTAATTCTATCCTTGTATTTGAGAGCATAGCCTCGGTACTTTGATTTGAAAGTTTTCCATAATCTGAAAACTTCTCTACTTCAAAATACACATCTCCATTTGCTGAATAGGCATATCCTTTATCTATAATCTTAGATATTAGTTCAATGATTTCATTTATATTTTCAGAGACACATGGTTGATGATCAGGTGAAATGCAACCCAAATTTTTCATATCCTGAATGTATTCAGCTTTGTATTTATTTGCAATTTCGGTAGATGTGCTATTTAGCTTGTTAGCTTGATCAATTATTTTATCGTCTATATCCGTAAAATTTCTGACATAATTAACTTTATAGCCTACTTGTCTAAGAAATCTTACTATTACATCAAAAACAATTCCAGATCTTGCATGGCCCATATGCGAACTTGAATAGACTGTTGGCCCACAAACATAAATTCCAATTTCCCCTTCTTTTATTGGCTTAAAAAGTTCTATTTGGTTTTTTAAAGAATTATAAATATGAATTTCATTATTCATTAAGACAATTCTTCTCCACCATCTACTCTTATTATGTTACCTGTTATCCAGTCCGCACCTGGGTGGGACAAAGCAATTATACTCCCTGAAATATCTTCAGTTAATGTAAGCCTTTTGCTTGGGTTAGCTCTAACAGCTCCTTCAATAATTCCCTCATTTCCAGGGATTTTTTCTAATGCTGGGGTTAGTGTCACACCTGCACAAAGAGTATTTGCAGTTATTCCTTCAGGAGCAAGCTCCACAGCCAATTGTCTTATATGAGATTCTAGTGCAGATTTGGCTGCAGATACTGGTCCATATGTAGGCCAAATTTTTCTACTACCAGCACTGGACATTGCATAAATCCTTGCCTTTTTACTAAAAAGTTTTCTGGAGTATACATCTTGTGCCCAATAAACTAATGAGTTAGCCATTACATCTAGAGTCATATCCATATTTTTTTGTGTAACATTTTTTTCTGGGTCATCTGATATGTATGGTTTTAATGATCCAAAAGCTAAAGAATGCAATAAAATTTTAATTTTCTTTTCTGAGTTAGCAATTATGTCTTTCATTTCATCGAGGCATTGATTTCTTTTTTCTTGGTCAGCTGCATTAATATTGAAGAATTTTGCTTTGACCCCATTAGATTCGATTTTAGATAATATCTTTTCCACATTCTCCATTGTATTTTTTCTGTCAAGATGAACACCAATTATGTTTACTCCATATTCAGACAGTTTTACAGATACCTCAGCACCAAAACCACTTGATGAACCTAGAATTAAAGCCCATTCTCCATCTAGCCAATTTTTTATTTCCATATCAACATCCTTTAATAAAGTTTTATAGTCAGTTTACGCATTAAGAGTTTATATTCAAGGTATTATAGGTACTAATGAATAACACTTCTATAGAAATAATAACCACCGGTAATGAATTGTTGTCAGGCATTACTATTGATAAGAATTTTAATTGGTTATGCGAATCACTTTTTTCATTTGGTGCTCAGGTTAGATTTCATCAATGTATCAGTGATAATTTAGAGGACTTAGTTAAAGCACTAAGCATAGCTCAAAAAAGATCAAAATTTATATTATTTACAGGGGGTTTAGGCCCAACAGATGATGATCTTACTAGAGAGTCAGCGAGCCGATTTTTTTCTCGAAAATTAATCTTTAATAAAAAAATAGAAAGCGACATTAAGCTTATCTTTAAGAAAAGAAATAGGCCTTATAGCTTGATAAACAAGAAGCAAGCTATGTTTCCTGAGGGATCACAAATAATTCAAAATCCAAAAGGCACCGCTCCAGGTTTTTGCATCAAAGATAAAGGTAGTTTTTTCTATTTTTTCCCTGGTGTTCCAAGTGAGCTAAGAGCTATGGCTAAAAAATCTGCTTTTCAAAAAATAAAAAATACTCTTGTTAGGGAAAAAATTTTTTTCACATCTGAAACATTAAAAGTTTTTGGAATAACTGAATCTGAGCTGGCAGAAAAGATAAAAAAAATAAAAAGTAAAAATACTTACATAGGGTATAGGCCTCATAAATTTGAGATACATTTGAGGATAATCTCTTCTGGAAAGTCAAAAAAATTATCAAAAGATGAATGTTTAAAAATAAAAATTAGATTAACAAAAGCNNTACAGAAGTATATTTTTACTGATAAAGACATTACCCTTCAAGAATCTGTAGTTAATTTGTTAAAAAAGAAAAAATATACAATTTCATTTGCAGAATCCTGTACTGGAGGATTAATTAGCAATTTAATCACCAATGTTCCTGGCTCTTCATCTGTTTTTGGGCTTGGTCTTGTCACATATAGCAATAAGTCAAAAAATTCGCTATTAAAAGTTTCAAATAAAAAATTAATAGAGCATGGAGCTGTTAGTAAGGAAGTTGTTTCTGAAATGGTAAGGAATTTGAACAAGATTGCAGAGTCCAACATTTCAGTAGCAGTTTCTGGTATTGCTGGGCCAAGTGGAGGTTCAGTAGATAAGCCAGTAGGCACTGTTTATGTTTCTTTCATAATTGATAAAAAAATAAGTGTAAAAAAATACTCTTTTGTTGGTGATAGAGAGTCTATAAAGTTAAGAACAGCATTAGAAGTATTGAACCATGTTAGGAAAAATATCTTATAGAAAGAGCATCCTAAATCCTGTATATTAGGTTTTAGGAGATATATTTTGGCAGAATCAAAAAAGAATACTCAAGATGAGGAATCAAAAGATAAAATTAAAGCAATAGAGTCGACTATTCAATCTATTGAAAAGCAGTTTGGAAAAGGCTCCATAATGCGTTTGGATAATGAGGCTTCAATTCAAAATGTTGTTGCTATTTCTTCTGGCTCAATTTGCATAGATAGTGCATTAGGAGTCGGAGGTTTTCCTAGAGGAAGGATTATTGAAATTTATGGTCCTGAGGCATCTGGAAAGACAACATTGGCATTACATGCTATNGCAGAAACACAAGCTAATGGTGGGGTAACAGCATTTGTAGATGCAGAGCATGCTTTTGATCCTTCATATGCTAGAGGAATTGGAATAAAAACTGATGAACTTTTAATATCCCAACCAGATTATGGTGAACAAGCTTTAGAGATAGTTGATCAATTAGTAAGAAGTTCAGCAGTTGATATGGTCGTTGTTGATTCCGTTGCAGCTTTAACTCCTAAAACAGAATTAGATGGTGATATGGGAGACACACATGTTGGCCTTCAAGCAAGGCTAATGTCGCAGGCATTGAGAAAAATTACAGCAACAGTTTCAAGATCTAAATGTACTGTAATTTTTATAAATCAACTAAGAATGAAAATTGGTGTTCCATCATATATGAGTCCCGAGACTACCACAGGTGGTAATGCTTTAAAGTTTTATTCATCAGTAAGATTAGATGTAAGAAGAATTGCTTCTATTAAGACATCAGATAGTGTTGTGGGAAACAGATGTAGGGTAAAAGTTGTTAAGAACAAAGTTGCTCCTCCATTCAAAGAAGCTGAAGTAGATATAATTTTTGGAAAAGGAATTTCAAAACTGGGTGAGTTAATTGATCTTGGTGTTGAATTTGGATTTGTAGATAAAGCTGGAGCTTGGTTCTCATACTCAGATGAGAGAATAGGTCAAGGCAGGGATAATGCTCAAAAATTCTTAGAGCAGAATACCGATATGAAAAATAAATTAGAAAAAGAAATTAAATCCAAAATTAATTTGTAAGATTTTGATTTTAAGTATTTGCACTATATCAAATAACACAAGTGTCTGTATTTCTAATGATTCTTTTTGTATTTTATCTGAAATAAAGTCTAAAAACCCTAATCATTGTGAGGAATTGATTCCTGCTATTGAAGATTTACTATCCAAAGAAGATAAAGTACTAGAGGATGTTCATCAGGTAAGGGTAAATGTTGGACCTGGTAATTTAACTTCAATAAGAATTGGATTAACTGTTGCTAATCTTTATGGGCAATTTTTAGGGGCTGAAATAATTGGGGTTTCTTCTTTTCACTGTATTGCAAGTATTTGCAAAGAATCCAATAAAGATATAATTGTTGCCTTTAATATAAGAAACAATAATTATGCATATGCAATTTTTGATAAAAAAAACCAAATGCTTCTTGATTATAGGTTAGTAGTAAATAGAGAAGAATTTGATCAAATAAATAAAAAAAAATTTAAATTACTAACTGATTCTTCTGCAGATTCCTATCTAATTGATTCTAGTTTCGATGTTATAGAAATTAATGCAGAAATTATTTCTAAGTTAAATATTTCTGATATCAAAGATTTTATTCAAAAAGAAGTTCCGCTAAAACCAATTAATGATTATTCATATGTAGTTAATAAATAATATTGATATATAATAAATCCATGAAAAAATTTCTTGGTGCAGAGCTTTTCTTTGAAACATTATATGATTTAGGAATAAGAACTATATTTGGATTACCTGGCGGTTATGTTTTGAAAATCTATGATGTAATGCCATCATATTCAAAGAAAATCACTCATGTTTTAACTAGACATGAACAAGCCGCAACACACATGGCTGATGGATTTTCTCGAGCTAGTGGATTACCTGGTATTATTTTATGCACATCGGGACCTGCAGCAACAAATACAATAACTGGAATCACTACTGCATATTCTGATTCTGTTCCAGTCTTAATTTTTACAGGCCAAGTACCAACTCCTTTTTTGGGAAGTGATGCTTTTCAGGAAGCTGATCATATTGGGATTACAAGATCATGTACAAAACATAATACTCTCGTGAGAAAAACCGTTAATTTGCCTAAAGCCATTGCTGAGGCACTTTTTATTTCAAATACGGGTAAAAAAGGTCCAGTATTAGTAGATATGCCGAAAGATGTTCTTATAAGTGAAAGTGAATATAAACTTCCTAAAGAAGTGAAGATAAAAGGCTATAATCCAGAAGTTCCTTTAAAAAATTCTGAATATGAATCTTTTAAAAAAGTATTCAAAGATTCTAAAAGACCATTATTAATTTTTGGTAAAGGTGCTTGTTCAGATTCTAATAAAAGATTAATTTCAAAATTTTTAAATAAAGCAAAGCTTCCTGTAATGAGCTCTATTATGTCATTAGGTCTAATAGATGATAATAATAAATTTAATTTTGGGGTCTTAGGCGAGGGAGGATCAGCAGTTTCTGAAGATTTAATTAATAAAGCAGATTTAATTATATCTATAGGATGTGATTTGATAAAGATAGTTCCTGAAGACAATTTAAAAAATAAAGATATTATTGTAGTTAATATTGATAAGTCTAATTTTAATGCTAAAACAAAAGGCAACTTAAATATTCATACCAACTCTGACAATTTTATTGAAAAATTATCAGCCGAAAAGGGTTTGAGTTTTGAATGGGAAGTTAGTGATCTTGAAAGGTTTAGGGAAAAATATCAAAAGGCACAAGAAAAAGAAATGCAAAGTAATAGTAAGTCAAGAATATTTAAATTAATTTCTGACTTATCACCTAAAGATACAGTTTTCTGTTCAGATTTTAGTTACGAAGATGTAATTCTTCAAAAATTTCTATCAGTGTCAGACTTTAAAAATAGTATACTTTCAGGTGGTAACGGAACCCCGGGTTATGGATTTCCTGCTGCAATTGGAGCAACTTTTGCTAGACCNAAATCCAAAGTANTAAGTATTTCATCTGGAACTAATTTTCAATTTAACATGCAAGAGTTAATTGTAACCCTTGAGCAAAAAATAGATCTTACGATTGTTGTTCTAAATGANAAAAAAAACAAAATTAAAAAATATTCTGGACCAGATTANAAATCTCTCGGGGAATCATTTGGAGTTAAATCTCATCAATTATCTTACAATGACAAGANTTTTGAAAATAATTTTAAGAAATCNTTCAATCATAAAGGCACTGCTTTAATCGAAATTCTAATTTGATTCATATATAATGTTTAAATCATTCTAATGACTTAAGAGGAGATAAGATTGAGACACATAATATCAATTTTAGTAGANAATGAACCAGGTGTTCTTGCACGAATTGCTGGCTTGTTCACTGCAAGAGGATTTAATATTGAAAGTCTTTGTGTGGCTGAAACCGAAAAACCATCGCTATCCAGATTGACCTTAGTCACATCTGGTGACGAATGGATAATTGACCAAATTGTTAAAAGGTTTGAAAATATGATAAATGTTATNAAAGTTGAGGATTTATCAGGTGAGGATAGCTTAGAAAGAGAGTTGATTATCGCTCGAATTTCGACCAATCAAAAAACAAGGTCTGAAGTTTTAAGGGTTGCAGATATTTTTAGNGCAAATGTTGTAGATGTTGGACCAAAATCTTATGCTCTTGAATTGACTGGTAACAAAGATAAGTTAGAGGCATTCATTGAAATCCTCAGACCGCTTGGTTTGAAAGAAATTAGTAGGACAGGATTAATATCTTTAAAAAGAGAAAAAAAAAGATAATGGAGAGATTATATGAAAGTTTATTATGATAAGGATTGTGATTTAGCATTAATCAAAAATTTACATGTAGGAATTGTTGGTTTTGGAAGCCAAGGTCATGCACATGCATTGAATTTGAAGGATTCGGGAATAAATGTTTCTGTAGGTTTAAGAAAAGATGGAAATAGTTGGAACAAAGCTGTTGCAGCTGGTCTTGATGTGTTAGAAGTTGGAGAAATGGTCCAAAAATCTGACATAATTATGATTTTAGCTCCTGATACTAGTCAAAAAGAAATTTTTGATTCATCAATTAAGGAGAATTTAACTGATGGTAAGTATTTAGCTTTTGGACANGGTTTCAACATCCATTATGATCAAATAGTTCCAGAATCATCCATAAATGTGTTTATGGTTGCACCTAAAGCACCTGGTCACACGGTCAGAGGTACATACGAAGAAGGTGCCGGTGTTCCAGGCCTTATTGCTATCCATCAAGATCCTACTGGCAATACAAAAGATATAGCTCTTGCTTATGCTGCAGGAATAGGCTCTTCAAGAGTTGGTATTATCGAAACTACATTCAAGGATGAAACTGAAACAGATTTATTTGGTGAACAGTCTGTTCTTTGTGGAGGACTTTCAAGTCTTATACTTGCAGGTTTTGAGACTTTAACTGAAGCAGGTTATCCCCCCGAAATGGCTTATTTTGAATGTTTGCACGAGGTAAAGCTTATTGTTGATTTAGTCTATCAAGGTGGAATATCTAATATGAGATATTCAATTAGTGACACAGCTAAATATGGAGATATTACAAGAGGCCCTAGATTAATTGACTCATCTGTTAAAGCTAGGATGAAAGAAGTTTTAGCAGAGATACAAAGTGGGCAGTTTGCTAACGAATGGATAAAAGAGAATGAGTCTGGAAGGCCAAATTATACAAAGTTATTAAAAGACGGTGAGACACATCCAATCGAAGATATCGGTGAAACATTGAGATCAATGATGACTCCTTTGTTTAAGAAAAAGCTAGTAGATAAAGAGAAAAATTAAAAAATGAAAATTGATTATAAATGGACTGTAGCTAAAGAAGGCTATTTGCCAATTTTTATTTCTATATTTTCAACCTGGCTAGCTACAGCATTTCTTGGTTTATCAATATTTTCTTTGTTAATTTTTATAATTCTTTTGCTAATTATATATTTTTTTAGAGATCCGGAAAGATTTANTCCATCCGCTCAAGGTATAATTTGCCCAGCTGATGGAAAAATAATTACAATTGACAATTCAATAGAGAATGAATTCACTAAATCAGAAATGACTCGAGCTTGTATTTTTTTATCTGTTTTCGATTGCCATATCAATAGATCGCCTGATAAGGTCAAGGTTATTGAAACCAGATTTTATCCAGGAGCTTTTTTCTTTGCAAATTCTGCTAGATCAATTGAAAATGAACGATTATATATACACCTTAGNAATGAAAATGATGAAGACATAGTAATGATTCTTTATGCAGGCTTTGTAGCTAGAAGAATTGTTCCGTACATTAAGGCTGGTGATTCATTAGAGAAAGCTCAGAGAATAGGGATTATAAAGTTTGGGTCAAGAGTTGATATTTATGTCCCAAAAAAATATTCCTCCGATTTTAAAGATGGGGATGATGTAGTAGCTTCGGAGACGCTCCTTTTTAAAATAAATGAAAAATAGAAAAATTATCTCAATAATACCCAATTTATTAACNTCTATTGCTTTACTTTTNGGGTTACTTTCAATTTTTAATTTGGTTTCTGAAAATTCATATAATTCAATTTGGTGGTCATGTGTTTTTATATATTCTGCCGCTTTTATTGATTTTATTGATGGTAAAATTGCCAGGCTTTTAAAAAATGATTCAGAATTTGGCATGCATTATGATTCATTGGCAGATTTAATTTCATTTGGAGTTGCACCGTCTTTCTTAGTTTATTCACTTTATTTAAATAGTTTTGATAGATTAGGGATTATTTGTTGTTTATTTTATACA
Source organism: bacterium (assembly GCA_002701605.2). Classification (GTDB taxonomy): domain Bacteria; phylum Desulfobacterota_D; class UBA1144; order UBA1144; family UBA1144; genus TMED126. The sequence continues at coordinate 17,398 of NZWF02000009.1, forward strand.
ATTTGTGTAGCTTTAAGATTAGCTCGATTTAATACACTAGCACATGATGAAAAAGATGGTTTTTTTATAGGTATGCCAAGTCCAATGGCAGCCGGACTTATTGTTTCTTTTGTACTTATAAACTTTAAATTTGAGATTCTTCCATNAAANGATTTATCGCTTGTTTTATTANTTTCATTAATATTTGTAGGCTACTTAATGGTAAGNAATGTTATCTTTATAAAAAAAATAACAATTAAGGGATTAAGCAAATTTAATTCTTTGGTTCTGATAACTTTTTTATTAATTGCTATATTGNCTCACATTGAAATTGGATCATTAATTTTCTTCTCGTTATATTTATTTTTATCACTAATTAAATATTTATTGTTTAAACTGAAGAGAAGGAACTTGAAATTTAAAAATTAACCTATAAGGGAATGTATGAAACAAATTGATGAATTTTATTTAGATAATGGNTTGAAGGTANTCATGAAGNATGTTCCCTCCTCTCCTGTAAGNTCAGTTTATGTTTGGGTTAAAACTGGAAGTGCATANGAAAATGATTCAGAAAGGGGGCTTGCNCATGTNCATGAACACATGATATTCAAAGGNACATCNCAATTNCCTGTNGGAGAAATTTCNAANCAAATNGAATTTTACGGTGGAGATATTAATGCATTNACATCAAATGATGAAACTGTATATTATGCNACNGTTTCTAATAATTTTGTTGATAAGATTATTAATATTTTATCTCAATGTATGTATGATGCACTTTTTGATGAAGAGGAGCTAAAAAAAGAGCTTGAAGTTATACTTGAAGAAATAAAAAGGGGAGACGACTCACCATCTAGTAGGTTGTGGGAGATGATAGCTAAAAGTACTTTTAAAGGTACAGATTACTCTTTACCTGTCATTGGGACTCCAAATTCGGTATCAAGTTTTACTCGTCAAAGTCTTATTGATTTTTATAATAAATGGTATGTTTCAAAAAATATGACACTCATCGTTACAGGTGGTGGCAACCAAAGTAAGATAAAAGAAATTATTAAATCAGATTTTTCAAAAGTTAAAAATGCAGAACTACCATCTTTAAATAAAAAATTTGATGTGATAGATAATGAAATAGAAATTGATATTGATACAATGGACATTGGGGAAACTTATTTTTCGATATCTTTACAAAGTCCATCATCTGAGGATTTGTCTTATGCTGCTTTTGATATTTTGAGCTCTATATTAGGTTCTGGCGATAGCTCGATTTTATATAAAAATATTAAAGAAGATAAAGGACTTGTTACCTCAATAAGTTCTGCAAATTATACATTGAGACACTCAGGAGTTTTTTATATTTTTGTAACATCTAACCAAGATAATATATTTGATGTAATCGAGACGATTTTTGACAACATAATTAGCACTTTATGTGGCAATTATTCTGATGAGCAACTTCAAAGAGTTAAAACTGATGTACTTGTTGAAGATTTATACTCTAACGAGACAGTCCAAAGTCAAGCGCGTGAAATAGGGAATATTATATCAGCTCATGATGATTTACTTTTCAAAGAGAGTTATAAGAAAAAAATTTTATCCTTATCAAAGCAAGATATTTTCGATTCTATTGTTGATTCTTTTAAAGAAAAAAATTTCAAATTTAATATAATTACTCCTTTAAAAAAGAATCTCTCAGTACCAGGTACTTTCGTTCAAAACATAAAAAATAAACTATCTAAAATTAAATTTTCTGGATCAGCTTCTAATTCATACAATGGCACTAATTATACAATTAAGAAAATTGAATCTGATAAAGTTCAAATTGCTGAGCTTTCGAATGGTATTAAGTTAATAACATTACAAAATACTAAGACTCCATTGATTTCTCTTAGATCTGCATCTTTAGGTGGCTCAAGTTTTGAGACGAAAGATGACAATGGCAAGTTTAGCTTGCTCAGCGATATGTTTCATAGAGGATCTTCAAAATTTTCTAAAGATGAAATTGCTATTAAATCTGAGATATTAGGTGCAGAAATATCTGGATACTCTGGAAGAAATAGCATAGGATTAAAACTTGTTTCTCCATCTGATCATTTAAATGAGTTATTACCCATATTTTCTGATATATTAACCAGTCCACTTTTTAATGAAGATGAATTCAATATTGCCAAGAGAGATAGTTTGGCATATGTCGATCGAATGAAGAAAAACTCTGCTGCTGTTGCATCAGATAAATTTCATGGGCTACTTTTTGGAAACCATCCTTACTCTTTGAATCAATATGGCACAGAGTCAAGCTTAAATAATATTAGTGTTGAAGATGTAAAGGATATTCATAAAAAATTTTTTAAAACTACTAATACGATATTATCTGCAGTTGGTAATTTTAATAAAGATGAATTGATAGAGCAATTGGAAAACAATATAACTTTAAACAATAGTACCGATATTCCTCAAATAGATAATAATATAGTTCAAATATCTGAGAACTTAGAGGAACATTTTCAAATTGGTGACAAACAACAGTCACATATTTTTGTAGGAACTTATGCACCGTCTTTAAATTCTAAATTAAGGTTTTCCTTCAATTTAATTAATACTGTTTTGTCAGGAATGGGTGGAAGATTATTCATTGAACTTAGAGATAAAAAAAGCTTAGCATATAGTGTTACTTCATTTTATACACCAACAATCAATGTAGGTTATTTTGGTGCTTATATCGGTTGCTCACCAGCTAAAAAGGATGAAAGTATTGAAGCTATAAAGTTTGAAATTAATAAATTAATTAAAGAAGGGATTACCAAAGAAGAGCTTGAAAGGGCTAAGAATTATCTAATCGGAAAAAATGATATATCAATGCAGAGGAACTCTTCAGTAAATAGTAGGATTTTACTATCATATTTGTATGGATTAGATATCAATGAGCCATTCAATTTTATGAATCAAATCGAGAATGTTGATATGAATAGCATTAATGAATCGATTGAAGAATTTCTTGCAGCTGCAAAATTTGTTACGGTGTCTGTAGATCCAAATTGATTTTAATATCCTAAATCAGTATATTAATACTTTCCAATTTTTTTGGTTAATTGGGAGCGTGGCGGAATTGGTAGACGCACTAGATTTAGGATCTAGCGCCTTCGGGTGTGGGGGTTCGAGTCCCCCCGCTCCCATTTTGGAGATTTGTAATGAGTATAAATTTAAAAGCACTAAGCACAACCGAGCAATTAGCTGAAATTATCGTTGACAAGAATGATGTGTCTAAAAGTTTTCAAGATGTGCTAAAGTTATTTCAAAAAGATTCTGATCTGAAAGGATTTAGGAAAGGGAAAGTCCCTTTAAATGTTATAGAGTCTAGATATTCTAAAGAAATATTAGAAGAGCTCAAAACCAGATTAATTAGCTTTTACATAAGAAAAGCTTCAGTAGACAATAAAATTAATGTTGTTAGAACTTCCAACCTTGAACATGATGACATAAAAAAAGATTCTGATTTTACTTTCAAAGTTAATCTTGAGATAATCCCTGAGATAAAGTTAAAACCATATAAAGAAATTTCTGTAGATAAAGAGATTCAGAAGGTTACAAAGAAAGATATTGATGAAGCAATGAAGAATGTTCTTAATAATTTTGCTCAAAACGAGGAAGTTGAATCAAAAAGAAAAATCAAAAAGAAAGACTTTGTAGATATAGATTTTACTGGTTCTTTTGATGGAAAAGAAATTGAAAAATTGAACAGAAAAAATGCTATTGTTGAGATTGGAAATGAGACATTGATTCCAGAAATTGAGAAAGAGATTTTAACCTTAAAAAAGGGTGAGGAGAGTTCATTTGAGGTCCTGTACCCAAAAGATTTTCCTATTGCTGAAGCCGCAGCAAAAAAAATTAAATGCAAATTAAAAGTCAATAAAATTTTAAAAAAAGTATTACCAAAAGTTGATGATGCTTTCTTAGAAAAGATTGGCTTTAAGACAGAAGAAGATCTTAAAAAAAGAATTTCAGATGATTTAACAGGTTCATTTGAACAGCAAGCACAAAGTTCTTTAAGAAAGAATCTGTTTGACAAATTAATAGAAGATAATGAATTTGATTTCCCAAATTCATTCGTAGATGATGAAAAGAAGAGGCTGGAAGCTGATTATAAATCCAAAATGGCACAGCAAGGTGTAACTGTAGACGAGTTAGATAAAAAGACAACTGATGTAATTAATGACTCAGCTTTTAGGAATGTAAAAATAGCTTTGATTTTTGCTGAAATTTCAAAGATTGAAAATATTAGTATTGAGGATAAAGAAGTAGGTGATTATTTGGCAGCATTTGCTAGTTCCCAAAATGTACCAGTTGATAAGGTTTTAAAATATTATAAAGACAATAATTTGATGGACGATGTACGAGTTAAATTAACTGATGAAAAAGTTATTCAATTTTTGATTTCTAGTGCAAAAATTAAAGAAGTCTCAAAAAAGAGTGATGATTCAGATAATGAAGACTCTAAAAAACCTAAAGAATCAAAAGCCAAGAAAAAAACTTAAGAGTTTTTCTTAATTGACTAGAATCATTACCTAAATTAAAATCAATATTATGACAGAATCGTTTTTCGTTCCAATGGTAGTTGAACAAAGTTCAAGAGGTGAAAGAGCTTTTGATATTTACTCTAGGTTGTTGAATGAGAGAATAATATTCATAGGTGGTCCAATTGATGATAATCTTGCGAATATTGTTGTTGCACAATTACTTTTCCTAGAATCAGTCGACAAAAAAAAAGATATTAGTATATATATAAATTCACCTGGAGGTAGTGTTACTGCTGGTCTTGCAATTTATGATGCTATTCAATATGTTACACCTAAGGTTTCAACTTTATGTTTTGGAATGGCAGCAAGTATGGGGGCAGTACTTTTAGCAAGTGGGGAAAAGGGTAAGAGACTTTCATTACCAAACTCAACTATTATGCTCCACTCTGTAGGTACTCAGCTAGGTGGACAGTTTCCAGATATAGAAAAAGAAATGCAAGAAACTATTAGAAAGCAGAAAGTTATTTCAGAAATTTTATCTAAACATTTATCCAAAGATATTGAAATAATTACCCAAGATATCCAAAGGAATTTTTATCAAACTGCAGAAGAGGCTTTGTCGTATGGTTTAATTGATCAAATTATTTCAAAAAAAGAGGGTGGTTCATAAAGATGCCTAATGAAAAAGATAATTTACATTGTTCTTTTTGTGGAAAAAGTCAAAAAGAGGTAAAAAAATTAATTGCTGGTCCCACTGTTTATATATGCAATGAATGTGTAGATCTATGTAATGAGATTATTGATGATGAAGATATAAGAGAAGTTGAGCCTGAAGTAAACGAAGAAATTCCAAAGCCTTCTGAAATTAGAGACCATCTAGATTCATATGTCATTGGGCAAGATAATGCAAAAAAATATCTATCAGTTGCAGTTTATAATCATTATAAGAGAATTGCTTACAATAATGTTCCAAAAAAGAGAAATGATGATACTTCTGAAGTAGATATTCAAAAAAGCAATGTGATGCTTATTGGCCCAACTGGTTCAGGAAAAACTTTATTGGCACAGAGTCTTGCTAAATTTCTTAATGTACCATTCACAATAGTTGATGCAACTTGTTATACAGAGGCTGGCTATGTAGGTGAGGATGTCGAAAATATGCTAGTAAGTCTTCTGCAATCTGCAGATTTTGATGTTAAACAAGCTGAGAAAGGCATAATTTATATTGATGAAATTGATAAGTTATCTAGAAAAAGCGGCGATAGTCCATCTATAACAAGAGATGTATCTGGTGAAGGTGTCCAACAAGCACTTTTAAAAATAATTGAAGGATCCGTGGTCAATGTTCCCCCAAAAGGTGGCAGAAAACATCCCCAGCAAGAATTTATCCCTATAGATACAAAAGACATTCTTTTTATACTAGGAGGATCATTCAGCGGCCTTGATGATATTATTTCTAGCAGAATAGGAAAAAATACTATTGGATTTGGGAACCCTACCTCGTCAAAAGAGAACACAAGTGTAAATAATAAAAATGAATCAATACAATCTGAAGATTTAGTGAAATTCGGATTTATACCAGAATTTATTGGAAGAATCCCAGTGGTAACATCTTTAAGTGAGCTTGATGAGAAATCTTTAATTCAAATTTTAACTGAACCCAAAAATGCTTTAGTTAAGCAGTATCAGAAATTAGTTAATTTGAATGATGATGTCAAATTAGAGTTTACTAAAGAAGCACTAATTTCTGTAGCTAAAGAAGCTTTAAAGCGTGGTACTGGCGCAAGAGGTTTGAGATCGATAATAGAAAATTCAATCTTGGATATAATATATGATATACCCTCAAAACCAGGTTTAAAGAAATGTATTGTAACAGATGAGGTAATAACAAAAGGTTCAAAACCTCTATTAACCTTTGAAAATAGCAAGAAAACTGCTAGTAATTAACAAAAAAAGGCTTTTTTTGCTCATTTTCTCTTTTTTTCTTGCAAATAATCATTAAATGGTTAACTTGATTATATAGAGTTATTTACTCTACCGGAGGATTAATAATGAGTACCCCATCATATACAATTCCACTTTTACCTTTAAGGGATGTAGTAATTTTCCCTCACATGGTAGCACCTCTTTTCGTTGGAAGAGAAAAATCTATTAGAGCCCTTGAAGAAGCAATGAAGAATGATAAAAAGATTCTTTTATCGGCTCAAAAAGATGCCAAAACAAATGACCCAGGGCCTGAAGATATATATTCAATCGGAACNGTTGGCTCTATNGTACANATGCTAAGGTTGCCNGATGGGACAGTAAAAGTTTTGGTTGAAGGCAAAAATAGAGCATCNCTAAAACAATTCAATGATGAGAATAAATATTTTTCTGTAAGTGTTGAAGATTTAGAAGAGAAAATACCCACAGATTCTGAAACTAATGCGATGATGAGAACTTTAGTCGAAGCTTTTGAAGATTATATAAAGCTAAATAAGCGTGTTCCTTCTGAAACATTAGCTACAATTTCAGCTATAGATGAGCCTAGTAAGCTATCTGATACAATTGCCTCTCATTTAACATTTAAACTTGCAGATAAACAGGAGATTTTAGAAAATTTAGATCCTTCTAACAGGTTAGAAGCAATTTATGAAAAGATTCAGTCTGAGCTTGAAATACTACAGGTAGAGAAAAAAATAAGAAATAGAGTAAAAAAACAAATGGAAAAAGCTCAAAAAGAATATTATTTAACGGAACAAATGAAAGCCATTCAAAAAGAGCTTGGTGATAAAGATGACTTCAAAAGTGAGATTTTAGAATTTGAGGAATCTTTGAAGAAAAAAGTAATGCCGGATGATATTAGGACCAGAATAGAAAAAGAGATAAAAAAATTGAAAGGTATGTCATCAATGTCTGCTGAAGCTACAGTTGTGAGGAATTACATTGATTGGCTGGTAAATCTTCCGTGGGATTCTGAAGTTTCTGAGGATGAGATATCAATTGATAATGCTCAGAAAGTTTTAGATGAAGATCATTTTGGTCTAGAGAAACCAAAGGAAAGGATTACTGAATACCTCGCAGTTAGAGCATTAACAACAAAACAAAAAGGTCCAATTATGTGCTTAGTGGGACCACCAGGAGTAGGTAAAACATCTCTTGCTAAATCTGTTGCTAATGCAATGGGAAGAAAATTTGTGAGGATTTCGCTAGGTGGAGTTAGAGATGAAGCTGAAATAAGAGGCCATAGAAGAACTTATATCGGAGCTCTTCCTGGAAAGATTATTCAGGGAATGAAAAAAGCCGGTACTAAAAATCCAGTTTTTCTATTAGATGAAATTGATAAAATAGGTGCTGATTTTAGAGGAGACCCTGCTTCAGCACTTCTTGAAGCTCTGGATCCTGAACAAAATTCAACCTTCAATGATCATTATTTAGAAGTTGACTATGACCTGTCACAAGTTTTATTCATTACAACAGCAAATGTGTTACATACCATACCATGGGCACTTCAAGATAGAATGGAGATTATTAAGCTTTCAGGTTACACGGAACTTGAGAAAAAGAAGATTGCACAAAAGTATCTGATACCAAAACAACTTGAAAATAATGGTCTAACTGTCAGCAACGCAAAAATAAACGAAAAGGCCTTGGATTTCTTAATACAAAGATATACAAGAGAAGCGGGAGTTAGAACCTTAGAGAGAGAGATTGGAAGTGTGTGTAGGAAAACTGCAAAAGAAGTAGTTAAAAATGGAAAAGATTTTTCTCTAAAAATTACTCCAAAAATTGTTCAAAAGTATTTAGGTATTCCAAAGTTCAAACATGGTGAAATCGAAGAAAAAAATCAGATTGGAATGTCTACAGGATTAGCTTGGACTGAGGTTGGTGGTGAACTTTTAAATGTAGAAGTAACTGTTGTGCCTGGAAAGGGAGCTTTTACAGTAACAGGTAAACTTGGAGAAGTTATGCAAGAGTCCACTAAGGCTGCTATGAGCTATGTAAGATCTAGAGCTAAAAGACTTGGCCTTGATAAAGACTTTTATCAAAAAATAGATATTCATGTTCATGTTCCAGAAGGAGCCCAGCCTAAGGATGGCCCTTCTGCAGGTATTGCAATATCAACTGCAATAATCTCGGCATTAGTTCAAAAAGAAGTAAGAAAAGATGTTGCAATGACTGGTGAAATAACATTAAGAGGCAGGGTGCTTCCTATAGGAGGTTTGAAAGAAAAAATACTTGCTGCTCATAGAGGCGGTGTTAAACATGTTTTAATACCTGATGAGAATGTTAAAGACCTCGTTGATATACCAAAAGAAGTAAAAAAAGATATCAAGGTAACTAGTGTAAATCATATGGATGAAGTTATTTCGCATGCAATTATTTCTTCAGAACCTATATTGCAAGATATCATAATTCCTGATTTGCCAGTTGATGTTGACATTTCAAGCAATGAGAAGCCACTGAATTTATCTTGACTTTTACCTCTTCCGGGATAGTATAGAAATCTATTCAGGGCGCTTAGCTCAGCGGGAGAGCGCTTCCCTTACAAGGAAGATGTCACAGGTTCAAATCCTGTAGCGCCCATATTCGGGGGTCGTAGTTCAGCTGGTTAGAACGCTGGCCTGTCACGCCAGAGGTCGCGGGTTCGAATCCCGTCGGCCCCGAAGAGTGAATTAATTTTGGTTAACTTCAAACAATTATCATTAGATACCGAAATTCCTATAGGTTTATTAAAAGATCAATATGACTTCATATTTAAAAATGATGCAACAGCTAAGTTAAGACTTTATAGCCCTTGTACTATAAATAATGGAATTTTAACTATCAATTCGATAAGTAATCAACTTTTACCTATTGTAGAAGAATGGAAAGATTTAGATATTTTTATTCCTGCATCTGGCTCCGCAACTCGCCTTTTTAAATTTGAAGATAATAAAAAAATTTTAAATGATAATATTCAACAACTCCCATTCTTTGAGAAGGATAATGATAATGTTGAATTTTTAATAAATAAATATAAGCATAAGCCTAAAGCTTTAATCCCTTTTCATAAGTTTGGAGATTATCTTGTTACACCCATGGAAGAAATAATTGAATTTTATTCTAGAATATGCCCGCATAGTAATATTCATTTTACGATTCAAGATGAACATAAAGATCTAATAACTTCTAAATTAAACCAATCCGGCTTTCTTAAATCAAAAAAAATAAATTTCGAAGACAAAGTCATATTTTCATTTCAGAGGAAAGAATTAAACAGTGTTTGTTTTGTAAATTCTGAGACTCCTCTAAAATATAACAATAGATATTATTCTCATCCATCAGGTCATGGAGCATTGATAGATAATTTGTCTCACATAAAAGGAAAATATGCCTACATTCACAATATTGATAATATATCGCCAAAAACTCAAGATTTGAGGGTAAAAAATATAGATCAAATGTATAAGATGCTTTTATTTATTGATAAAAATATAAAAAATTTACTACGAACTTTAGAAAAAAATAATTTTCAAGAAGCAGTTGAAAGTTCATTTTATAAAGATTTCCTTATAAAATATTTCTCACACTTGGTGCATATTGATAATAAACCCGTAAATAAAGAACTTTTATTTAAAAATCTTAATAAACCGATAAGGGTTTGTGGTGTAATACGTGATTCAGGTGCAAAGGGTGGTAAACCACTCTGGGTAAATGATGATAAGTCGATGTTATCATTGCAAATAGTAGAAGAGTCACAGGTTAATCTTGATGATAGCAGAATGAGAGATATTTGGTATGATTCAAATTATTTTAATCCAGTAGAAATTATTATTTCAACTGAGGATTATCTAGGAAATAAATTTAATTTTAATAATCACATTAATAAAGATTTAGGGATGGTGGTTGAGAAAACTATTTTTAATAAAAAAGTACTTTTTTTTGAAAAGCCTGGCCTCTGGAATGGAAGCATGCATGATTGGATAACAATATTTGTTGAAATTAATGAAAAATCATTTGCACCTGTTAAAAATATTTGCGATTTATTTTTACCAATTCATCAGCCATAATTTATATTTAATTTAAGCCTGGAGAGATGGGTGAGTGGCTTAAACCACCGGATTGCTAATCCGGCGTACGGAGTAAATCCGTACCGGGGGTTCGAATCCCCCTCTCTCCGTATGCGCCTGTAGCTCAGTTGGATTAGAGTGCCAGATTACGGCTCTGGAGGTCGAGGGTTCGAGTCCTTCCAGGCGCGATTATTCTTTTTCAAGTCTTTTAATAATAAGATTAGAATTTTTTATAGACTTTTTATACCATTCTAATTTTAAAATTCCTTTTTCTTTATTAGATAGTTTAGAAACTTTTTTCTTTTCTCTAAGTTTAATTGTAATNAAGCTTAATGTTATTGCACAGGTTACNGAAATATTATAGCTTTCTGAAAAACCAAACATTGGAATATTTATTAATTTATCACAGTGNCTAATTAGTTCATCNCTTAAACCCTTTTCTTCATTTCCAAATGCTATAACAAATTTNCTAGGTGNTTTAAAGTNTGTTATAGATTCTGTTTTTCCTTGTATATGGGGACTAGTACCGANTAATTTATACCCTTTTTTTTTGATTTTTTTTAAGAAATTTNCAACTGTCTCATTTTTAGNTTTCTCTTTGATAGTAATCCATTTTTCGGCACCTAAAGATACNTTTTTTGCAGCTTTAGTATTCTTTTCAGAATTTATACAATAAATATCNTGAATTCCNAAGTTATCACATGTTCTTAAAACTGCATTAAAATTATGAGGTTGATAAATGTTTTCAAGAAGTACACAAATATCCCTAGTTCTAGATTCCAATATCTTATCAATTCTTTCCATTCTATTTTCTGAAATATATTTTTTAAGGTCTTTGTATGTAATTTTATTCATTGGATGCTTCCTAAATATAAATCCTAGGATATCATATTAGTTAATAAATTATGTTAAAAAAACAAATATTGGTTACGGGCGACAGACCAACAGGNAGTTTNCATTTAGGTCATTATGTTGGAACTCTTGAAAATAGNTTAAAGCTTCAAGATGATTTTAATTGCTTCTTTNTAATAGCAGATTTNCATATGNTAACTACACATAATGACAAAGTTGGAGAATTAAAACAAAATATTCAATCTTTGGTGCTAGACTGGTTAGCAGTTGGTTTAGATCCAAATAAATCAAATTTCTATCTGCAGTCATTAATTCCAGAGATTTCAGAGTTAACTTTACTACTATCTATGATTTGTTCTGTTCCAAGAGTGCAGAGGATTCCAACACTTAAAGAGAAAGCCTCGATGTTAAATGATCAAGAAAATTATTCAGTAGGACTCTTGTCATATCCAGTATTGATGTCATCAGACATCTTGATTTTTAATGCTTCCAAAGTTCCAGTAGGAGAAGATCAGTTGAGTCATGTAGAACTAGCTAGAGAGTTGTCAAGAAGGTTTAACTCGATGTATCAGGAATTGATAGTCGAACCCGAACCTTTAATAAGCGAGTTTCCAAGATTAATTGGAACTGATGGAAAGGCTAAGATGAGTAAATCTTTAAATAATTCAATTTTCTTATCAGATTCTGAGGATGAAGTTAACAAAAAGGTAATGAGGATGTTTACTGATCCCAATAGAACAAGTGCAGACATTCCTGGTAAAGTTGAAGGTAACCCTGTTTTTATTTATCATGATATTTTTAATGATGATTTAGATGAATTAAATGAGTTCAAACAAAGATACAGGAAGGGTACAATAGGAGATGTTGAGGTTAAAAAGTCATTAGCTAGGAGAATAAATATGTTTCTAGAGCCTATTAGAGAAAAAAGATTAAAATTTTCAAACAATAGTGAAATATTTGATATAATTATTGATGGTTCTAAAAAGGCCAGAGAAATAGCCAAAGAAAATTTAGAGAAAATAAAAGATGCTATGAAAATTAGCTTTAAGGAGTTTTAAAATGAGTTATTCAGATCCACTACCAATAGGAGTAATCCCTGATTTAGATTACACACCTAAAACTATGAGAGCATGGGTTATAAGGAAAGAAAGGCATGGTGAACCCATGAAATCTTTTCAAGAAGAGGTAATGCCTGTTCCAGAATGCGGGCCTAACGATGTTTTGATTTTAGTTGTAGCAACAGGAATTAATTTTAATGGTGTTTGGGCTGGTCTAGGAGAGCCAATTTCAGTTTTAGATGTTCACAAAGGAGATCATCACATTGCTGGAAGTGATTGCTCTGGAATAGTTTGGGAAGTAGGTTCAAATGTAAAAAGTTGGAAAAAAGGCGATGAGGTGATTGTTCATTGTGGTGTAGAAAATGAAGAGCCACATTCGAATATGACTCAAAGCAATGCCGATTTTATAAGTTATGATCCAATGGTAAGCAAGGGAGCACAAATATGGGGATACGAAACCCCAAATGGGTGCTTTGCTCAGTTCACAAGGGTCCAAGCACAACAAGTTCTAAAAAAACCTAAGCATCTCTCTTGGGAGGATGCTGCATCTTATGCACTTTGTTATTTTACTGCTTATAGAATGTTAGTCTCAAAAGCAAATGTTCAACCTGGTGAAGTAGTATTGGTTTGGGGAGCCGCTGGAGGTCTTGGTGTATTTGCTCTACAGATTTGTAAAATGTTGGGTGCAAAGGCCATTGCTGTCGTTTCATCCCAGGATAAATTTAAAATGTGTGAAGAGCTTGGTGCCGTGGGTGTAATTAACCGTAAAGATTTTCCAAATTTACCATATAAGAAGAATGAAACTCCTGAAGAATCTCAATTAAGATTTAAAGAAATGAAAAACTTTGGTAAGAAAATATGGGAGATATTAGGAGAGAGAAGAAGTCCAAATGTAATTTTTGAACATCCAGGTGAAACAACTTTCCCTGCAAGTGTATTTGTATGTGAAAGGTTTGGAAGAGTTGTGATATGTGCTGGAACAACAGGGTATGATTGCATGTTTGATGTTAGGTATCTTTGGATGTTACAAAAGGATATAATTGGTTCACATTTTGCTAATGCACTAGAATGTGTAAGGGCAAATGAATTAGTTCATCAAGGACTTATTAATCCTGTTGTATCAGAAATATATGAATATGATGAAATTCCAAAAGCTCATCAATTGATGTATGAAAATAAACATTCAGGAAAAATGGTTTGCATGGTCCAAGGTGTTAAATCTTAAGATTATTTAAAATATAGTCAGACTTAATTTTGGATTTTTTTGCAGTTGCCAAATTAGTTTTACCAGTCAAAACTAAGCAGCTTTTTAGTTTAGACAAATTTGATCCAAGTATGTCAGTATTAAGATTATCACCCACAGTTAAGATATCTTGCCTTTTTATGTTTAATTTCTTTTTTGCAAGATTAAAAATAGATTTTGATGGTTTACCAAGATTTATTGCTGAAACAGGGTAAGTTTTTTGAATGGCAGCAATTATTGATCCAGTAGCTGGAACATTACCAATTTTTCTTGGATAAGTATTATCAGTACTTGTAGCGAGAAGTTTGGCTCCGTTTTGAACACATAAAGATGCATACATTAAATCATCATAATTGAACTCAAGATTACCTGAAACAATTATTGTTTTAATTTTTTTGAATTTATTATTATCTTCTATAAGGTTTATACCAAGACTCTTTAGATAATTTTTTAATTTAGTGCTTGAAAAAACCATTATGTCTTTATTTTGGATTTTTTTATTCTTTATCATTTCTAGCAAGTTAGTGATAGGTGTCATGATTTGATCTAAATTACATGGTATACCTTGTTCACTCAGTATTTTGCTGTACTCATCTGGGGAAAGGGTTGAATCATTAGTTAAGAATATATATTTTTTCTCTGTTTTTATTAAATATTCTATGAATTTTTTTGAGTGAGGTATTATTTTTTTATCTAAATAAATAACACCATCAAGGTCTATAATAAAACCTTTAAATTTCTCAAAAAGATTAATCATCCCCAGATTTCTTTAGCCAGTTTTTGATCCCTAACTCTAGTAGATTCTTTTTTTGTTATTCGAATTATTTTTTCTTCAGGCTCTTCAGTTATTAGTATTTCTAGTAAGTCTAAAACTTGAAGGGATGCTTTTTTAAAACCATCATAGTAATCTGTTGATTCGCCAGATGCTTTTGCTGTTTTATTATCTAAGAAAAGGGCAATAGCCGCAAAATCCTTATTTATACCCTCTTCAATAACAACTGACCAATCTTCATAGTCACCAGTTAGGTAAACTTTTCTCCATTCTTCAAAAATCTCATCATAATTTAGTGCACTCATGCTATCTCCAAGTCTCCTGCAACAATAATATTTTCTTTACAAGAGCTGACAATTATTTTAACTGCTTCATAAAAATTATCATTATTTTCTAAAACACATGCCTTTAATAGCATTGGGACATTGACCCCAGATATTATTTCAACAAATCCTTTTTTAAAATAAGGCAAACTTATATTAGAGGGTGTGCCTCCAAACATATCAGTAAATATAATATTATGATTAGCTTCAATTAAAAAGTTTGAAATTCGATTTGAATATGTATCAAATTCACGTGAATCCTCATCTATGCTTATAGTAAATATTTTTCTATTTAATTTATTGTCTAATATAAATTCAACTGATGATTTAAGTTCCTCACATAAATTGCCATGAGTAATTATTAGAATATTAAACATATAAGAATTTTAAATTTAATCTTCAGCTTTTACAAACGATCTTCAAACCTGAGCTTTTTTAGTGCTATTTCAATTAAAGTTGATACATTTCTACCTGGACTTACAGGTATCTGAATCTTAGGAAGTGGAACAGCCATAATTTCCTCTTGAACTGTATCGTAGCCAAGCCTATCATATTTATTTTCTTTGTTAAATTCAATCAAATCTATTAACAAGTGAATTTTAGCTTCTTTCATTACAGCAAGTGCCCCAAAAATATCTTTTACATTAATAATACCAATACCTCTAATTTCAATCAGATTTCTGATTTTTTCTGGAGAAGAACCAATTAGCTCTCCATTTATATTAGAAATAATTATTAAGTCATCTGCTACTAACTTTGCCCCCTTATTGATTAGTTCAGCCGCACATTCACTCTTACCAATACCGCTTTTACCTCTAATGACAATCCCTATATTGTCAATACTTAAAAGGACACCATGAATGCTTAGGTTTTCTTTATTCATAATTTTTTATTATGTTATATATTTCAAAAGTTCCAGTTTCTTTCAATATCTCAGATATAACTTCTTTTTTAGAAAATAGGTTTGCAATATTCCTTAAAACCTCCAGATGTTCATTACCATTGACCTCGGGATGCAACAACAAAATAAAAATATTAGTATCTTTATTATCTATTGACCCAAAAGACATACCCTTTCTATGAATTGAGAGAGATGCATATATCTTGTTTATCCCAGGCACTTTTGCATGTGGAATTGCTATATGATTATCTAATGCAGTACTACAGAGATTTTCTCTTTTCTTTATCAAAGAGCTAATAAGCTCAAAATTTAATGAATTTTCTGCCAAACAAAGATTTTTTGTAATTTCCATTAAGCACGAATCTTTATCATTAGATACTAAATTACTAAAGATGAGCCCAGGGGTAATTAAATTTGATAATTTCATTTTTTTAATCTTCTCATTGAGGATGAAGGTATTTTAAGTACATTTCTATATTTTGCAATAGTTCTCCTTGCTATATTTATTCCTTTTACTGCTAGAATTTCTTTAATTTCTTGATCCGAAAGGGGATGCTTTTTATCTTCCTGAATTATTATTGTATTTATAATTTCTCTAATAGCAGTTGTAGATTTTTGATCATCATTGTTAATTTTATTACTAAAAAACTCTTTTAGATTCATAATTCCTAATGGGGTTAATATATATTTATTGCTAGTTATTCTGCTTATAGTTGATTCATGAACACCAATTTTTTCAGCTATATCCTGTAATTTTAAGGGTTTTAAGTATTTTTCACCTCTTTTAATGAAATCATCTTGGATTTTAACTATTAATTTTATTACTCTTAAATACATTTCCTCTCTTTCTTCGATTGTTTTGATAGTTAAATTTGCATCATCTATTCTGGTTTTAATAAATTTATAAACTTCAGGCGATAATGCCTTTTTATTCTTTATTAATTTTTTATAATAGCTTGAAATTTTAAAATCTTTAGAGGGTTTATTTGGTTGAACAATTATTTGACCATTTTTATCAAAATAAACAGAAGCCTCATAATTAGAACTGTAATTTATTTCCAAGGCTTCTTGAAACTGTTCTCCAGGCCTTGGGTTTAAATCACTAAGTTCTTTAACAAATTTTTTTAGAAATTCTCTAGATATATTGTTCTTTTTGCATATTATCTCATTGTCTTTATTTGCTAATTCTGAAATACTTTCTTCAAGTATTTTACATTTAATATTTAAATTTTTGCTATTTTTCAATTTTAATTGGATTTTTAAACATTCTTTTAAATCCCTTGAAAAAATGCCAGCTGGATCAAATTTTTCTTGGCAATAAAGAATAATTTCTTCTATTTCAACTTCAGTCACTTTTATGGAAATTTCCTTATGTAAGATAGTTTGTATTTCAGAATTTGAATATTTAATAAAGCCTATTTCGTCTAAAAGTAAAATTAAGTTATAAATTATTCTTTTTTTATTTTCTTTTATATCTAATAGATTTAGTTGCTCCTCTAAATATTTACTAAGAGATTTGAATTTATCTTCTATATCGAGTGTTATTTGACTTTCCAAATGATTACCAAAATCCTTATTTTTATTTCTAGTATATTCTTCTTCTATACATGGATTTTCTGTGAGCATCTCATCAATTAGATTGTCAATTTCATTATTATTAAGATTTATTAATTTAATAAATAGTTTAGATTGAGGACTAAGGACACCTTTTTGTTTAAGACTGGTAGTTGTTTTTGTGATTGTTTTAATCATTTTATTAATATATATAATAGTTTAAAATTTCATTATGAGTATAGGTAAAATAATTTTTTTTAGTGGATTGCTCTTAATTGTTATTGGGGCTTTAATTCATTTCACTGGGGTATTGAATATTTTCAAAGATAATCCATTAGATTTAAAATTTACTTTTAAAAACACTACATTATATTTTCCAATAGGGACATCAATTATTTTAAGTGTAATGATTTCCTTTATAGTTTATATCTTTAGAAAGGTATTATAATGCTTTTTCGTAATTATCTATTTTTTCAGAATGCTCTAATGTTAATGCTATATCATCAAGCCCTTCAAGTAAGCATTTTTTTCTAAAAGGATCAATATTAAAAAAAATCTCAAAGCCTTTGTTGTCAGCTAAAAGATTTTTTTTAAGATCTACATTTAATTTGTAGTCATTAAAATTTGAAGTTGACTCAAAAAGATATTCAAGATCTTTTTCATTAAGAATTATAGGAAGGATGCAATTTTTAAAACAATTGTTATATAATATGTCAGCAAAAGATGAAGAAATAATAACTTTGAATCCATAATCTCTTAATGCCCAAGGTGCATGTTCTCTTGAACTTCCACAACCAAAATTTTCTTGAGCGAGTAAAATTTCAGAGTCTTTAAACCTAACATCGTTTAGAATAAATTTTTCGTTTGGGGAACCATCATCATTAAATCTCCAATCAAAAAATAAGAATTGTCCAAAGCCAGTTCTTTCAATCCTTTTAAGGAATTGTTTTGGAATTATTTGATCTGTGTCCACATGAGCAGAATTTAATGGCACGGGTCTACTTTCTACATTTTTAAATTTTTCCATTGTCTAATATTCTCCCAAATCAAGATCAAGGGATCTTATATCGGTAAACCTTCCATTAATTGCGGCTGCAGCAGCCATTACGGGACTAACTAAATGGGTTCTGCCACCTTTGCCTTGTCTGCCTTCAAAATTTCTATTTGAAGTACTAGCACACCTTTCGCCAGGTGACAATTTATCAGGATTCATTGCAAGACACATGCTACATCCCGATTCTCGCCAATCAAAGCCTGCATCTTTGAAGATTTTATCAAGTCCCAACTTTTCAGCTTTAATCTTAACTATCTGAGACCCAGGAACTACGATGGCATTAATATTGGACGGGACTTTGTTCCCTTGTATTACTTTACTTGCTGCAATTAAATCTTCTAATCTGCCGTTTGTACATGATCCAATAAACACTGTATCAATTTTAATATCCTCAATATTAGTATTTGGTTTTAACCCCATATAATTTAATGCATCCTCAGTAGATTTTCTTTTTACAGAATCTTCTATGTCTTTAGGATTGGGGACTTTTGAATCAATCCCGCTGACCATTCCTGGACTTGTACCCCAACTAACTTGGGGAGCCATATCGTCTGCATTTAAAATTATTTTTTTATCAAATTCTGATCCTTTATCTGATGCAAGATTCTTCCATTCATCGATTAATAGTTCTAAATTTTCAAGATTTTTTATTCTTGGCCTCTCTTTTAAGTAATTAATAGTTGTTTGATCAGGACTGATCATTCCTGCTCTAGCCCCACCTTCAATTGACATATTACATATTGTCATCCTTTGTTCCATAGATAGTGAACTGATAGCCTGACCTGTATATTCAATTACATATCCAGTGGCACCTGCTGTTCCTATTTCACCGATAATACTTAAAATAATATCTTTTGCGGTTACACCATTTTGCCTTTTCCCATCAACTCTTACTTCAAAAGTTTTTGGTTTGTTTTGCCATAAACATTGTGTTGATAGCACATGTTCAACTTCACTTGTTCCAATTCCAAAAGCTAATGCACCAAACGCACCATGTGTAGAGGTATGGCTATCCCCACAAACTATAGTTTGACCAGGTCTGGTTAGACCTTGCTCAGGACCAATTACATGAACAATTCCTTGATAAGGGCTATTTAAATCAAAAAGTTCTATATCAAATTCTTTACAATTTGATGATAAAGTTTCTATCTGCTGAAGAGAGATTGGGTCTTTTATATTATACCTATCTACAGTTGGTACATTATGATCCATAGTTGCAAAAGTTTTATCTTTTCTTCTAACTTTGCGGCCTGCCTGCCTTAAGCCTTCAAATGCTTGTGGCGAAGTAACTTCGTGAACAAGATGTAAATCAATATAAAGTAGAGAAGGTTTGCCATCTTCTTCATGAACTACATGTTTTTTCCAAATTTTTTCAAATAATGTTAAAGGTGCCATAGTGCGATAATATAATACCAATTAAGTTTTGATTTTAAAA
This sequence comes from bacterium, assembly GCA_002701605.2. Taxonomy (GTDB): domain Bacteria; phylum Desulfobacterota_D; class UBA1144; order UBA1144; family UBA1144; genus TMED126. The sequence continues at coordinate 37,112 of NZWF02000009.1, forward strand.
GTCGAAAGACCCGCAAATTTAGAATCTGAACCTAATAAGTCTTCAATTCTTAAAAGTTGATTATATTTAGAGGTTCTATCAGTCCTAGAACATGAACCAGTTTTTATTTGACCTGAACCGGTTGCGACTGCAAGATCAGCTATAAAAGAATCCTCAGTTTCACCTGATCTGTGAGATATTATATATGAAAAATGATTCTTTTTAGCTAGGTTGATAGCATCAATAGTCTCCGAAATGCTACCAATTTGGTTTATTTTAACCAATATGCTATTTCCTGCTTTGTTATCTATTCCTTTTTTTAGTCTTTCGATGTTAGTAACAAATAAATCATCTCCAACCAATTGTACTTTTGATCCTATTTTCGAAGTAAGCAAAGACCATGCATCCCAATCATCTTCATCTAAGGGATCTTCGATAGATATTATAGGATATTCATTTACTAATTTTTCATATACTTCTATAAGTTCATTAGTTGCTAATTTTTTTGAATTATAGCTATACTTATTATCGCTAAATAATTCTGTTGCTGCTACATCAAGAGCAAGGAAAATATCTTTCCCAATCTTATAGCCAGCTTTTTCTATTGCCTCACATATTAAATCTAAAGCTTCTTCATTAGATTTTAAATCAGGAGCAAAGCCTCCCTCATCACCTACTGCAGTAGAATAATTTTTATTATTAAGAATTTTTTTGAGATTCATAAATATTTCTACACCAGCCCTTAATGACTCACTAAAAGATCCAAATCCTGCAGGTACAATCATAAATTCTTGTATATCCAATCCATTATTAGCATGTGCACCACCGTTAATAATATTCATTAAAGGAGTTGGAAGTAAATATTCTGAATTTTCATAAAGACTTTGAAATAATTCTTTATTATTTAATTGAGCTAGACACTTTGTAAAAGACAACGAACATGCAAGTATAGCATTCGCTCCAAGTTTTGATTTATTGCTGGTAGAATCTAAATTTGTTAGTTTTTTATCAAAATCAATTATTCCTTCAAATTCAGAGTTTATTATATGATTAGCTATTATTTTATTTATATTTTCTACAGCTTTACTTACACCTTTACCTAAGAAATCTGCAGTATTGTCTCTTAACTCAACAGCTTCATATGAACCCGTAGATGCACCAGATGGCACAGAGCTTCTGACTAATTTTTGCCCTTCAAGAGCCATGTCAACTTCAACTGTTGGAGTTCCTCTTGAGTCTAAAATTTGTCTTGCTCTTATGTAACTAATTTTTGGCATCTGGATAAATATTGATATTATATCAATCTATTTTTTTTTCAAACTAAATTAAAATTTTTAAAAGAAGATACTTATCGTATAATGTATTCTCAAGTATGGATATCAGAATTTCAAATGCAATTAGATTTTTGTCAATTGATGCTGTTGAAAAAGCTAAATCAGGACACCCTGGTATGCCTATGGGAATGGCCGATGTTGCTTCTATTTTATTTACAGAGTTTATAAAAATTAATCCAAAAGATCCATTATGGCCTGATAGAGATCGATTTATTTTGTCTAATGGTCATGGCTCCATGCTAATTTATTCACTTTTGTATTTATTAGGGTATAAAGAGCCAAAAATCAATGATATTAAGAATTTTAGGAAAATAGGTTCTAAAACACCTGGACATCCTGAATTTGAGCATACTATAGGTATTGAAACAACAACTGGTCCATTAGGTCAAGGCATAGGTAATGCTGTTGGAATGGCTTTAGCAGAGCGAAAACTTAATTTAAAATTTGGAAATTCTTTAGTAAATCACTTTACGTATGCTTTTGCTGGAGACGGCTGTTTAATGGAAGGACTAAGTCACGAAGCATTAAGTCTAGCTGGCCACTTAAATCTTAATAAGCTAATAATTTTTTATGATGATAATGGAATTTCAATTGATGGGTCAACTCAATTATCATTTACAGATGATACAGAGAAAAGGCTAAATAGTTATGGCTGGAATTATATAAAAATTGATGGGCATAACTATAATTCTATTCGATCTTCAATTAAAAAAGCACAGAAATCTAAAAAACCAACAATGATAGCTTGTAAAACTAAAATAGGCTTTGGATCACCTAATAAAGTAAATAGTCATGAATCTCATGGAGCACCATTAGGAAAAGATGAAATAGAATTAACAAGGAAAAATTTAAATTGGAATTACGAACCGTTTGTAATTCCAAAAGATATTTTAGGTTATTGGAGAAAGGCTGGTAAGAAATCATTAAAAGAGTACTCTTCATGGAAATTAAGACTAAAAAAATCTAAAAATATTAGATTGTTCAAAACAACTATCAGGAAAGATTTGTCATTAAACATATTGGAAAAATCTAGAAATGAATTTAATAAGTTAAATGCAAATACCGATAAAATTTCAACTCGAAAAGCAAGCCAGCTCTCTTTAGATGTATTGAACAAGAATATTCCAAAGATGATTGGTGGATCTGCTGATCTAACTCCATCAAATAATACCAAATCGAAAGAGTTAGATCCTATTGCACCTGATAATTTAAATGGTAGATATGTTCATTATGGAGTTAGAGAGCATGGAATGGCTTCAATAATGAATGGATTATCACTACATGGAGGCTTTATTCCATATGGTGGAACCTTCCTAGTTTTTTCTGATTATTGTAGGCCCTCAATAAGACTTTCTGCAATGATGGGTTTAAAAGTTATTTATGTAATGACACACGATTCTATAGGTCTAGGAGAAGATGGACCTACTCATCAACCCGTAGAGCATCTTATGTCTTTAAGGTTGATACCAAATCTTAAAGTGTTTAGACCTGCTGACTTGTATGAAACATTTGATTGCTGGATAGAGGCATTAAAAGGAGATGGTTCCTCTATAATTGCTTTATCAAGACAAGATTTGAAAGTTCTTAATACAAGTAGCGCTAAGAGATTATCTTTTTATCAGAATAACTTTTGCAATATTATCAGTGGGAATTTAAACAAAAGAGATTTAACTATAGTTGCTACTGGCAGTGAAGTCGAGATAGGATATGAAGCATCATTAAAGCTTAAAAATAAAGGAATTAATTCTACGGTTATTTCCATACCTTGTATAGAGCAGTTTAATACATTAAGCTCAGCAAAAAAGTCTAGAATTTTAGGATCTTCACCTATAATTTTTGTTGAGGCTGGAGTATCAGTAGGTTGGAGGTCAATTTTCAAAGATAATTCTAACACAGTATCTGTTGATACTTTTGGAGCAAGTGGTCCTAAAAAAGATGTTTATGAACATTTTAAAATAACTAAAGAGGAGATTGTAAAGAAAGCTATTAAATTTTGTTCAAAATAATGTCCACTTGACATTTTTTGATGATTAAGATAAGTTTCTAGACTTAAGGTTATGCCAGGAATATATATAGGAAATAATGAAAATTTGGAGAATGCTCTAAGACGCTTTAAAAGGCAAATGGAGAAAGGCGGTGTTCTTTCTGATTACAAGAGAAAAGAGTACTTTGAAAAACCTAGTGAAATCAAAAAGAAAAAACTTTTTGCTGCAAAGAAAAGACAAAACAAAAAAAATAGAAAGTTCAGATAATTAAATGCCTTCCGAAAAAGAATATATCGCTCTTGAAGATATATTAAGTAAAACTTCCATAACAAAATACATCGAAACCAACTGGTCATCATTGAGGAAAATCGGTTCAAACTATATTACATTATGCCCATTCCATGATGATAAAAAGCCTTCGCTTTCAATTAGCGAAGAGAAAGGCTTATATCACTGTTTCTCATGTAAAGCTGGAGGTAATTTAATAACATTTGTAAAAGAATTTAAAAATATATCATCAGGAGAAGCAATAAAGGACATTTGCGATTTTTTTGATATTAAATTCGAATATAAAGAGTTATCAGTCAAAGATAATACAAAAAAAGCATCTCAACTAATCAAGTTAAATTCAATTATTGCTAAATTATACAACAAAGTCTTGATAGAAGGGAAAAGTTCAGAAATAGCAATAGAATATCTTAAAGAGAGAGGATTTTCTAAGAAGGATATAATTGATAATGAAATTGGTCTAGCACCCGAGTCTTGGGATTTCCTTGTAAAATTTATTGATCAGAAAAATTTAAATAAAGGTTATTCAGAGGAAATTGGATTAATAAAGAAAAAAGAAAATAATAATTTTTATTTCGATTTTTTCAGAAATAGAATAATTTTCCCTATAAAAAATAGACAAGGAAGCATAATAGCCTTTGCTGGAAGATCATTGAATAATGATGAACCAAAATATTTAAATTCAAAAGAATCACAAATTTTTTCGAAAAGAAAAATTTTATATGGGACAAACAAGTTCTCACTTCTGAAAGGTAAAAAGCCAAAGTTCGTTTATATTGTCGAAGGCTATACAGATGTTTTAATGATGAATAAAATTGGAATCAACAATGTCGTAGCTTCAATGGGAACATCTCTTACAAATGAACATGCAAATGAAATCAGTAAATTGTCTGATAAAGTTGTTTTAATATTTGACTCTGACGAAGCTGGCTTAAATGCTTCATTTAAAAGTATAGAACCATTATTTGCAAGCGGAATAGATGTTTACAAGTTATCTTTGCCAGATTCATTTGACCCCTGTGATTTTATTAAAACCAATGGAAAATCTGCATTCATTGATATTTTAAAACATGTTCAGCCTATAATGGATTCCTATATAGAATATTTGAAGATTCAATATCTTGAAAAGAATAAAGCTTTAAATTCTATTATTAATGAATTTTTATCAAAGTTAATTTATGTGTCAGATGCATTTAAAAAAGATATTTTGATTAATAATTTTTGCTCAACTTTTTCTATTACTAAAATACAGATAGAAAAAAAAATAAATTCCTTAAATTCAGTTAGTTTGAACATAGATAAAAAAATTAAAACTGATTTTAATCTTAGTCCTATCGAGATTGCACTTAAAGTTTTTGTTGAAAATATAAAGTCAAGAGATCCCAATTTGTTAAAAGAAATTGAGGAGGTTGCTAAGCCAGAGATTTTAAAGATAATTAATATAATTAAAAAAGATTTAAACTCAGAACCTGCCAAAATTCTTACTATGCTTGATGATGAGACATCAAAATATTTTTCAAATATTTTATTTGCTTCTACTGAATTCAATTTTGAACTGTCTGATAATATTATTAAAGAGTGTATTTTAAAGACTAGATTAGATAATCTAAAAGAAATAAAAAGGAAAATTAATATGAAACTTAGTAATGCAAAAGGACTTAGCTCCGATGATGAGAAAGCATTATTATTAGAATTAAATAATATTATTAAAGAAGAGAAAAAAATAAAATCATAAGTTAGAATATATTGATGGTATCACAGGAAAGTTTTGATATTTTTAAAAGGCCAAAATTTTTAATGGCTTTCTTACCAAAATTTGTAAAGAATGTCCTTCCAAAAATCAATCTTGAGTTCAAAGATAGAAAAAACATAAATTTTGCTTTGTCTTATGACAAAGTTGATCCTATTGATGATCCTATAAAAAGCTATCTTAACACTATTGCTTACCATTCTTTGCTAAATAAAAACGAAGAATATAAAGTAGCTAAATCTTTTAACGATTCAAAGAATGTTATTTGCAATTTAATAGTTTCTGATATTAGTCTAATAGGGATTTTGCATTCGAATCTAACTCAAACAAATACAGATGATGAAATTGACTTAGAATCCGATGATATGGAAAACGGATTGGGAACTGATTCGGCTTATAAATCAACAAGGAGAGTTTTATCACTTAAAGAAATGTTGTTTGATGTTCTCGAGTCAGATGAAATTAATAGCTCTTTATCCAAAAAAATAAAAAAAATAATGATGCAGATTGAATTTCAAGATGAATTCTTAAAATCAATAGCTAAATTTTTAAGAACTAATGATTTTGAAAGGAGTACTATTGATAAGTTTAACAAATCAAAGCTTCAGTATATAAATAGTAAACAGAAGTTAGTTGAATCCAATTTAAGATTAGTGGTTAGTATCGCAAGAAAGTATATCAATAAGGGTTTACCATTTTTAGATCTTATACAAGAGGGAAATATTGGCTTAATAAGAGCAGTTGAAAAGTTTGAGTACAAGAGGGGTTATAAATTTTCAACCTATGCAACATGGTGGATTAGACAAGCTATAACACGTTCCCTTGCTGATCAGGCTAGAATTATTAGAATTCCAGTCCATATGACTGAACAAATTAATAGAATTAATTCAGTTTCAAGAAGATTAGTTCAGAAATTAGGGAGAGAACCATCAAACCACGAGATATCAATTGAATCCAAATTTTCTGAGGATAAAGTTGATAAGATCCAAAGAGTCACTAAAGATCCAATTGCTTTAGATACTCCAATAAATGAGGATGATTCAGCGGGACAAACATTGCTTGATACTATAAGTGACAATAATCCGACTCAGCAAGATTATATCGAAACAAGTGAATTAAAAAGTTTAATTAATAGTTCATTGTTGAAGGTATTAAATGATAGAGAGAAAGATGTTATAAAAAAGAGATTTGGTATAGATGAAGAACAAGCTTTTACTCTTGAAGAGATAGGCTCGATTTTTAATGTAACTAGAGAACGTATTAGACAAATAGAGCTAAAGGCTTTAAAAAAACTTAAGAAAGTAAGAAAGTCACCTGTTTTAAACTACTTAGATTAATTTTATTGACAACAATGGATTATTGTATAGAATTTTACGTTCTAGGCAGCCTTACTGGAGGGGGTACACCCGGATCCATTCCGAACCCGGCAGTTAAGCCCTCAGAGGCCGATGATACTGAGACCTATTGGTTTTGGGAAAGTAGGTAGCTGCCTAGTTATTTATTCTATGGCTGATAAATTCAAAGTAGCAATTTTTTCATCAGGNAGTGGTTCCAATTTCGAAGCCATTGTTAGGGCTGATATTCCAAATGTTGAAGTTAGCTTCCTTTTTTGCAATGTTCTTGATGCATATGTACTTGAAAGAGCTAAAAAATTATCAGTGCCAATTATTACTTTGTCTCATAAAGACTATAAACTTAGAAAGGACTATGAGACCGAAATTATTTCTTTAATAGAAGGTTACAAATTAGATCTTATAGTTTTAGCAGGATTTAAAAGAATATTGTCTCCTTTTTTCACATCAAAATTTGAGAACAAAATAATCAATCTTCACCCATCTTTGNTACCGGCATTTACCGGACTTCATGCTCCAAGGCAGGCCTTAGAGTATGGAGCAAAATATACAGGATGTACCGTTCATTTNGTAGATGATGGTATCGATACGGGTCCAATTATACTTCAAGGTATGGTAAATATAGATAAAAATGATACAGAGGATTCCTTGTTAGCAAAAATTAATAAAAAGGAGCACGAAGTGCTACCAANAGCCATAGAACTTATTTCTAAGGANAAACTNCTATTTGATGGTAGGAAAGTTTTTGTAAAAGATTAAATATCTTTACCAATCGCATTTGCTATTATTCTAGATTTTTCGACCATAATATTGAATTTTTTAGGCTTCAATGATTGACCACCATCACTTAATGCAATTTCTGGATTATTATGAACTTCAACTGCAAGACCATCTGATCCTGCTGCTATAGCTGCATAGGCAATAGGAGATACATACTGCCAATAGCCTGTTCCGTGAGCGGGATCCGCAATAACAGGTAAGTGTGTTTTTTCTTTTAAAACTGGGATAGCATTGATATCAAAAGTATTTCTTGTTGCAGTTTCAAATGTTCTTATTCCTCTCTCACAGAGAGCAACAGACATATTGCCTTCAGCTAATAAATATTCTGCACATAACAAAAATTCATTTAATGAAGTGGACATACCTCTTTTTAGTAGTACTGGTTTTTTTGTTTTTCCGATTTCTTTTAGTAAGGCATAATTTTGACAATTTCTTGCACCAATTTGTAACATGTCAGCATACTGACAAATTAAATCCAAATCTTTAACATCCAAAACTTCTGTTACAATGGGAAGGCCAACAGAGTCACCAGCATCTTTTAGGAATTTTAGTCCTTCTTCACCAAGTCCTTGAAAGGTATATGGGGAGGTTCTTGGTTTAAAAGCACCACCTCGTAATATTGTTCCGCCTCCAGTTTTTACTGATTCAGCAATACTGTGAATTTGATCTTCAGATTCAACTGAGCAAGGGCCTGCTATAACAGTTAATTTGTTACCGCCAACTATTGTATTGCCAACTTCAAAACTAGTATCATCATTCTTGAATTCTCTACTGCCTAATTTGTTGGGCTGCATTATTGGAACCACTGCTTCAACTCCTGGTAGCTGTCCCAGTAGATTCATGTGCTGTTGTTTCTCTTTTTGATTTCCAACAGCTCCAATAATGGTTCTGGCTTCTCCTTTTACAGTTTCTGCTTTATAACCAAAATCATTTATAGATTCTAGAATTCGTTCAATCTCTTTTTCTGATACTGATGGTTTAAGAACAATTATCATTTACTTCCTCCGACTATCTATAGTATTTTATGGAAAAAACAGTCTATATCAAATATATTGAAATTAATTTTATATAAATTAGGATTCTTATTGATGATTATTTCATATATAAAATGGTTTTTAATTGCATTAACAACAATAATTTTGGCCATTCTTGCAACAATAGTTTCTTTAATTTCTCCAAAATTTGCTACGCTGACACTTGTAAAAATCTGGGGAAAATTAATATTGTTAATTTCATTTGTTAAATTAGAGGTTAGGGGATTAGAAAACATCAAGGATAAGCCAATAATTATAATGTATAACCATAAAAGTTTTTACGACATTTTTTCATTTGCAGCATTCATGAATATTGATTGGAGAGCAATGATGAAAAAAGAGTTATTAAAAATACCTTTCTTTGGTCAAGCGGTTAAAGTAATGGGACATTACTTCGTAGCAAGAGATGGTTCTTTTGCTGATAGAAGAGAAGTTATCAAGATCCTAAAGAAAATCAAGAATGGNAAAGCAATATTTATAGCTCCAGAGGGAACCAGAAATCCAGATAAAAAACTGTTAGAGTTTAAGGATGGTGGTTTCTTTATCTCTGCAAAAACTAGAGTAAACATTATCCCTATGATCATTAAGGGAGCTGATGATATAGTGAAGAAAAATTCACTAAAAATTAATCCAGGTACTATTTCTATAAATATTTTACCTGAAATTGAAGTCGAAGACTTTTTATCTTCTGATCAACCTGTATCTAGATTAAAGGACCATGTTTATTCAATTTTTAATAATAATATTTAATTTTTTCTTGAATAAATTGTATGAATTGGAACTCTTTTTTTTGCATACGATGTCTGGAATTTAGTTGGTGGTAATTTTTCATTATAATCAAAAGTTGTTTTAAACTTGCTTTTACTTATCTCGGTTCTTATATGGTCAATGTATTTTAAGTCGTCTGATTTTATAACCAAATCTCCTTTACGACTTAATAAGTTAAAGATATGATCTAAAAAACCAAAGTTTATTATTCTATTTTTTTCATGTTTATCTTTAGGCCATGGGTCAGGATTGTTTATATAGAATCTTTTGGCTGACCCTTCTCGTATAAATTGAGATATAATGAGTGTTGCATCACCTAAGATAAAATTGATATTTTTAAGATTAAGCTTCTCCAAACTCTTCAAACATTTAAGAACTCGTCCATATTTAATTTCAATACCTATGAAGTGTGAACTACTATCTTTCTTGGCAAGATCTAAGATGAATTCGCCTTCACCACATCCTAGATCAAAAACTAAGTTCCTGCTTTCACTTAAATGTAGTATTTCTTCTGGAATAGAAATATCTATTAGATTATGTTCGAAATTTCTAATCTTATATTTCATGAAAATTCTTTTAAAACACTATTAATTTTTTCTTTAGATACTTCAATCGTGTGTTTTTTATTATTTACCATAATTGAACCAATCTTGTCAGGCAATGAAAAAGTAATTTTATTGGACTTATTTTTTTTATCTAGTTCCATATGTTTGATAATAGTTTTAATTTGTACTGAGCTATATTTTATACATCTTAAAGAAAACCTATTCAGTATTGTATATATTTTGTTTAGATTATTTTCACTTAAATTAAAATATTTGTTTGCAATGGATGCCTCGATTGCCATTCCTAATCCAATACAATCTCCATGAGACTTTTTGTATAAATATAATTTTTCTAATCCATGCCCTACTGTATGGCCGAAATTTAATATACTTCTTTTATCTGTTTCTTTGAAATCTTCTTCTACAACTTTAACTTTTATAGATATGCAATTTTTTATTATTTTATTAATTATTTGCTCACTATTTTCCAAAAAATTAGTATTAATTTTCTCTAATAATTTAAAAAGCTTTCCATCATAGATGATTCCGTATTTTATTATTTCTGCAAGGCCTTGTCTTAGTTCAGATTTAGGTAAAGTTTTTAGGAATGAGGNATTAACTATAATACTCNTAGGATTATAAAAAGTTCCAATTAAGTTTTTACCCAAATCATTATTTATCCCTGTTTTCCCACCAATAGAGCTATCAACCATTGCTACTAAAGATGTTGGTATTTGAATTAGATCTATTCCTCGCAAGAAAGTAGATGCAACAAATCCAACTAAATCTCCAACTACACCTCCTCCTAAAGCAATTATTGCAGATTTTCTATTAAACTTCAGTTTNAGTAATTTTCTTTCAATCATTACTTTATTTTCTATCGATTTTGATTTTTCCCCTGGTTTTATTTTAATTACATTAAGATATCTTTTGTTTAATATATTCTTGTAAATTCTATAAATATTTTCATCGGTTATTACAGAGATTTTATAATACTGTTTGTTTAGACTTGATAGATATTTTCCTAAATCTTTATCAAACTCAATTTTATATTCTTCTTTATATATATGATTTCTAATTTTCATTTAATACTCAATTAAGGAGGATATATTTTTACAATTAATATTATCCCTTCCATTTAGATCTAATAACTCAATGACAAATGCAACATGTTTAATTTCGGATTCAAAGTTTGTCACTAATTCTTCAATTGCTGATATTGTTCCACCGGTTGCTAGCAGATCATCTATAATAGCAACTTTAGAGCNTTTCTCCAATGAATCTATATGCATTTGAAAACAATCACTACCATATTCCAATTGGTATTCAATTTCAAAGGTTTTAAATGGTAATTTCCCTTTTTTTCTGGCTAAAATTAGTTTCTTATTTAGATTGAAACATACTGCAGATGCAAAAATAAAGCCTCTAGATTCAGGAGCTATAATTGCATCTATATCTGCTGGAATAGATTTAGATATCTGGTTTACAACATATTTAAAAGCTGCAGAGTCCTTTAATAGNGGAGTTATGTCTCTATACAAAATACCTTCCGATGGGAAGTCTGGGATGTCTCGAATGTAGTCCTTTATTTCCATTTGTAATATAAATATATAATTAAAAAGCTTATTAGGCCAATCATTAAATAGCCTACTTTTTTACTCTTTAATATTTCTTCAAATTTTGTACCGTATTTATAAGCTAACATCCCAACTAATAAAAATCTTAAACCTCTTCCAATAATAGAGCCAAGAAGAAAAGGCAGAAAGCTAACTTTTGCTAAACCTGCTGAAATACAAAAAATTTTAAAAGGAAGAGGAGTAAAGGCCGAGGTTATCATTAGCCAAAATGTTTCATTGTTAAGCCTTATTTTTAATTGGCTAATTTGTTCAATGTTATTTGTTATAAATTTTACATCTTTATGAACTGCCAGCTCAAATAATTTCTCACCTAGTAAATATGCAATACAGCCACCTAAAACAGAGAGAAAAGTACAAATAAGAATATTGTATAGAACTTTTTTAATTTTCTTTGTAATGCATATTAAGCCCAAAAAAGGGTCAGGTGGAATAATAAAAAAAATAGATTCTATAAATGAAACGACTCCCATAATGACTAAAGCCTTGGGACCTTTAGATTCATCTAGAATTTTTTTTATTAATTTCATATTTCGATTTTTTTAAAATTATTATCAGTATAATTTGTGATTAAAGGTGTAACTGAAACATATCCTTCCCTTAATGCCGCAATATCGGTACCATCTTCAGCCTTATAGCTCAAATCATTCCCTCCAATCCAAAAATATTCCTCACCACGGGGATCTGTTTTGGTTACAATTTCATGACCATATGCTCTTGCACCTTGCTTTGTAAATTTGACACCTTCAATATCTTCTACTCTTCTATTTGGGTAATTAATATTTAAAAAAAATTTTTTTTTATTGGATTCTATAATCTTTTCTAACATATTAACGAAGAATTTTGAGCAATCTTGAAATTTAGGATTTTTTTTATTACCTATCGATATCGCAATCGAGTTTATTCCATGAAGATATCCTTCCCTGGCGGCTCCCACAGTTCCTGAATAATTTATGTCGTCCCCAATGTTTGCACCATCATTTATACCAGAAATTACTAAATCGAAATTTGTTTCAATTAATTTACTATTTATAGCGAAGTTTACACAGTCTGCGGGAACTCCTACAACAGAATATATATTTTTTCCCTGTTTTTTGCACCTTAAAGGTTTGTTGAGACTTATAGAATGACTTGTAGTACTTTGATTCCATTCTGGAGCGACTATAGTTACATTGGCAATTTTTTTTAAGTCTTCAAAGAGTATTTTTATACCTTTTGCGTTAAACCCGTCATCATTTGTTAAAAGTATTTCCATTTTATGTATCGGGGTGATTGGATTTGAACCAACGACCCCTGGTCCCCCAGACCAGTGCGCTTCCGCTGCGCCACACCCCGTAACTATGGTGCTTCTATAAGTCTTTTTATCTTGTTCCTAATATTTTCAATTTTACTGGTAATATTTTGGCTTCTATTTATCTTGTCAGTCAATTTTTCATCAAATTCGTTGAATTGTGACTTTATGTCAATTTCATTATGAAACTTCATTAAATTTAGAATAACATCAATGGACTTATGATGATAAAGTTTGTGAGAATATCCCTGAGATGTTTTGACTTGATCTTTAAGGCTTTTGAATTTTTGAGACCAATATCTAATTTTTGTTGAACTTACTCCAGTGATTTTTTCTAATTCACCAATTTTATAATAATACTTTTCTTTATTTGTTGAATCACTAGACATAAAAAGAAAAATAATTTATTAATTTTTATCTGTCAATTGATTTGATTTTAAANGATTTTCTGTGACCAAAGCTTTTACCATATGTATTAATATTCTTTATGTGAATGCTGGTNCCATATCCTACATTTTTTATAAGGTCATAATATGGTANNGCATTATGATATTTTCTGATAATAAAATCTCTGACAAATTTTGCCAAAATAGATGCGGCACCAATAGTTTTACATTTACTATCACCTTTTGGTATTGCTAATTGATAACAATCAATATTAGGAATTTTCTGTATACCATCTATTAAAATAGCCTTAGGTCTAANATTTAGATTATTGATTGAATCTTGCATAGAGANCAATGTAGCTTCACCTATATTAAACTCATCTATGTATTTATTGTTTGAGTATCCTAGTCCNAAATCACATCCTTCATCAATAAATTCTCGGACAAATTTATTTCTAATTTTTTCAGATAATTTCTTTGAATCCNTTATCTTTGATAGATTTAAATTATTGAATTTTTCATTTGCAATTACACAACATGATATTACTGGACCAAATAATGAACCTCTTCCAACTTCGTCAACCCCTATGACGCTTCCATATTTGTTAATGATTTTTATTTCTATATCAGAGAGTCTATTNGCTATATCAGTTTTAATTTTTTTAGTTCCTTGTTAATTATTTTTTGATCTTCTTTGCTTAAATTTGTTAGAGGTAACCTTATATTATTTAGACTTAGTCCTAATCTTTTCATGGCATATTTTATAGGGATTGGATTAGTATCAACAAATAACAGCTTATTTATATTCATTAGTATTCTATCAATTTTATTTAATTCCTTAGTATTNTTGGCAATATAGTTTTCATATAGCTCAGAGCATTCCTTTGGCATCAAATTAGAAGTNACAGANATGAAACCTTTACCTCCANTTTTTAATATCTTAAGATTTAGACTATCTTCACCAGATAAAACTATAAATTTTTTTGAACATCTTTTGATTATTTCTTTTACTTTANTAATTTTTCCAGATGCTTCTTTAATACCTACAATGTTTTTACAGACCTTNTCAAGTTTAACAATTGTATCTGTTTCAAGATTCACTGAAGATCTTCCNGGAATATTATATAAAATTATTGGTAGTTTAGTTGCTTTTGCAATATTTNTGAAATGGTTAAATAAACCTTCTTGATTTGGTTTATTATAATATGGAACAACTTGTAAACTTGCATCNGCNCCCGCTTTTTCAGCTGCTTTAGTTAGCCTAATAGCTTCTTTTGTTGANTTTGATCCGGTTCCTGCAATCACNGGGACTCTTCCATTTGATGTAGNGACTGCAATTTCAATTACTTTATCGTGTTCGTCATGACTCAGAGTTGGAGATTCACCTGTTGTACCGCAAGGGACTATTCCATGAACTCCAGAGTCAATTTGCCTTTTTATCAATTTTCTTAGAGTAACTTGATCTAAATTACCAGCCTTTGTGAANGGTGTAATTAATGCTGTTATACAGCCTTCTATCTTGAGCATATTGTTATAATACTACCTTATCNTGTCTCTTAAAGCTTCGGCAATTTGAACAGCATTTAATGCAGCCCCTTTCCTGATTTGATCGCCTACAACCCAAAGAGAAACTGTATTTTTTTGTGAATAATCAACTCTAATACGTCCAGCAATGCAATCATCAATATTGGATGAGTCATGAGGGGTAGGGTATANGTTTGGATCTAAATCATCATGAACCCTTATTCCTTTAAATTTTTTCAAGGCATTAATAATATTTTTTAAATTAANTTTTTTTATAAACTCAATATTTAAACTTATACTATGTGATCTAAGCACNGGAACCCTAACTGTTGTTGCAGTTAAATTTATTTTTTTATTAGATAAAATTTTTCTAGATTCGTTTTGTAATTTCATTTCTTCCTGTGTAAATAGATTTGGTTCAAAATCTCCAATCTTTGGGATTACATTAAAAGCTATATTTCTGTCAAAAACTTTATTTTTAAATTTCTTTTTTTGAATTGCNGCTTTGGTATCCCTTATTAATTCATCAATACCAGTATTTCCAGCTCCTGATACCGATTGAAAACTTGTTGCNACAACTCTTTTTATTTCACATAAATCCATNAGTGGCTTAANAGCCATTAAAGAAATTATTGTAGTGCAATTTGGATTAGATATTATTTTTTTATTTATATTCAAAGCTTCATTATTAATCTCAGGAACAATTAATGGTACATTTTTATTTAATCTAAATGCTGAGCTATTATCNATAACATAACATCCATTTTTTTTAGCAATCTCAGCATATTTTTTACTTATTGATGATCCAGCAGAGAAAAAAACAATATCTAAATCTGTAAAAGAGTTTTTTTTAATTTTTTCTATAACTAAATTTTTTTTTAAATATTTTATTTTCTTCCCAGCAGACTTTGGAGATGCAAAGAGCTTTATACTTTCAATACTAAATCTTCTTTCATTTAAGAGTGCAATAATCTCTTGTCCCACTGCACCAGTTGCTCCCACAATTCCTATTCTCATATTACTCGTCAATTTTCCTTATATTCTCTAACTCATCTTTATCAACTTTCGTTGTTAACCAGGCATTAATGATGTCCTCAATATCGTTCTCTTTAACAGACATTATACCCATTGTAATTATATTAGGATTGTTCCATTTCTTTGCACATATGGCAATTTCTTTGGTATTGCATAAACTTGCTCTAATTCCCTTATATCTATTNGCAACGATTGTTACTCCTGTTCCTGTATAGCAGAAGATTATTCCATAATCAGCTCTTTTCTTTNTTACATCATTTGCAACACAACGAGCTATTTCTACCCAATCTAATGAATCGTCGTTGATACCATGTTCGACCAAAGTAAATCCTCTTTTTTTAAGTATTTTTTTTGTCTTTAAAACTACTTTAGCCGAGCTATCAGCNCCNATGGAAAATTTAATCATATAAATAAGTATTTTAAATCAATATTATTAANTTTATCTAATTTTATATTTTTAGATAAGGTCCTATAATAGAGTTTTTATCTTTAATAATTTGCTCCGGAGTACCTTGAGCCAAGATTTTTCCTCCGTTTATACCTCCTTCTGGACCCAAATCTATTATAAAATCTGATATTTTAATNAAGTCAGTATTGTGTTCAATTAATAAAATTGTATTACCTCTCTCAATAACATTATTAAANGTATTTATTAAGCTTTTTAAATCATCAACATGAAGCCCGACAGAAGGCTCATCTAATATGAAAAGAACATTAGATGAATTTGATGAGGATAAAAATTTTGCAATCTTGATTCTTTGAGATTCTCCTCCAGATAATGTATTGGAAGACTGACCTAGTTTTAAATATCCTAATCCAACAGATTCAAGTATNTCAAGCAATCGTTTAATNTTATTTTTTCCTTCAAAAAAAAGTAATGCCTCAGAAATTGTCATGTTTAATATTTCTGAAATATTCTTATTGTTATATCTTATTTTCAATATCTCTTCTTTAAATTTTAACCCATTGCAGAAATCACATAAAACTTCAACATCAGAGAGGAATTGCATTTCAACAACTATTCTACCTTCNCCTTTGCATTCTTCGCATCTACCACCTGGTGTGTTGAATGAGAAATCGCCAGGTTTAAGTGAGAAACTTTTTGCTTCGGGAGTTGATGACATAAGAGTTCTTATTTCATCATAAATTTTAAGATATGTAGCAGGGTTCGACCTTGCAGTNTTTCCAATNGGCTCTTGAGTCATCATNATTATCTCTTTTATATTTTCTAACCCTTCTATTTTCTTCACAAAACCAGGATTTTCAAATGAAGACCCCATTTTCCTTATTGCATTACCATAAAANCANTCATATATAAGAGTGCTTTTACCTGATCCTGATACACCAGTTATACAGGTAATGNAATTTAATGGAATATTAAAATCAATATTATCNATGTTATTTTTTTTTGCACCTACAATTGAGATCTTTTTAGAGGAAGTTCTTCTTTTACTTGGTATTTTAATGAATTGTTTTCGATTTAAATAACTACTGGTCAAAGACTGAGAATTTTTTTTTAATTTTTCTAGGCTTCCACAGTGTATTANATCTCCCCCTTGATATCCTGAACCGGGTCCTAATTCAATAACCCAGTCAGCTTTGCTTATCATATCAAGATCATGTTCGATAAGAATTATNGTATTATCTAAGTTTTTTAGCCCTTGAATTGTGTTGAAAAGTTTTTCAATATCTTTTTGATGAAGTCCTATTGAAGGTTCATCTAAAACATATAATGTATCAGTTAATTCTGAGCCTAATTGTTGAGCAAGATTTACTCTTTGTGCTTCTCCACCTGAAAGAGTTTTAGATAATCTAGAAAGAGTTAAATAATCAAGTCCNACCTCTAATAGATATTTCAGTCTTGATTTAANTTGCTTTAATGGTTCTTTGATAATAGCATCACTGCTTGAATTAATCTTTAGTTTTTTAAAAAAAANATTTAAATCTTTTATATTTAAATCACATAATTCTTTTATACTCATGTCATGAATTTTTACATTTGATGCTAATGTCCCTATTTTTGATCCGTTACANNTTAAACATTCTTTAGCAGTTCTGTATCGAGATAACAGTACCCTGATATGCATTTTATATGATTTAGATTCTAGCCTTTTAAATATACCAATGATTCCTTTATATTTTTCATTTCCANTCATCATTTTATCTAACTCTNATTTGGAAAAATCAGAAAATTTTTTATTCAAATCTATTTTCGAATTAANACANAATTCAATAAATTTTCTTTTTGCAAAACTTAGNGAAGGTCNNTCAAGAANTGAAATACAGCCCTCATTTATACTTTTTGATTCATCATCAACAATNAAATTAAAGTCTGGTAATAAATTATTTCCAAACCCCTTACANTCTTTACATGCTCCNTCNGGACTATTAAAAGAAAATTTGTTTGATGATAATCTTGAATATTCCTTATTGCATTTAGTACAACAAAATTCTTTTTTATAGTCTTTGGATTCTGTAGAACTCTGTTNGTCAAATATAGTTATCGTTTTAAATATGCTATANCAAAATTCNATTGATTCTATAATTCTAGATTTATTTTCTTTATTAATTTTAATNGTATCAAAAATTGGAAATGGAATTATTTTATTTGGATCGGATTTTAATAAAATACTTTGTCCATTTTCTAAATATTCAAAAATTCCAATTTTNTTTAATTCTCTTTCTTTGATATTCTTCTCATTCTTACCACATATATGAANAACTTTTCCTTTATGATCAGACAATAAGTTTTTGTAAATTTGATTATTTGAAAGATTTTCACATTTAACATTACATTGAGGACAAAATATTTCTCCAATTTTACTATANATAATTCGTANGTAATCATAGATCTCAGTCATTGTTCCTACTGTAGATCGCGAATTTTTGATTTTATTTCTACTTTCAATTGCTATAGAAGGCGGAAGACCTTCAATATTATCAATTTCAGGTTTATCTATCTTTTCTANGAATTGTCTTGCATAGGTAGACAAGGATTCTAGATATCTTCTTCGACTCTCACCGTGAATCGTTTCAAGAGCCAATGTAGACTTTCCTGAGCCCGATAAACCNGTAATTACACATAAGGAATGCCATGGAATCTGAGCATCTATATTTTTTAGATTATTATTTTTTGCACCTATGACCGAGATTTTTTGCTTCATTAAATTAATACTAACTACATTTTTTATCATACCTTGAATTTTTTTACTTTTAGAGTAATCTGAAAAATATCTAATGAGCTCCTATAAAAAACAAGACCCAGANATTTATTCCATTATTAATGATGAAATTTCAAGACAAGAAAATGAACTTCAAATGATTGCATCTGAAAATTATGCTAGTAAGGCTGTAATGGATGTTGTTGGTTCCGTTTTAACCAATAAATATGCAGAAGGCTATCCCAACAAAAGATATTATGGTGGTTGTGAATTTGTTGACAAAGCTGAAGAGTTGGCGATTGCTAGAGCAAAAAAATTATTTGGTGCTGAATCAGTAAATGTTCAGCCNCATTCAGGTGCNCAAGCAAATATGGCNGTCTTCTTAGGGTTTCTTAATCCAGGAGATACTGTTTTAGGTATGAGTCTTGACCACGGTGGACANCTTTCACATGGTTCTAAAGTTAATTTTTCAGGAAGGGTTTATAACTCGATTTCATATGGTGTTAAAGAAGACGATTTTTTAATTGATTATGANCAAATTCAAGATTTAGCATTAAAACACAAGCCTAAATTAATAATAGCGGGTTGGAGTTCTTACCCGCGAGATTTAGATTATTCAAAGTTTCGCGAAATTGCCAATAAGTCAGGTTCTTTGCTTCTTGCAGATATCGCACATCCCTCAGGTTTGATTGCTGCNGGTTTATACTCAAATCCAATACCTCANTGTGATTTTGTTACAACCACAACTCATAAGACCTTAAGAGGACCTAGAGGNGGCATGATTATGATGAAAGATGANCATGCCAAAATCATAAACAGTAGAGTGTTCCCTGGAACTCAAGGCGGACCTTTGATGAATACGATAGCAGCAAAAGCAGTAGCCTTCAAAGAAGCACTTGACCCTTCATTNAAACAGTACCAATCACAAGTATTAAAAAATTCAAGATTATTATCAGAACTTTTAATGGATAGTGGTTTTGATTGTATTACTGGTGGCACTGATACCCATCTGGTTNTATTAGATTTAAGGAAATCTGGTGTTACAGGTAAGCAAGCCGAACAAGCACTATCAACAGCTGGAATAACTACGAATAAAAATGCTATCCCATTTGATCCTCAGCCTCCTGCAATAGCCTCTGGTGTTAGGATTGGGACTCCTGGAATAACAACAAGAGGTATGAAAGAGGACGAGATAAAAGTTATATCTAGCTTAATCACAAAAGCAATTTCTAATTTTGATAATGAAAATGTATTAGAATCTTGCAGGAAAGATGTTAATGATTTATGTTCTAAATTCCCAATTTATTCAGATTTATTGCTTTAATAGTCTAATCTAATTTTGCTTTTATTTATGATAAAATAAGTATTATGTTTAGTGANTGTGAAAAATGTAGAGGCCGTTCAGTTGGTTCAAGAGTAATAGATTCTAGGCAAAGTACAGATGATAAGTCGATCAGAAGAAGAAGAGAATGTATTGAGTGTGGAAAGAGATTTACAACTCGAGAAAGAGTTGAAGAACATGAACTAATTGTAATTAAAAANGACGGATCTACNCAGGAATATGACAAGTCTAAAATAATATCAGGAATGTTAACTGCATGTGAGAAAAGACCTGTTAGTATNAAACAAATTGAGAACATCGTTTTTTTAATCGAAAAAGAGCTAATTGATTCTGGTAAACGCGAAGTAGCTACTGCTGATATTGGTGATTCTGTTATAAGGCACTTGTATTCTGTAGACCAAGTTGCATATATAAGATTTGCTTCGGTATATAGATCTTTTGATGACCTNTCTGAATTTCTTAGTGAGTTAAANAAGATATTAGATAAATAATGTTAATAGATACACATACACATATTAATAATGTAAAAGATTTAGATTTTCTTTTAGAGAAGTGCAAAGAGAATAGGGTTACTGAATTAATTGCTATTTCNACNGATATAAATAGTTCNANAGAAAATATANAGATATCTAAGAAGTATGAAAATATTTTCTGTGCTGTTGGNTTTCATCCTTGTGAATTAAATNCAAAGAGNCAAGGTGAGATAAGTGAACTTATGTCAATTGCCAGCATGGATGAATGTAAGGCAATTGGAGAAATTGGACTAGATTTTTTTCATGAACCTTTCAATAAGGAGATGCAANTCGATCTTTTTAATTCTCAATTTACCATTGCAGAGGAGCTAAATAAGCCNGTTNTAATTCATTGCAGAGATGCATACCCAGAAACAATTAGTTTTATTGAATCAAGAAGACCTAAAGTTGATTTCGTTTTTCATTGTTTCACTGAAAATCTTACTACTGCAAAAAAAATAATTGATCTTGGTGGTTACTTATCTTTTACTGGAATTATTACATTTAAAAAATCAATTGAACTTAGAAATTTACTAAAAGAAATTCCTTTAAATTCTTTTATGATTGAAACAGACTCTCCTTACTTGTCTCCAGAGCCGTATAGAGGTAAAGAAAATAACTCCTCAAACCTTATTTACATTGCTGAATGTGTGTCTGAATCGCTAAATCTTAGTTTTGATAAAGCATGTGAAGTTTTAAGAGAGAATTCAAAAAGGTTTTTTAACTTATGAAAAATAAAAAAATTTTAATTACATTGGGTGATTATAATGGAATAGGTCCTAAAGTGATCGAGAATGCATTGAATGATTCGAAAATAAAAAAATTGGATATTTCACTTATTGGAGATAGGTCTATTATAAATAAATTAGATATCAAAAATGATAAAATTGAATTTATTTACAGAACCAATAAAATTGTTTTTAATCCTGGTAGGCCCACTGTCCATTCAGGTAGAGCATCACTAGATTACTTGCANCACTCAATTGAACTTATTAAAAATGGTAAAGCTTCGAAGTTNGTAACAGGACCAATTAGTAAAGAGGCTATTCAAAAAGCTGGTTCNAAATTTAAAGGTCATACAGATCTTCTTCAAAGTGCTTTTGGTATTNCTAATGTAATAATGGCTTTTTGGTCNAAAAAGATGAAAGTGTCTCTTTCAACAATTCATATACCACTTGACCAAGTGCTTGAGAGTATTAGTTCAGAATTGTTAGTTAAACAATTAGAAATCATTGATTCCTTTTTTATCAAGACTTTAGGATATAAACCCAAGATTGGACTCTGTGGCATTAACCCTCATGCATCTGAAAATGGGACTATAGGCAATCATGATCTACAGATAACAGTTCCAGCAGTTGAAAAAGCNAAGAAGAAAAAAATAAATGTTAGTGGGCCTTATCCATCTGATACCTTATTTATAAAAAAAAATTTAAAGAATTTTGATGTTTTTCATGCTATTTATCATGACCAGGGCTTAATTCCATTTAAAATGCTTTCTTTTGATAAAGGAGTAAATTTTACCATCAACCTTCCTTTTGTAAGAACATCACCGGATCACGGAACAGCTTATGATATTGCNTGGAAAAAAAATCCAAATCCAAATAGCATGATTGAATCAATTAATTTAGCCCATAAATTAAATTTTTAAATGTTTACTTTTCTTGGTTTTCCTGCAGATTCTTGTTCTCCAACTATTCCTTCTCTTTCCATCATTTCAATTATGTTAGCAGCTCTATTGTATCCTATCTTAAGTCTCCTTTGTACCATTGAAATAGAAGCTTGCTTGGTCTGCTTAACTATTTCNAATGCCTGATCGTATAATGCATCTTTTTCATAATTTAATTCTTCACCTTCAATTGATTCTTCTTCGACTTTAGTTATTTCCGAATTGTATTCTGGTGGGCTTTCATTNTTTAAATGATTAGAAATATTTTCTCGTTCTTTATCNGATATNATTGAGCCTTGAATTCTTATTAAATTATTGGGAGGTTGAAGTAGCAACATGTCTCCTTTTCCAAGAAGCTCTTCAGCTCCTGAAGCATCTAAAATTATTCTTGAGTCTGTTTTAGATGAAACAGCGAATGAAATCCTTGCTGGAAAATTTGCTTTTATCAACCCTGCTACAACATCTGCTGAAGGTCTTTGGCTGGCAACAATCAAATGAATTCCAGCTGCTCTTGCCATCTGTGATAATCTNGTAATTGATTCTTTTATTTCATTAGGTGCAACAAACATTAAATCTGCAAGCTCATCAATAATTATCACAATATATGGCAGGAGGTCGGATGTAGCATCAAAATCATTGTTTGATTGTACTTTTGAATTATATGAATCAATATCTCTAACACCNATGTCAGACAAGAGTTTATAGCGCATTTCCATTTCTTTTACGGCCCATTTTAAAGCAGCAGCAGATTTCTTTGGATCAGTAACAACAGGATGGAGAAGGTGAGGAATATCTTCATAGCCAGAAAGTTCTAACATTTTAGGATCAATCATTATAAATCTCAAATCCTGTGGAGTTCCTTTATATAACATGCTTGTAATAATGCTATGAAGAAATACACTCTTTCCCGAACCTGTTGTTCCAGCAATCATTAGATGAGGTGCTTTTTTTAAATCCATAAACATTGGACTTCCACCTATATCTTTTCCTAAGGATAGGAATATCGGGCTTAAATCTTTTTTGAACTTATCTTTTGAAAGTAATTCTTTTAAATAAACTGTTTCCCTAATGTCATTNGGCACCTCAATACCTACAACATCTTTTCCAGGAATAGGAGCAATAATTCTGACCCTGGTTGCCTTGAGTGCCATGGCAAGATCATTTGATAACGAGGCAATTTTATTAATCTTCGTTCCAGCCGCTGGCTTATATTCATACATTGTTATTACTGGACCTGGTTTTATTTCAGTAATTTTCCCTTCAATTCCGAAGTTTACTAATTTTTCTTCNATGCTTCGTGCTTTGTNCANAGCCATNTCCTTGTTATATGGCACTTTAGGTTTTTCAGGTTCATCTAAAAGTGAAAGAGATGGNAGTTGAAAATTTGTAAATTTCTTTTTTCGTTTTTCANTTTTTACTANATTGCTTTCTGCAATCTGCTCAACCCTATNTTCAACTATAGGCTTTTGTTTTTCAGGTTCCTTTTCTAAGTTNATTTTTATTTCATTNTCTTCATTTTTNGATGTGCTTTGATCTTCNGTTTTATTAAAAANNAATTTAAGCTTTGAAATTAAGTTGATNAGCTTCTTTGAAATAATCNCTAATAATTTATNATTTAATTGGTTTATAGAAAAANTTGAAATTAAAATATAGAACANAGTTGTTCCAACACTACCTGCTATATTTTTNATNAGAAAATCTGATAACTTAAATGGGATAAATCCTATAATCNTATAATTATTNAAAACAGCAAAAAATTCTCNGAATATAAATATTAGCCCTCCNCAAGATATTGTNATAATTAAGATCAAAAAAATATTTTTGAATAGTTTTTTATTTTCTTTAGCCTTAAGAAAGTCTAAAGACTTCTTTAAAATATAAATACTAAAAATTATTCCTGAGAGTCCAAATAAATAATAAAATTGACTTGCAATAATAGATCCATATTTTCCTAAAATTAAATTTTTATCGCTATATCCAATAATTTCAGCAATTATTCCAATTGATATTATAAGGAATATTAAAATATTGATTATAGAAAGAGTATATNAGGCTAAAACTTTAAAAATTTTTGGGAAATTGTTTTTTGAGTTCAACATTACTTTTTAGTATGAAAATAGCGAACCCCTAAAAATAAGTCAACTCTTTATTTATNAAGTAAAAATTTAAAGTTAGTATTAAGAAATAAAATGTATGAACTTATAAAGCCAATTCTTTGGAAAATAGAACCAGAAACTGCTCACAATCTAGCCATAAAGATTATTAAATCTGGATTGACCAATCTATTTCCGAGAGAAATTAGTCCTTCACTTTCTGTCAAAGTTGGAAATTTAAGATTTCCTTCTCCAGTTGGATTAGCGGCAGGATTTGATAAAAATGCAGAAATTTTCAGCAATATGTTTAAATTAGGTTTTGGATTTGTTGAGGTAGGCACTATCACCCCTAAACCACAATTTGGAAACCCAAAGCCTAGAGTTTTTAGACTTATAGATGATAAAGCTATTATTAACAGATTAGGCTTTAATAATGTTGGAGTTGAAATAGCAAAAGATAATATTATTTCAAAATTAGACAGATTTGTACCACATAAATTAGGTGTAAATATTGGACCTAATAAAGATTCTACTAATAGGATTGATGATTTTATTAATTGTTATAATTCGATATCAAAATATGCAGACTATGTGACTTTTAATCTGTCATCTCCAAACACACCGAATCTGAGAGATTTTGAGTCTAAGGAAATCGACTCTTTGCTTTCTAATATTGACTCTGTAAGGGATAGTTCAAAAGATATATTTATAAAGCTATCACCAGATTTATCTGAGGAAAATCTAATTAANAGTGTNGAGAAAATTATTAAATATGGGATGGATGGAATTATCTTAACAAATACAACACTTTCTCGATCATCTAGCTTAAAATCTGTGAGTTCGAATGAACATGGTGGATTATCAGGCTTTCCTCTTAAAANTTTATCCTTAAATCAGATTTCTATTGCTTATAAAATTACAAATGGAAAAATCCCAATTATAGGAGTAGGAGGTGTATCTTCAGCTACTGATGTTATTGAAAAGTTGAGTGCTGGAGCTAANGCCATTCAACTTTATACTGGGATGATCTATGAAGGNCTTGGGCTTCCTATGAAAATTAATGAAGAACTTGTCAAATATCTTGAGAACAATGGAATACAAAATATTCAAGAAATTGTAGGAACTAGTCAGAGATAATACTTTCACAGTTATCAACTGAAATTGATTTACCGGAAATTTTTTTTGNATTTAAAAAAATTTTTAAAGCACTAATGATAGACTTTAATGCATTCTCCTCTTTGAAAGAATTTCTATAAACTTTAATTCTCTTGTCTGAAGGTTTGAGTATAGGNCCAGGTGCAATAGAATTAACTTGAACTTTTCTACCTAACTCTTTGCTTAATGATTTTGTCACCATCTCTAAACCTGATTTGGAAATAGAATAAGATGAGAATCCTCTCCATGGCTCTGTTGAAGCAACAGAATCAGTTAAGTTTATTATCTTACCACTACCTTTTTTTTTCATATGGTTACCTATNTATAATGAGAGAAGATANGGAGCTATTAGATTTATATTTAATGTTTTTTTAATTTCAGATTCTTTTAAGTTATCTTTTTTAAAAACAGAAGCATTGTTTATTAGGAGGTCAATTTTACCAAATTTCGAAATGCAGTTTTTGGTAAAATTTTCTATTTTTTCAACTTTATTTAAATCGAACTTAATTTTTTTTGAATCTGTTGTTAGGCTTTTTTTTAATTTATTCTCTGTTCCGTCATTAGAATTATAGTGAATGATTATTTTATAACCTTCGCTTGATAAAAATAGTGCTATTTCTTTTCCAATTCTTTTTGAACAACCAGTTATTAGTGCTACTTTATCACTCATCAATTAATTCAGTATNTATCTCTACAAACTTGTCTTTACTTTCATCAATTTGCCAACTAATAAGATTTTTGAATTTACTATCATATATTGAATAGATTAAATATGCCATATCTGGCCATGCAAACATCTTATCTGTTTCAGANGCTATCGCAGGGTGATTTGGATGCGAATGATAAATTCCNATAATAGATGAAGTTATTTTCTTTGCATGATTTTCAGCTTTAATGTAATCAATAGGATTAAGCTCGTAACGATCTACCGATCTCTCCTTATTCAGATTTTCNCAAACATAGTAATCATTAATTGTAAAAATTTCTTTATCTTTTTTNCCTATTAAAACTCCACAGACTTCATNAGGGAATCCTTCCTCACATATTTCAATTAATTTGTTGTTAATTCTTNTTTTTATTTTTACCACCATACACCACCGCTTAAATACCTGTATCCGCCGTCAGGTATTACACAGACAATAGTAGCTTTATCAACCATTTCCAACTCCTCTAANGCAGCTAGAACTACAGCACCACCTGAGTGACCTACAAACATACCTTCTAATTTTACTAGTTTTTCCATCACTTCATATGATTTTTCAGTATTTGCCCAGTATATTTCATCCAGCTGATNTTCATTGTAAATACCAGGAACAATAGATGACGGTATATGTTTTAATCCTTCAAGTCCATGAAGTGAATCATCAGGCTGTACACCAATAGTCTTTATTNTTTTATTTTTTTCCTTCAAAAACTTGGATGTCCCCATTGCAGTTCCGCTTGTTCCAATGCCAGATATAAAATGTGTTATTTCATGATTGGTTTGTTCCCAAATTTCTGGACCTGTTGTTTTGTAGTGAGCATTTGGGTTAGCTTTATTATTATATTGATCTGGCATAAAATATTTATCTGGAAAATTNTTAGCTANTTTTCTAGCTTCAATAATAGCACCATCAGAACCTTCAAAGGGGCTGGAATAAATAATTTTAGCTCCATATGCTTGAAGTGTTTTTTTTCTTTCAACATTTATATTCTCGGGTGTAACTAGTTCCACTTTAAAACCCAAGGCTGCCCCAATCATTGCATAGGCAATTGCAGTATTCCCAGAGGAAGAGTCCATAATGGTTTTATTTGAAGTTAGTCTTTTTGATGTAATTCCATCATTGATCATTGACAAAGCTGCTCTGTCTTTAATAGATCCCCCAGGATTGAACCATTCAGCCTTTACAAAAATTCTTTTATCGGATGATAATTCTTTAAAACCGTTCAGCTCAATCAANGGAGTATTACCAATAAGCTCAACTATAGAATTTATATTATTTAATTGTTTAAGACTTTTTTCCATTAGTTNTTCTTAATAAAAATTCTTGAATCTTTACCATTAGATATAATNTTAAGCACNTGATGACCATCTTGTATAATATTCTCAGGAACTGATTCAAGTGGTTCTCCATCGGATAGCTTAACTTCAAGAACCTCTCCTTTAGACATTTCTTTTAGCCTTAATTTTGTTTTTACAAAAGTCATTGGACAGAAATCGTTAGTAATGTCTATAAACGAGTCAATCTTAGTATCAACATTCACATAATAAATTTAACACAAATTATTAATAAGTTATCAGTTCCTGTGAAAATCTAAAATTGATTCAAAAACACCCAGACCTTGTGTGTTACCAAAAACTTTTTCGGATACTCTCTCTGGATGAGGCATCATTCCAAGAACATTTCCTTCTTTATTTGTAATGCCAGCAATTCCATTTAATGATCCATTGGGGTTAGAAGAGTCGTTAATATTACCCTCCGTATCACAGTATGAAAAAATTATNTGATTATTTTTTATTAATTCTTTATGAATTGTTGAATTTNCAAAGTAATTTCCTTCTGCATGAGCTATTGGCACCTTAATCACTTCATTATGATCATACTTACTTGTAAATCTAGACTTATTATTTACAACTAAATTAACCTCTTTACAAATGAAATTTAATGAACGATTCCTGAGTAAAGTTCCTGGTAAAAGTTTTAGCTCTGTTAAAATTTGAAAACCATTACAGATGCCGATTATTGTGCCACCTTGTTTAGAATATTTTTTTAGACTTTTTGCTATTTTACTTTGAGCAGCAATTGATCCAGTTCTTAAATAATCTCCATAGGAAAATCCACCTGGAATTATTATACAGTCAACATTATTTATGTCTGTNTCTTCATGCCAAATATATTTACAATTTTGCTTTAAAACATGTTCAATAACAAAATGGCAATCCTTTTCGCAATTGGAACCAGGGAAATTTAAAACTGCAAATTTATTTTTTCTCATTTTTAATTGTAAAAGTATATTTTTCTATAACTTCATTAACCAAAAAATCTTTACANAATTTATTAGTTATTTCTTTGCATTTTTCTTTATTAGGNGCTTCAACTTTAAATTCTATTTTTTTTCCAACTCTAAAATTTGATGCTNTAATTTTATCTAGNTTTTTGAGAGAAACTTCAATAGCTTCACCTTGAGGATCTAACACACTTTGAATTGGCATGATTTCTAAATTGATTTTATATAAAGCCATTATTTTAAAGAATCCATAATTTTATTGAGCTCATCTAAGCTGTTATATTTTATCTCTACTTTCCCAGATTTGGAAGAGCCTGATATTTTAGTTGGCANTCCTATTCTTTCTTCAATTAAACTTTTGAAATTCTCTATGTATATATCTGGTTCAATTGATTCATTTCTTGTTAATTTTTTTATGTTCCTTCCTAACTTTTCAACTTGTCTTACTGTTAGCTTTTTCGTAATAATTTCTTCTGCCACCTGAAGTAATCTCGATTCTTCAGAAAAGGCAAGCAGGGCTAAAGCATGACCTCTNCTTATTTTCCCTTCTTTAATA
Organism: bacterium; assembly: GCA_002701605.2. Lineage (GTDB taxonomy): Bacteria > Desulfobacterota_D > UBA1144 > UBA1144 > UBA1144 > TMED126. Next base: position 66,270 of record NZWF02000009.1, read on the forward strand.
TATTCTATAACTTTCAAAGGTAAATTTAGTATNCTAAGTGAATTTATAATAGTACTTTTTTTCTTNCCAGTAATTTTAATTAATCTTTCCTCATTCAATCCGTGTAAATCTATGAGCTCTTTCATTGCTTCTGCAACTTCAATTGGATTTAAGTCTTCTCTTTGCAAGTTCTCNACTATTGCAATTTCAGAGCTTTTAACATTATCAACTTCAATAGTNGAAACAGGAACCTTTGTAACACCCGCGATTTGACATGCCCTCCANCTCCTTTCNCCAGCTATGATTTGTAATTTATCATCAATTTTTCTTACAATTATTGGCTGTATNAGTCCGTGTTCCTTGATTGATTCTGCTAAATCGTTNAACGATGCTAGATTAAAATCCTTTCTAGGCTGATTTTTATTTGGAACTATGTCTGTTAAGAATACTTCTTCTCTTTTTTGTACTTGTTCTTCAATATTTTTATTTAAATTATTTGATCTTATTAATGAATCAAGACCCTTACCTAATGATTTTTTCAATGTATCTATCTCCATTTTTCAATAGTATTTCTTTTGCCAATTCCATATAACTCTTTGCACCAAGACAATACTTATCATATTCAAATATGCATTTACCAAAACTTGGACACTCTGCTAGCTTAACATTTTTTGGTATTATCGTTCTAAGAACATTATCACCAAAATAATTTTTTACTTCATTGACTACTGTTTTACATATGTTGTTTCTAGAATCAAACATTGTTAAAAGAAAACCTTCTATAATAATATTATGGTTTATTCTTTCTTTAACTAAATTTATAGTTTTGTTTAATTGTGCTAATCCTTCCATAGCAAAAAATTCACATTGAATAGGTACTAATAATGAATCAGATGCTGATAGAGCATTTATTGAAAGTAAACTCAAAGATGGAGGACAATCTATAAGAGCATAGTCGAAATTATTAATTTCTTCATTATTCAATTGGTCTTTAAGTCTGAACTCTCTTCTATCTTCATCGTACAGTTCAATATCAGCACCTGAAAGCTGTTCCGTTGAAGGTGATATATAGACACTTTTATTATCCTCTAAATCTATCTTTCTTATTATTGAATTTAATCTATGCGAACCTATAAGTAGGTCATATGTGGATAATTGAATTTCATTTTTATTCAACCCAAGACCACTAGTGGAATTACCTTGAGGATCTAAATCAATAATTAAAACCTTTTTTCCAAGCAAGGAAAGTCCAGTGGCAAGGTTAATTACAGTTGTTGTTTTACCAACCCCACCTTTTTGGTTAATTGTGGCAATAATTTTAGGCATTTTTAGTATTATATAATTAAATTTAGCTATATTAAAAATATATTTATTAGTTTCTTGACAATTAGTAACTTTAATATAAATTTAATAGCTCCACGTTTTCGTGGGTGATATTTGAAAATTTATTAGAAGAAACGTGTGAGTTTTTCGAGCCAATTAATTTAAAACAAAATCTTTTTATATGAAGAGTTTGATCCTGGCTCAGAGTGAACGTTGGCGGCACGCCTAACACATGCAAGTCGAGCGAAGTAGTTTACTACTTAGCGGCGAACGGGTGAGTAATACTTGGATAACCTGCCTTAAGGTCTGGGACAACTACAGGAAACTGTAGCTAATACCGGATATGACCACGCTTACTACGGTAAGAGTGGTAAAAGATTTATCGCCTTTAGATGGGTCCAAGTCGCATCAGGTTGTTGGTGGGGTAATGGCCTACCAAGCCTATGACGCGTAGCAGGTCTTAGCGGATGATCTGCCACATGGGGACTGAGATACGGCCCTGACTCCTACGGGA
>NZWF02000004.1 GCA_002701605.2 bacterium
AATGGAGGAACATTTGTTGAACCATATATAATAAAAAAGATTGAGAATAGAAATGGCAAAGTTGTCTATGATCATAAGGCTGAAAAAAATACCAGAGTTTTAAAATATCAAACAACGAAGAAAATTAGAAAAATGCTCAGAGAAGTTGTTGAAACAGGATCAGCTTACAGAGCTGAAGTTAAAGGAATTGATGTATCTGGAAAAACTGGAACTGCCCAATTTGCAGAAAACGGAAGATATCATAAAAAAAGATTTATTGTTTCATTTATTGGATTTGCACCAACGGAGAATCCACAATTAGTTTCAGTAATTACTATAGATTATCCTAAAGGTTCAAATGCATATGGTGGAAGATGGGCTGCACCAACTTTTAAAAGAACAATGGAAAAAATATTAGTTGATGAAGATGAATTTAATCAAATAGCTTCTCAAAAAAATGTTCCGTCTTTTCTTGGTAAAGGGAAAAAAGAGGTTATAAACATCGCAAAGAGAAATAAAATTAAAATTAATCTAAGCGGGAATGGTTATGTGAAAAGACAAATTCCTGAGCCTGGTGAAGAAATATCTCACCTAGATGAAGTTGCAATATTTCTCGAACCTGGAATTTAATATGTATAGAAGTCCAAAATTTCTAAGAAATAATTCTATATCCCAAATTTCAAATTCAACAGAAAAAATCAAAAAAGGAAGTGCTTTTTTTGCAATTTCAGGAGCTAATGTAGATGGTAACAATTTTATTCCTGAAGCTATCAAAAAAGGAGCGAAAATAATAGTAAGTAGCAAGAAAAGCTCGCTAAGAAAAGTTAAAAATAATAAAATAATTAAGATTTATTCAAAAAATATCAGAAGTTTCTATTCAGAAGAATGCTCAAGAATATTTGAGCATCCATCAAAAAAAATTAGCATATGTGGAATTACTGGAACTAATGGTAAAAGCTCAGTTGCTGCATTGCTTACTCATATTTGGACTTTAGAAAGCTCTGGGGTTATTGGAACAATTAACATTCAATATGGAAATAAAAAAGAAAAGTCTAAATTAACGACTCCTGATTGCTACGAAATAAATAAAATATTAAATAAAATGAAAGAGAAAAGAATTAAAAACTTATTTATGGAAGCTTCGTCACATGCTCTGGAGCAAGAAAGGGTTCATGGAATTGAATTTGAGTCAGCAATATTTACCAATTTGACACAAGATCATTTTGATTTCCATAAAAATATGACCAACTATTTCAAAGCTAAAAAAAAATTGTTTTCACAATATTTAAATAAAAGTAATAAAAAAAATAAATTTGCGATAATAAATATTGATGACAAATATGGATTGAAAATACTCAACGAAAAAAAGAAATCAATAAAATACTATACATATTCAATGAAAAACCCATCAGCTGATTTCTATATTCAAAAAATAAATAAAGTTAAAAAAAAATATGAGTTGAAAATCGTTTACATGAAAAAAAATTGTAAAGTATTAACTCCTATGTTTGGGAACTTTAATTTTGAGAATATACTTGCAGCATTTGCATATTCTATTATAAAGAAAAAACCTCTTAAAATAATAATTGATAAGATTGCATCCTTTAAAGGTGCAAAAGGTAGGTTGGAGCCTGTAGGAAAAAAACAAAAAGTTATTTTTATTGATTATGCTCATACACATGATGCATTAGAGAAAACACTAAAGTCGATAAAAATAGAATATCCAAACAACAAAATTATTACTGTTTTTGGTTGTGGTGGGGATAGAGATATCAAAAAAAGAGCTAAAATGGGGGAAGTTGGTGTCAGATATTCAAATAAAGTATATCTAACCAATGACAACCCAAGAACAGAAGATCCAAAAAAGATTATTAATGATATAGTTGACGGAACAAAAAATTCTAAAAAAATAAAAATTATTTTAAATAGAAAAGAAGCAATTAAGAAAGCAATTGTCACAGCTGAGAAAAAAGATGTAATCTTAATTGCTGGTAAAGGTCATGAAAACTATCAAGAGATCAATGGAGTAAGAGAAGCATATTCAGACCATAAAGTTGTTTCCAAAATTTTAAAAAATGAAACTTTATAAGAAATATTTATCAAAATTTTTAAATCAATACAATGGAATATTATCTAATGAAATAAATATAAAGTATGAAGAGCTTGGAGAGATTTGCACTGATACTAGAAAATTAAAAAAAAACGATATTTTTATTGCATTAAGTGGAGAGAACTTCAATGGGAACACCTTTGTTCCAATAGCATTTGAAAATGGAGCAGCTTTTTGTATTTCCGAGGAGATCAATTCAAACTCAATCCATGTAAAGTCCACACTAGATTTCATTCAAAAATTCTCTGCATTCATTCTGCAAGAGGAAGATAGAATATTTAAAATAGGAATAACAGGAACAAATGGTAAAACATCAACAAAAGAAATTATGGCAAGTGTTGTTGGGCAAAAATTTGTGGTTCATAAAACTCAAGGAAATAACAATAACGATATTGGCTTACCTTTAACTATATTAGATTTAAATGAAAATGTTGAGGTATTAATATTAGAAATGGGGACAAATAGCCCTGGTGAAATTGAAGTTTTATCAAATATAGCAAGGCCCAACCTGTCAGTAATCACAAATATTGGAAAAGGTCATACTCTATATTTAAAAAATGAGAATGAAATTCTTAGAGAAAAATTTAATATAACAAAATTTTTTGGTTCAAAAAATTTTCTTATATTTAATGCTGACAATAAATTCTTAGCAGAAAAATGCAAAAATTTAGGATTTAAAACAATTTCATTTTCTATAAACTCGGATTCTGACACTAAAGGAGAGGAAATCTCAGATTCTTACGACGAATTCACAATTAGAATAAATAAAGAAGAAATTAGGGTAAAAATAAAAGCGGCTGGTATTAATAATATTTATAATTCACTATCAGTAGTAGCAGCTGCGAAAACTTTAAATATCGAACCAGAACTTATAAAAAAGGGGTTAGAAGAATATGAGGGAATCTCTAATCGTTTTAATATAAAAAAAATTGGTACCAATTTTATTATAAATGATTCATATAATGCAAATCCTAATTCAATGAAGACTGCTATACAAATGACCAATGCAATTTTTCCTAAGCTAACCAAAATCGCGATTATAGGTGATATGCTTGAATTAGGAGATTTTGAGGAAGATGAACATCAAAAAATTGGGGAACTGCTTTATTCTGAAAAATTCAATGAAGCATATATTTATGGCTCAAATTACAAAAGTTATTTAACGGGTATTAATAAAAAAATCTCTGCAACTATACTCGCTAAGCATAAAGATATATCAAATTTTTTGGATTTAAAGAAAATTCATAATACTGTTATCCTTATTAAGGGTTCACGTGGATCTAAAATGGAGAAAGTTTTGGAGTTCTTAGAAATTTAATGTTTCACTATTTATATTTAAACTTTTTAGATTCAATACCTTTATTAAACCTATTTCAATATATAACTCTTAGATCGATTTTAGCTGGAATTTTAAGCTTTTTATTTGTTGTTTTATTTGGAAAAAAATTTATAAATTTCCTTACTAAAAAAAATTCAGTCGAAAACATAAATAAATATTTAAATGATAATCATAAAAAGAAAACAGGGACACCGAATATGGGTGGATTTTTAATTGGAGTTTCAATCTTAATTTCAACCCTACTCTTTAGTGATTTATCCAATCCAAAAATTCAAATCCTAATTTGGACATATATATTATTTGCCATAACAGGATTTATTGATGACTTTACAAAATTAAGAAAAGGTACTGGACTAAAAATACAATTAAAGTTTTTTATTCAAATACTATTAACCTTTCTAATTAGTTTTTTAATAATTGATCAATCACAGACCTTTATTTATCAGGAGGAAACTAAAAATATCAACAACATAATCCTTCCATTTACAAAAAATATCTTTGATCTAGGAGCAATCTATTTTGTTCTTATGATGTTTATAATATTAGGGTCAGCTAATTCTGTAAATTTCACAGATGGGCTAGATGGTCTGGCTACAGGAAGTCTCATAATATCCTTTTCTGCTATTACAATTTTTACATATATTGCAGGAAATAGTGTTTATTCGTCTTATTTGTATCTCCCATTTATATCTAATGTAGGAGAGATAGTTGTCTTTATTTCAGCCTTAATAGGAAGTCTTCTGGGCTTTTTGTGGTATAACTCAAATCCTGCACAAATTTTTATGGGAGACACAGGCTCAATACCAATGGGTGCGACCTTAGGATTAGTAGCCATTTTAATAAAGCAAGAATTTCTCTTACTTATAATTGGTGGAATCTTTGTAATAGAGGCATTATCAGTTATTGCTCAAATCTTTTCATTCAGAATATTTAATAAAAGGATATTTCTAATCGCACCAATACACCATCATTTTGAGAAATTAGGGATTAAAGAATCAAAAATTGTTATTAGATTTTGGATTATAGGAATAATTTTTTCATTAATAGCAATTGCAACATTAAAAATAAGATAATGGTAAAAGAAAAAATTTTAATTTATGGAATGGGTATCACTGGAAAAGCAGTGAAAAACTTTTGTAAATACAAAAAAATACCTTATGAAATATATGACGACACTAAAACCAAAGAAAATTTTAAAAAAATATTAAAAAATATTTCAACTATTGTTTTAAGCCCTGGAGTAAAAAAAACCAATTTAAATATTAAATTTGCTTTAAAAAATAAAATAAAAGTAATAAGTGAAATAGAATTTGCGGCAAAATTTACAGAAAAGCCAATTATTGCAGTTACAGGTACTAATGGAAAAACAACTACTACATTATTAACTCATGAAATTTTAAAAAATCATGGGCTTAAAGTATTTATTGGTGGCAACATTGGCACGCCTTTTATAAAAGGAATATTAATGGAGAAAAATTATGACATCTTTCTTTTAGAATGTAGNAGCTTTCAATTACAATTCATAGATAAAGAGTTTGCACCTAAGGTGTCTGCAATAACTAACTTATCTCCAAACCATCTTGATCACCATAAGGATTTAATTGAATACTATGGCTCAAAATTTAATATATTTAAAAATCAGAAGAAAAGTGATTTCTTAATTTTAAAAAGCGATATTGAATTAAGTAGATTAAAAATCGTACCAAAAAAGATATTAATAAAAAAATCAAGAAACAAGAATTATATAATACAAAATAAAATAAAAATTTTACTTAATAATTTGAAAATAGTNGGTAANCANAACATTGAAAATTTATNATTTGCTATNGAAATAGCNAATGTTTTTACTAAATTAAATAANAATATTNTAAAAAAAATTTACCAATTTAANCCACCNAAATTTAGACTTGAAAAAATATTTGANAAACCNAAAATCTTNAATGATTCAAAATCCACATCCCCTGATGCCACTGTAAATGCCATAGAGTCTTTCAATTCAAAGATCTATCTATTAATGGGTGGTAAAGATAAAAATCTTAATTACATATCTGTAAAAAANATATTNGGGAAAAAAGTCNAAAAAGTCTTTTTAATTGGTGAAAATAAATTTTTATTAGCACAATTTTTTTCATCAAAGAATAGTATAATTTGTAAAGATATGGAGGATGCGGTCATTCAATTAANAAAAGTTATAAAAAANACTGACACNATAGTTTTTAGTCCNGGNAGTTCTAGTTTTGACTCATANAATTCATACATCGAAAGAGGAGAAAAATTTAANCAATATGTTAATAAGTTTTTTAAATAATATTAATCCTAGAACACTGTTTACTTTNTCTACATTGATNCTNTCAATATTTGGATTAGTAATGGTTTTCAGCTCTAGCTCTGTTCAGGCAATGGAAAATCATGCAGACCCTTATTTCTTTCTTAAAAAACAAACTTTTTACCTTGGATTCGGTTTAGTTCTTTTTTGGATTTCAAGTAAACTCAAAACCGAATACCTTGAAAAAAAGTACAAATTTTTTTANTTTATAGGTTTTTTTTTATTAGCTCTAACTTTAATTCCAATTTTATCTAAAACAGCTGGNGGAGCATCTAGATGGATTCAAATTGCAGGNATATCTTTNCAACCAATAGAAATTTCAAAGTATTTATTATTAATTTTTATANCTAAACATTTAATAGTNAAACTAGATAAAATAAATACTTTCAAAATAGGCATAATTTCGCCCTTCACATTGACTTTACCTTATGTAATTGTGCTCTTGTCACANCCAGATTTNGGAAACACGGTTTTGGTACTTTCNACCATTTTTTTAATGATAATAATTGCTGGAGCAANATTAAAACATATTATATTTTCTTTTATTNTATTATGTATATCTTTTGGGACCCTAATTATGGCTGCCCCCTATAGAATGAAAAGACTGNTAACATTTCTTAATCCTTATGANGATCCTCATGGGGCTGGNTACCAGATAATTCAATCATATGTATCCTTTGCAAAAGGTAANTTTCTTGGAGTTGGNCTNGGAAATAGNTCNCAAAAATTATTTTTTCTTCCCCAAAACCATAATGATTTTATTTTNTCAATTATNGCTGAAGAATTAGGATTTTTGGGTTGCATATTAACATTAATTCTATTTTTCTCTTTATTCTTCTCTATTTATAAAATGATTCTCAGGGCAAAAGATGTTTTCTGTAGATATTTGATGTCTGGAATATTATTAATAACTCTTATGCAAGTTATAATTAANATATCTGTAACAATAGGTCTTATTCCTACAAAAGGGGTNCCTCTTCCACTTGTAAGCTATGGTGGTAGNTCTCTNGTNTTCACATTATTTTCTCTNGGAATTATTCTAGCTTTAGACATGAGGAAAAAATGAGCAAAAAAAAATTTATCATATGTCTTGGAGCAACAGGTGGACATATATTTCCAGGAATAGCTCTTGCNGATGCAATAAAACAAAGTTCTCCTGATTATGANATTTTATTTATNANCACATTNAAATCAAATGAAATGCTNCCAAAATTAAATTTCAATTACAAAATAATTGGAATAAATATTTATGGATTTGTTGGAAAAAACATATTGGAAAAAATTAAATCAATTTTCTCTCTATTCATCTGCATAGGTAAAACACTTGTAATATTAAAAAAATTTAAACCAGAGATTGTTATTGGATCAGGTGGCTTTGTTTGGCTTCCTGTTGGAATTTCGAGTTTCATATTAAATAAGAGAATTTACACAATTGAAGGTAATTCTGTTCCAGGTCTCGCGAATAAAATAATTTCAAAACTTTCAAAAAAAATATTTATTAATTTTGAATCATCATCAAGACATTTCGAAAAATCCAAATGCTTTAACCTGGGGTACCCTATCAGAGAAATAGAAAAAAAGAGAGAGTCGAAAAAAGATATTGATATACTAATTGTTGGGGGCAGCCAAGGCTCTAAAACATTAAATACAAGATTTCTTGATCAACTAGAGGATTTATTAAACAGACTAACNAAGGAAGAGNTAAAAGAATTCACCATAATTCATCAAACAGGTATTGATGATTTCCATAGAGTTAAAAAAATAGCCTTTCAATACGAAGCAAAATTTAATTTTTTAAAATATTCCACGGAAATTTTTTTAAATAATATTAGTGATTACTATTCTAGAACAAGATTGCTGATTTCAAGAGCTGGTGCATCAACAATATCTGAAACCAAAAACTTTGATCTTATTAATATTCTGGTACCAATAAAAAATTCAACAAATAACCATCAATATCAAAATGCTTTAGAAATGAATGAAAAGGGGTTAGCTGAGATATGGCAAGAAAATGATCATAACTTAGAACTTACTAATAAGATTTTCAATTTGCTGAGCAAGAAAGATAAAGCAAAAAAAATTTTGAGTAATAAAAAAAATCAAACAAATGATTATTCTGCAAAAAATATAGTCAAGGAAATACTAAAAGATGCATAAAAAAACTAAGATTCATTTCATAGGAATTGCTGGAATCGGAATGAGTTCATTAGCTGAATTTTTATGTAAAAATTATACTATTACAGGCTCTGATTTAAGCAATAATGAAATATCAACAAAATTGAAAAAAAAGGGGATAAAAGTTTACGAGCACCAATTAGCTGAAAACATCACAAATCAAAATCTTGTTATTTATACATCCGCAATAAAAAAAAATAATCCAGAGTTAGTTGAAGCAAAAAAAAGAGGAATTAAGTGTATTACAAGAGGGAAAGCTTTAGGTGAATTTACAAGAAANGATAAAAATATCTGCATAACTGGAACTCACGGAAAAAGTACTACCACAAATTATTTAGCACAAATATTATTAAATTGTGGAAAAAAACCTTCAGTTTTCTTAGGAGCTATAAATACTAAATTAAAAACTAATTTTATTTACAATCGTAGTAGTCTCAATGTAATTGAAGCTGACGAAAGTGACAACAGCTTCAATTTTTTAAACTCAATGTATTCAGTTATCACTAATATTGATTTTGATCATATGGACTTTTATAAAACAAAAAAGAACCTTTATTTTGCATTTGAAAATTTCATAAAAAAAACTACAAATAAAGTAATAGTAAATAGTGACTGTCCAAATATTAAAAAAATTATTACTAAAAATCCAAATAAAAAAATTGTTAGATTTAGCAATATTGACAAAAATATTGAATTTTATTTTGAAATAATAAACCGTAAAAAAAGTACAGAAATCATCTTATATAAGAAAAAGAATATTATTGGTTTATTTAAATTTCAAAGAATAAGTCAATATAATTGTTACAATGTTGTCAGCTCTATTGTTACAGCTATTGAAATGGGTATTTCCACTGAAAGAATAAAAAAAATAAGTAAAAAACTCAATCAACCAGGTAGAAGATTTGAAAAAATATATGAGAGAAAAAATATATCAATCATTGACGATTATGCTCATCATCATAATGCAATAAAAGAAGTAAGAAAATTCATTAAGGATGATGAAGATACAAGAACTATTCTAGTTTTTCAACCTCACAGGTTTACACGATTAAGAAAAAATTATAAAAATTTTTTAAATGAAATATCTTTGTGGAAAGAGGTNATTGTGAGCGATATTTATTCGGCTTTTGAAAGGAAACAGAAATTCACCTCTAGAGACTTTGTTGATGAATTAAAAAAAATAAACAAAACATGTAATGCTTATTATATTAATGATTATAATAAAATTGTGACAAAATTAAAAAAAGAGATCTCAAAAAATAACTCTAATATTAGGATTATAACAATGGGAGCTGGCGATATAAGGAAAGTCGCAACAAGATTAGTTAGTACAATTAAAAATGGATAGAATAAATTTTGAAACTCTAAATATTGAATACTATGAAAATGTAAACCTATCGGATTATTGCACATGGAAATCTGGTTGTAATGTTCCATATATATTTTATCCAAAAAATATTAATGAATTAAAAACACTTTTAAACCTGAAATGCAAAAAATATATTATAGGCAATGGTTCAAACACATTATTTATAAGTTTAAAAAATACAATTGTAATAAGTACAAAAAAAATGAAATCGATTATTTTTGAAGGTGAAATANTAAAAGTGGAGTGTGGNGCATCGCTCAGCTTGGTTATGAGNAAGTGCCTAAATAATGGGCTTACCGGATTTGAATTTTCGACTGGAATTCCTGGAACCATAGGNGGAGCATTGATAACAAATGCAGGTGCTAATGGAGGAACAATTTCTGATAATTTGATCTCAGTATCTATTTTAGATAAAAACAAAGAAGTTGAGTTATTAAAAGAGGAAATTAAATTTGAATATAGAAAAAGCTCAATAACTCCCAACCAAACTATAATAGGTGCAAAATTTAAACTTGTTAAAGGAGATGTTATCCAAGCTAAAAAAAATATAAATTTATATTTAAAACATAGGAACGAGACACAACCAGTAAAATTACCTAGTGCGGGAAGTGTGTTTAGAAACCCTCTACCAAAATTTGCGGGTGAAATAATAGAAGAACTGGGACTAAAAGGTTTATCAGAAGGTGATGCCCAAGTCTCAGAATTGCATGCGAATTATATAGTAAACAAAGGCAAGGCTAATCCTAATGAAATATTTCAACTCATAGAAAAAGTAAGAAAAAAAGTACTCCAGAAAAAAGGGATTAAACTGTTAAATGAAGTAAAGATTGTAAATGAAAAGTAAATTTTCCTTATTATTATTTGTTTTAATTATTGTTTGTTGGATAATACTAAATCCTTTATTTGCTATAGTAAAAAAAATAACAATAGTTGGAAATAAAAACATAACAGAGGATGAAATAGTCCAGACATCAGAGTTATTAGGCAATCTTGTTTTTTTTTATAATAAAAATTCTTTTAAAAAAAAATTGAAAGAAAATATTATGATAAAAAATATTCATTTATCACTGCTTTCATATAGTGAGGTTAAAATTGAAATAATTGAAAGAAGTTTCATTTTTAAAATAAATAATTTGAAAACTAAGGGCCTAATCGACAGTGATGGATTCTTTTTTTATTTTTCAGATCTTGCAGATTTTCCAAATTTACCTTTTTTAGAAGCAAAAGAGGACAAAGACATTGCCATTGCTACTAAACTACTTGATATGATAGCAAAAGAAGATTTAAATATTTATTTTGAAATTTCAGAGATTATAGTTGATAAAATTTTAGGAGCACAAATATACACAACAAACAATCAAATTATTCTTCTAGGCAAGGATGGCTTTGATGTAAAACTAAGACAATTAAAAATAATTTTAAATAATAGTTTAAAAATAAATAAAACTCCAAGATTCATAGATTTACGAGAAAAAAGTAAAGGTATTGTAAATTATAATCTTTAAGATTATAATGGCTAAAATGGCACAAAGTGAAGTA
>NZWF02000006.1 GCA_002701605.2 bacterium
TCTGAACTCAAATGAGTTAAAATAGTTTTCTTAGGTTTTAATTTATCTACAATCTCTATAGCCTGATCAACTGACAAATGAGATTCGTGTGGAGAAAATCTTAGAGAGTCTAATATTAATAAATCAAGCCCACCTAACTTTTCCATACTCTTATCGGGTATGGAGCTACAGTCAGTTATATATGCAAAATTATTAATTCTATACCCTAATATATCCCAATCTTTATGTTTTATTTCAACTGGAATAATATTAATACCTTGCTCAACAAAAGTATCTTTAACTTCCTTCATTTTCAATCTTGGTCTTCCAGATGTACTTACTGGGTCAAAAATATAAGAAAAATTCTTTTTGATATCGCGTATGGTGTAATTGTTAGCAAAACAGTTAATCTTATCTTTTTTTATGTAACTAAATATTCTAAGATCATCGATACCATGAGTATGATCAGCGTGAGAATGAGTATAAAGAACAATATCGATTTTCTTTATTTTATACCTTAATGCTTGATATCTAAAATCAGCACCGGTATCAATTAAAATATTTTTATTATTTTCAGTTATAAGAACTGAGCTTCTTGTTCTAAAATTCTTACTATCAAAAGAATCAAGTTCTCTTCCAATGACTGGACTCCCTACTGATGAGCCACATCCTAAAAGTAAAACTTCCATTAAAAAAATATATCATTTGAGTGTTTTAATTCAAAAAACTGTAAGACTTGTGTATCTTATTAGAAATGAAGATAGCTTCTGCAGAGCAAAGATTAAAAGAGCTAATAGATAAAATTAATTATCACAATAAACGTTATTACCTAGATGATAAACCAGAAATATCAGACAATGAATTCGATCTTCTTCTTAAAGAACTGGTTAATATAGAAGAGCAATTTCCAACTCTAAAGACAGACACTTCACCATCACAGAAAGTAGGCGGATTTGTGTCAACTAATTTCAGAAAGCATAAACATATTAATAAAATGTATAGCCTTGATAATGTTAACAATTATGAAGAATTGCTGGATTTTATTAATAGGGTAAAAAAAACTATAAAGGAACCAGCATACTATCTAGAACCAAAGTTTGATGGTGCATCAATATCAATTACATATAAGGATGGTCAAATCGATACAGCTGCAACAAGAGGAGACGGTGAGACCGGTGAGCAAATAACTGAAAATGTTAAGACTATTAAGAACATACCTCTAATGCTTAATGGTAAAAATATCCCCAAAATAATTGAGATAAGAGGTGAAGTGATTATACCTATTTCGCAATTTAAAAAATTAAACTTAATTGATGAAAAAAAATTTTCCAACCCAAGAAATGCTGCTGCTGGAACNTTAAGACAACTTGACTCAAAGATTACAGCATCACGACCGCTTTTATTTCTGCCTTGGGGTATCGGTCATGTTGAGGGGCTAGATGTAAAAAATGAAGAAAAATTTATAGAACTAATTTTGGAATGGGGCTTTACTTTACTTGGTGATTTTGAAAAAATTATTACTCCTNAGGATATATGGAGAAATTATAATAAAATATTAAATCAAAGAGACCAGTTTGATTATGAAATAGATGGACTCGTTTTAAAGCTCAATTCATATGAAGAACAAAAGAAATTAGGATTTACATCAAANTTTCCAAGATGGGCGGTTGCTTTAAAATTNCCATCATCAATAGAAGAAACTGTAATCAATGACATAACATATCAGATAGGTAGAACTGGNATTATTACACCAGTTGCAGAATTAGAAGAAATAAATATTTCNGGAGTTAATGTAAAAAGAGCTACTCTTCACAATTTTGATCAACTAAAAAAATTAAATATTAATATTGGGGATATTGTACTTGTAGAGCGTGCCGGAGATGTTATTCCTAAAATTAAGAAAGTATCTAGAAAAGTTAATAAAAAAAAATTAAAACCGCCAAAAACCTGTCTATCATGTAATAAAAATTTAGAATTTGAAGGTACTTATTTGTATTGTAAAAATGAAGATTGTCACGATCAACTTATTCAAAAATTATCTTACTTTGTATCTAAAAAAAGTTTTAATATTGATGGTTTAGGAGANAAAATACTTGTCAATCTTTATAAAAATAATTTAATTAAAAAAACATCNGATATTTTTAAAATTACNGTTGATGATATCAGCAANCTAGAAGGGCTTGGAGAAAAATCAGCAAAAAATATAATTAATGAGATTAATACGAAAAAGTCGGTTTCTTTAAATAATTTTATAAATTCNTTAAGTATAAGAAATGTAGGTGAGACTGTGTCAAAAATATTGTCCGAAAATTTTCAAAAAATTCAGAATTTGATAAATGTAAAGGTTGATGACTTNATCAAGATTGAAGGGTTGGGTCCGGAAATTTCTGAGAATATATATAATTTTTTCAATACTGATGAGAATATTGCTAACATAAATTCATGCTTAGAAAATGGAGTAAAAATAATAGAGAATGAAATATCAAAAGACGGACCATTNAAAAATAAAAAAATTTCAATAACTGGCTCATTTGAAGACTTAAGCCGTAATCAATTAATTAATTTAATTGAAAAAAATTCAGGAAAGTTTGTTTCAACTATTAGTAAGAANATTGATTTTATAATCGTNGGNAAAAACCCNGGNAATAAAGAGATAAAAGCTAAAAAGCTAAAAATTAATTGTTTAGATATAAANAGTTTTNGAGAAATAATAGAGAATTAAAATAAAGCCTAATAAAATNCTATAATAGCCAAAGTATTTGAAACCAATTCTAGNNGAATNTTNAAAAAAAAATAATATTGAAAAATANGAGCAGATAAACGAAGTAAATATGCTTAAAACTAATTTAGGAGAGATTGATAGAGTTAGAGTTTTATTAACAAATATTTCCATAAATAAAGTTAGACAGAATGCACCTAATATGACTGGAAAAGATAAAATNAGTGCAAGAATAATAGAATCTTTGTTATTTANTTTAAGTAATCGTGATCCTATTAGTACTGATGCTGCTCGGCTTGTTCCAGGTATTAAGGAAATACATTGAAANAGTCCAACGAAAAGAATTTTAAGAATAGAAATATCAGAAAGTGTATNTTTAGTATTTGTAGGTAANTTGTCAATATAAANTAAACATACCCCAAAAAAAATTGTAGAAAATATTGCTAAAGTTGAAATNGAAAAATCATTTTTTATATAATCATAAAAAAATACACCGNCTAGAAAAATAGGTAGTGAGCCTAGAAATGAAATTTTGGAGAGCATTATTGTATTAAAAGATTTNTTCTTAAGATTATTTTTATAAAGAAACAGAATCAATGCCAAAATAGAACCAAGATGAATTGAAACTGTAGTAATTAAATCAATTTTTCCATTAAGCAAATCACTGATAAAAATTAAATGTAATGAGGAACTAACTGGAATAAATTCAGTTAATCCTTGAAGAATAGAGAAGACAAAAAATAAAAACATATGCTATGAAAACCTATTTAAAAAAATTCCTGAAGCAACACTGACATTTAAAGAATCTGTATTTCCTGGATTATTTATCCTAGCAATTAAGTCGCAATTTTTTTTTAATATNTTAGAAATACCTTTGTTTTCAGAACCTAAAACTAAAACAATTTTTTCATCCATATACTGGTCAAATATAGCTGAATTAATATTTTCACCCCTTATGTCAGCACCAATAACCCAATAATCCTTTTTCTTTAATTCAATTAAAATATTTTTTAAATTAGACACTTCGTATATNGTTGACTTAAAAATTGTGCCTGCTGANGACTTAATACTTCCNGGTGTAATTGAAGCAGCCCTATTTTTAGGAATCACAANAGTATTTATATCAAAAAAAACACAAGATCGTATNATNGCTCCTAAGTTATGCGGATCATTAACATGGTCAATAACNACNATTATTCTTCCTAATTCATGAATATTTTTTTTAANGTCGGTATATTCATAAAGTTTNGGAGTTTCAATTTCAACTGCAAGTCCTTGATGAGAATTGCTCTTAGTTAAATCATAAAAATCTTTCTCAGAAATTTTCATGGAATCAATATTTCGAATACTTTTATTTATTTTTACTAAATCATCTAAAATATTCTTATTTTTTACATATACTCTCTTTACTCTTATTGAAGAATCTGAAAGCAAATCTTTTACTGGATGTTGTCCAAAAATTATCATTTTNAATTATTAACTTTACTAGATTTACTAGAAAAAATCTTATATGGTTNNTCNATTTTTAAATTTATATATTTTCTATCCCAAAATTCAACGGGNTCAACGGGTACCCCTTGTAAATATATGCCTAAATGTAAATGATCCCCAAAAGCCATTCCAGTTGTACCGGTTAATCCGATCAAAGTATTTTTATTAACAATTTCATCCTTTTTCACATAAATGTTATTTAGATGACTGTAAAGAGAATAAAAGCCTAAACCATGATCTATAATTACGACACTACCATAGATACCTAAAGAATTATCTACATAAACTACTTTTCCAGAGTTTACAGGAAAAACATCTGCATTTTGAGTTGATGATAAATCATATCCCCAGTGTAATTGAATATCTATAATTTCATCTTTAGAATCTGAGAAATAATAGCTCCTTTCTTCACTAAAGTAAGAAGAAACTTTAGAATTTGCTAATTGATTAAATTGACCTTTAAAATATTTTTCTAGACTAATATTAGTTGTTAATTTTTTTATTTTAGATTCATTCAAGGCCCTTTCAACTTTATTTATTCTTAGAAAGTCATTCTTATTAATTGTCTGTATATTTGAATTTAANATTTCATTATATTTATCTGTAAAATTTTCCCTGTCAATTTTAATTAGATATTTAGGCCATTTTTTATTTTTAATTGTTCGTATTTTCTTAAAAACAACAGTTGAATTTTTTGCAAAATCTTCAGCATATATTTTNACCNTGTTTTGATTACATGGCNTGTTTGAACATGTGAAAAAAATTAAATGTTCAATAACATCATTTTTTTTATTTGATATTGGATAAAATAAATCACCATTNCCATTATCTAAATAGAGCTTTGCNACATCCAAAGATGATTGTAATCTGATGTATCCGACACCTCCAAGGTATACATATCCATCAGTTTCTATATTTGATATTTCNGGTGGCTTAAAATCAACNCTAATTAAATAAGAGTCATNTAGTTCAGAGTTAAAAAATTTGTTTTTATATTGGACATTGTATGTAAGNGTTAGTTCAGTGTCTTTTGCTTTTTTTATGTANTTAATAAATTCAGAATTCTCATTGAAGCCAACATCAAGATCATGNGTTGATTTTGAATTGTCAAATTNATTNTTACTATAAATTAGGAATNTCTTNTCATTGTTAACTATTAAAAAAATTTCTATTGANTNAANTNATACATCTTCTGAATCTAACCTAGCTGANAATCCTGCTGTAGAGATTTTATCNTCTGAATTTAATGAAAATTTAGGAACCTTAAAGAATTGNATATAGNAAACATANCAAATTNCTANAACCACAATTAAAACAAAAAANGGNAATATANTCACTTTNGANTTATCAAAAACTCGCTTGCTTCTTTTCATACTAATTATTTACATCAAATAGAATAATAATTAAATANAAGATTGGTAAAATTAAAATTAAACTGTCAATCCTATCTAATATTCCTCCATGTCCCGGTAAGATACTGCCTGAATCTTTAATTCCTGATTTTCTTTTTATTACTGATTCTAATAGATCACCCAAAATACCCATTACTGCCACAATTAAACCTATAGATATTGATTTAGAAATTCCAATGTCTAAATCAAAATAGTTAAACAAAAAATATGAAACTATAATTGTTCCTATTACACCAGCGAATGAACCTTCGAATGTTTTATTAGGGCTAACGGTAGGAAATGCTTTCTTGTTACCAAAGTTTTTTCCTATAATATATGCCGTTATATCATTAACTGAGCTTAGTATTATAGGAATTAATAACAAGAAAAAGCCATTCTCTAAATTTCTTATGATAATTGAAAAACTAATTCCGATACTGGAATATATAATGACAAAAAAATATGAGGACCAAAAGTTTACAAATAGGATTTTTTTATAAAGCAATCTTATAACCCATATTGAGATATAAAAAAAAGCCAAGTTGAAAAAAATCGAAATATCATAAAATGCAGCAATAGGTAACAAGGCGGAACAAGTTACTGATAAGAATTTAAAATTCTTATTTTTTTCTAAAATAATAGTAGCTAGTTCAAGGCTAGCAATTGTGCAAATCAGAATTATAAAGAGTAATAATACCAATTCCCCTGCATAGACTACATACAAAGTTATCGGAGCAAGAATCAAACATGTTATAAGTCTTTTTACAAAATTATTCATTTGTTATAACCGTNNATATAAAGTTAAATATAAACTTAAGATATTGAATTGACTAATTATTTTAAATAGTTTTAAATAAATAAGTTTTTNTCAATGAGGTGCAATATGGTTCCAAAGTTTTCTTTTTTAACAAAAGGCAAAGGAGTTAGTAAAGAAAAACTAACAAGTTTTGAGATGGCACTAAGAGATGCTGGTATTGCTGAATTNAACTTAGTGAAAGTCTCAAGNATNATGCCTCCCTTCTGCAAGATAATTTCTAAANAAGAGGGTTTAAAGAAATTATCTCCAGGACAAATTGTATATGTTGTATTAAGTGAANCAGCTACGAATGAACATGGAAGNAAAGTTGCANCATCTGTTGGTATAGCGATGCCAGCAGACAGATCACAACATGGCTATTTATCCGAGCACCACAGTTTTGGACAATCTAAAAAAGAGGCCGGTGNATATGCAGAANATTTAGCTGCTTATATGCTTGCAACAACTCTTGGAGCACCTTTTGATGCTGACAAAAATTATAATGAACAAAAGGATATTTGGAAGATTAGNGGGCACACAGTTAAAACAAGGGAACTTACTAGTTTTGGTGAGGGNCCTAAAGATGGTAATTGGATNACGGTTCTTTCTGCAATGGTTTTAATTATTTAATCATCTTCTTTGCTAACGAATATGCTTCTTCCTCAAGAACTTCGCCACTTAACATTCTGGCAATCTCGTCAATTCTACCNCTTCTTGATAATGAATTAATAGTTATTGATTGTTCTTTGTTTAAAGTTTTTTCAACAAGCAAATGATTTTTTGCAAAAGAAGCAACTTGTGGAAGATGGCTAATACATATAACTTGAACATTAGAAGATAAATTAAAAATTTTCTGACCTAATTTCTCGGCTATTGCCCCACCCAANCCAACATCTGGTTCATCAAAAATTACAACTTTTGAATTAAAACTCTTTGAGAGCTCTAAAGATATAGCTAATAAGATTCGAGAAGCTTCACCACCNGAAGCGACTTTATTTAATGAATCNGGTGGAAGTTCATTTGTTGAAGAAAATAGGAACTCTAAATCATCTATACCATCAGATGAAATATCCTTTTCCCTAAAGGAAACAATCCAAGAACAATTCTTAATACCCATATCTTTTAAATGTTTTTGTATTTTTAAAGAAAAAGAACNGGACAATTTTTTTCTTTTTTTAGATAAATTTAAACTTTCTGCNTATAGTTGATCATAAGCAAGCTTAAGTTTCTTCTCAAGTGAAATAATTCTACCTTCAAGATCAGATGAATTATCCAATGCTGATTGTATCAGGGTTCTTTCTTCTATCAATTTATCTAAAGTTAAGCCATATTTTCTTCTTAATTCTTTTGATATATAAATCTTATCTTCTAGAGCATCAAAATCTTCATCATAATTTTCAAATGTATTTAGTAATTTTGATAACTCATAAGAAACTTCTTCTAAGGAAGTTGATGCATTACTTATTTTCTCATCTAAAATAGATATGGCATCAATCTTGACAATTTTTCTAGATAATTGATAAATTTCTTTTAATAGTAGATTNTCAATCTTGCTAACAACCTCNCTAATATCCTCATTGTTTTTTTTCAGGGAGTTATTCTTCTTTAATTTAGATAAGATTTCTAACTCTTCCTCATCACTTTCAATTTCAAGTTTATTCAATTCTTTTAACTTAAAACGATAAAACTCTTCTTTTTCTTCTAGCTCTTTAAGGAGTTTCTTTTGCTTGTCTAAATCTTTTTTTACAGAATCATAAACAGTATACAAATCATTTAAGCNAATTAAANTATCACTTATCATAATATATTGATCGAAATAATTTATATGATTTTTTTGAAGTAAAAGNTTTGATGCTGATTTTTGTCCAAAGAATAAAAAGAATTCATCAAAAATTTCAGAAATTTTTTCAAATTTAACCTTTAATTCATCAATATAGAATATNGATTGATATTTTTTGTCCACTACTCTTTTGAGCAGAATATTTTTTTTATCATCCTGAATATTTATCTCTATTTCTAAATCTTCACTGTCAATTTTTTTAAGTTCTTTAGGAAATCTTTTTTGAGCAAAGACNTCTATAGCTCCAAGTACAAGTGATTTACCAGCACCAGTTTCACCCGTTAATATATTCAATCCTTCTTCAAAACTGACCTCAAGATACTTAATTGTTAAATAATTTTTTAGGGATATTCTGTTTAACATTATAATTTTACTTTATTTGACCACTACCNGTCACAACAAACTTTTCGGAAGTAAGTTCATTCAATCCCATCGGTCCAAAAGCATGCAACTTAGTGGTACTAATTCCAATCTCAGCACCGAGACCTAATTCATTCCCATCATTAAATCTTGTAGATATGTTATGAAATATTGCAGATGAATTTAGGCTATTAATGAATTTTTCNTTTATGCTTTCATCTTCAGTAATTATTGATTCTGTGTGCAAAGATCCATATCTCTCAATGTGAGTAATAGCTGAATCTACTGAGTCTACCAGTTTTATGTTTAACTCTAAATCAAGATATTCATTTTGAAAATCTATTTCCTCAAGTTCTACAAAGCTATCTGAATCAATAAAAGAGGACAAATTCTTTTCTCCTCTTAANTTAACTTTATTTTCTTTTAAATCCTTCAATAAANTTTCAATAAATTCTTTGGGAAGATTCTNATTAATNATTAGTGTTTCCATTGCATTGCAAACTCCGGGTCTCTGAATTTTGGAGTTTATCGCAACAGAGTGTGCAATATCAAGATTAGCCTTTAGATCAATATAAACATGGCAAACACCTTTGTAATGTTTTATAACCGGTATTGATGAATTTTGAGAAACAAATCTTATTAATCCTTCGCCACCTCTTGGTATTATTAAATCAATTAACTCATCCTTTCTTAAAATATATTTCATTACATCNCTTTCAGTATAAGGGACAAGATTTACCGCATCAGGGTTAATGTTGTTCTGACTCAAGGAATCCTTTATCGTTTCAACAATAACCTTATTAGTATTGAAACTTTCCGAACCACCTCTCAATATGACAGAATTNCCAGACTTTAAACATAAAGATGCTGCATCAGAGGTAACATTTGGTCTAGACTCATAAATAATTGACATGACACCTAATGGAATAGATTGTTTAAATACTTTTATACCATTAGGTCTATCATACAAATACCTTCTTTTNCCAACAGGATCCTCAAGAGCTATNACTTCCAATATGTTTGAAATCATTTGNTTAATTCTTGGAGAATNTAATTTTAATCTATCATAAAAAGCTGATGTATAATCTTTNGGATTNAANGAATCTAAATCCGTATTATTTGCATNTATTATTTCATTTTCAGCTTTTCTTAAATTTTCTGCAATATCATTTAAAATTTTNTTTTTNATATTTGTATCTAATTTAGCAATTTGTAAAGANGCATCTCTNGTTTNCNTCAAAAGANTATCTATTTCAGACTTTACTTCTTTATCAATNCTATCTAAACTCATTCTGCTATAATAAATCAACCAAATTGTAAGGTCAAAAGGTGAAGATATGGAATCAACATTATCAATTATAAAACCCGACGGAGTNAANAAGAATATTATAGGTAACATATTAAAAAAATTCGAAGACTCTGGATTAAAAATTACTCATATAAAACTCATTCAACTTACTGAAAAACAAGCTGGTGAATTCTATGAAATGCACGATGGAAAGCCTTTTTTTAAGGACTTAGTAGCCTTCATGTCTTCAGGTCCATGCATACCATTTGTTTTAATGGGAGAAAATGCAATATTAAAAGTAAGAGAGATTATGGGAGCAACTAATCCGCAAGAAGCCAAAGAAGGTACCATAAGGGCACAATATGCTGATAGCATCGATAGCAACATTATTCATGGATCAGATTCTCAAGATTCAGCTACAAGAGAAATTAATTTTTTCTTTGGGTAATTGCTAATATTAATTAATTCAGAATAAAAAATATTGTTAAATAATTCTTTAAACTTTGATTTATTAATTTTTGCAAAATGTTCAATATTTCCAATCNTTAAAGAGCTGTCACCGCATGCATCAATAAGTTCTTGCTTATAAAGATCAGTATCAAAATTAATTGATATTCCATGGAAACTTATTCCTTTTTTGAANGAAATCCCTATCGATGCGATTTTGTAATCATCTATCCAAACCCCAGGGCCATTCATTCTTGGTTTTGCAATTATATTAAAATTCTCCAGAGTTTTTACTAAGCTTTTTTCTAAAATACTAACAAGGTTTTTTAATTTTATTGCTAACAAAGAAACATTTAATATTGGATAGAAAACTAATTGACCATCTCCATGATAAGTTATATCTCCCCCACGAGAAGATTTTTTTATTGGTATTTTATTTATTTGGGAAGATAAATCATATTTTTGAGAATTAAATCTACCTACAGTAAAAACATCTTGATGCTCTAAGAATAATAAATATCCTACACCCCTACCTTTCATCAAATAGTTGGAATATTGATCAAACAATTCATCAACCAACTCATAATTAATTTTTTTAGAAAAACTTTTTGTATAAATTTTATTCAGCATTAATATTGTAATTATAATGACAGAAATTAATGAAATCAGCGAAATTATTAAAAAAGATAATCTAAGAACTGTTTTGATTATAGAGAAAGATTCATATTTTCAAAAAAAACTAATAGATTATCTCCAAGAAAATATTCCAAGTGATATTTATTCATCGAATGTAAATCTCATCGATATAGAGAAAATTAATGATATATCAACAATATTAGAGAATATGAATACCTACCCTTTAGGAAACAATAAAAGATTTATAATAATTCTAAATTTACATGAAGCGAATAAAACACTAGTANATAATTTAATANAGTTTAATTTAAGTCCAAATAAATTTGCGAAGATTTTTTACTTTTCGAAGAAATTAATAAANAAGTTTNGTGTTGATANAGAATATGAATTTAANNATAANAATATGAGAAAAATATTTATAAANGATATNNTGAANGNTAANAATATAAAATTATCTAAAATTTTGGAAGAGTTAATAATTGATAAATTTCCAGAAAGTAGGATTGGAATAGANAATGAANTTGAAAAAATAAAAACTTTTANCAATAAAGGTAANNTTGATGAAAATAAGATTAANGAATTATATAATAATTATGAGAGAACNGTATTTGCTGAGACNTATAGTTTAGACAAATATATAAACAATAAAAACTTTAAAGAATTGCTTANCAATTTTAATAAAACAAANTTTGAAAAAAATATTTTNATGGAAATNGGNAGAATAGCATGGAAATANAGGCAATATTTAAAAATAAAAATACTTCAAGNNAGAAATAAAACTGATAATGAAATAATTAATGCNACTAAAATATCAAAATTTCAATTNAAATATATAAAAGCTGAAACAAATAANCTAAAAATGAGTGATCTNCAAAAAACCTTAAGGGAACTNCAAAAGGCTGACAAACTTCTAAAAAGTTCTGATATATCTCAGAAAACCATAATATTNAATCTTTTNAAAAATATTGGAAATTAATTACTTAAATTTGATTTTATTAAATAAAATATAGAGAGAAAAAGCTATTGTAATGGAGTTTGCTAAAATAATTGGATAATCNTTTTTTANTATTCCATAGTAAAGCCAAAANCCAACACCTATTGAAAANATTAAAAACATTCCAAAAGATATGTCTCTTGTGGCCTTTGTTTTATAAACTTTATNAACTTGTGGTANAAAAGCTATGGTTGTCAGTGTCCCAGCAATAATTCCAATAATTGATATAAAATTATATTCCAATTTATTTATTTATTGTCTTTGAAATCTTNGAAATATTCCTAGAAGCATTNCGCTTATGAATTACACCTTTAGCTGCAGCCTTGTCATATAGAGATATTACTTTTCTTAGTAACAAATCTTTTGTATCTTCACCAGCCTCTAAAGCAGTTTTATAAGCTTTTACTGAAGATTTTAAATTAGATATNACTGACTTATTCCTAGCTCTACGCTTAATNCTTTGTCTAGCTCTTTTTTTTGCTGATGCACTTTTGTTTGCCATAATTAAAGCTTTATTCTGCTCAATAATAATTTTTTGTCAATGTTTAGTTTTAAAAGAAGAAAAAAATAAAGTAATATATAAATGTGAAATTTTTTTTAGATAGTGCTAATTTGAATGAAATCGAAGAAATAGCCTCACTAGGGCTGCTGGATGGTGTAACAACAAATCCATCTTTAGTTGCAAAAGAAAATGGACANAAAAACTTTAAAGCAATTATAAAAAAAATCTGCAAAATAGCTAAAGGTCCTGTAAGTGCTGAGGTTATATCTACNAATTATAAAGGAATGATTAAAGAAGGAGAAGAATTAGCAAAAATTGATAAAAATGTTGTTATTAAACTACCAATGACCAAAGATGGAATAAAAGCNACAAGCTATTTTTCAAAAAAGAAAATTCGAGTGAATGTTACACTCATCTTTTCTTCCNCTCAAGCTTTGTTAGCTGCTAAAGCTGGGGCNGCATATGTAAGCCCTTTTGTTGGGAGGCTAGATGATATCTCATCTAATGGCATGTCGTTAATAAGTGACTTATCTGAGATTTTTTTGAACTATGGTTTTATGACTGAAATTTTAGTAGCAAGCATTAGAAATCCAATCCATATAGTTGAATCAGCAAAACTAGGTGCTGATGTAGCAACTCTTCCCTATTCAGTGATAATGCAATTGTTTAATCATCCACTTACTGATATAGGAATTGAAAAGTTCCTTAAAGATTGGAACAATAAATAAGACTTTCGATATTACCCTTTGCACCTTTTATTGGTGANCTTATTACTTCAGAAACNTTTTTAAAGTAATTAGAAAGGAAAGAGCTAACTTTTAAATTTGCTTCAATTCTGAAATNTTCATTAGTTACAATTCCTTTTTTTCCAATTTTCTCTCTATTTAATTCAAACTGTGGCTTAATTAAACCCACAAATTCAATTTGGTTATTTGTGAAACTTTTTAAAAAACTATCAAACTTTGTAATTGATATAAAGGATACATCCATNACAATCAATTCTATAGAATCTGGNATTTCTNTCGNTGTTANGTATCTAGCATTNGTNTTTTCNAGATTGATAACACGATNGTTGNTTCTTAACTTATAATCNAGTTGNCCATATCCAACATCTACNGAATAAACTTTTTTTGCCCCATCGCGCAACAAACACTCAGTAAANCCCCCCGTTGATGCACCTACATCTATGCAGACTTTATCATTAGCACTTACATTGAAATTATCTAAAGCTGATTTAAGTTTNATTCCGGATCTACTTACATAATTNTCAGATAAAAATTTTATTTCAATATCACANGGTTCACGAATCAACTTAGANGNTACTAAAACCTTTTCATTGTCTACATAAACCTCACCAGCAAGTATATGAACTTGGGCTTTAGCTCTTGATTCAAAAAAATTTTTTTCAACAAGATAAGAATCTAGTCTTTTTTTCATTTAAGCTCTATTTAGCTCTAACAAGTGCTGGACCAGTGCCAGGGACACCTTTATGTGAACCATCACAGAATGGCATATCCTTAGACTTGAAACATCTACACAAGTAAACTTTCTCTCCACTGTTTAATTCTACTTGAACTAGTGGAAACTTTTGATCAGAACTTTCTTTGATAGTTGGCATATTTACCTCTTAGCTTTAGTATACATAATATTATTATTTGGTTAGATTTAACTTAATGAAAAAAAACTTGAAAGTTTGCTGCTGCATAATAAAAAAAGATTTAAAAACATTAATCTTAAAAAGAAATAGCAAAGGTCCAAGAGATGGGCTTTGGGAGTTCCCAGGTGGAAAAATAGAAAAGGGAGAGTCTGAACTCTCCTGTGTAATAAGGGAAGTTAAAGAAGAAATTGGTCTAAGTTTGGAGAATATTAATTTTTTTACCAGAACAAAACATGAGTATGATGATGTAAATGTTGAGCTAATTGGTTTTATTGCTGAATCTCATATTATTTCTAAACCAAATTTAATAGTTCATAGTGATTATAAATGGATAAAGAATAGCGAATTTGAAAAATATGCATTTCCTGAAGCGAATATTAAAATAATTGATGAGTTAATTGAATCTGAGAAATATTTCCCCGAAATTTTATCTAGGATTGAAATAGATTACGATTCAATATATGGGTATGATCTGCCATTAATACATAGTTCAGTTGATGAAATACAAAAATTTCTTTTAACAAAAAATTTAAAATATTTAATAAAAGCAATTGAGATTAAACCACAAATTTATTTAGATGAATCTATAGATTTGAATGAGATATTTTATAAAATTAAGCCGAATCAAACATTACTCAATAGCATGGAAAGAAAATACATTAATGAGAAAAGACTATCTCCATCATCAATAGCATGGACCACATATCAACATTTGATAAAATTAAGTTATCAAATAGATGACGTTAGACTAAAAAAAATTATCAATAAGATAGAATTAGCAATACATAGTTATAAAGCAAAAAAAATTACTAGAAATGAATTTAAAAAATTCATGGGAAGAAGGTAGAATATTGTTAATCATTTATTAAAGAATGATCCTTTTGGAGGTACAAAAATATGAG
Source organism: bacterium (assembly GCA_002701605.2). GTDB lineage: Bacteria > Desulfobacterota_D > UBA1144 > UBA1144 > UBA1144 > TMED126. The sequence continues at coordinate 15,003 of NZWF02000006.1, forward strand.
TTTTGAAAATAAAGTTGTAATTGTTACAGGTGGTGGAACAGGAATTGGTAAAGAAACATCAATAGAACTTGCAAAAGTTGGATTAAAAGTTGTAATTGGGAATAGAAATGAAGAGAAAGGAAATGAAGTTGTTGAAACTATTAAAAAGAATGGTGGTGAAGCAAAATTTCTCAAAACTGATGTTTCAAAAGTTAAGGATGTTAAAAATTTAATTGATTTTACACTCAAAGAATATGGACAATTTAATTTTGCTTTTAATAATTCTGGTTTGTTAGGCGATGTTCAACCGCTGGCTGAACAGACACCTGAAGATTCTAGCTATATTATTGATGTAAATATAAAAGGTGTTGTTTATTGTATGCATTATCAGATAGCTGANATGTCTAAATATGCATCCCCTGATAATCCATGCAGCATAGTAAATAATAGCTCAATCCTATCACATTCAGCCTATCCTGGATTGACGGTATATAGTTCAACAAAACATGCAGTAACAGGCTTAACCAAAGGTGCTGCTATTGAACTGGCTCAATCTAATATTAGAGTTAATGCTGTAGGACCAGGTCCAATAAATACACCAATGTTATCAGATCCAACCGAAGGAAATCCTGAGCAATTTGGTGGAATGGTGCCAATGCAACGAATAGGAACNCCAAAAGAAATTAGTGATGCAGTNNTATGGCTTTTTTCACCACAATCAAGCTATGTTACAGGACATACATTAATGATTGATGGTGGATTTTGTGCNCAATAATCTACTATTTTAATTTTTTAATTTCTTTTAATTTTATTTCGTTTATNGTNAANGTGTGAATGCATTACTTTTATATGTTTTTTTAGATGTTATAGCTTTTAGTTCCATTATAATTGCGGTCTTACCTTTTCATGTGATGTTTCTAGGAGCTGGGCCATTCATTGTAACACTATATATATCAATTTTTTCTTTTATTCAGTTCTTTGTTTCACCTTATCTTGGAAAACTCTCGGATAAATTTGGAAGAAAACCAATGCTACTATCATCAAGTTGTGCAGATTTTGCTTCGCACTTAATCATGGCCTTTGCTAATACTCTACCTTTAGTTCTTATTTCAAGAGTAATAGCTGGATGCTTTTCATGTAACCTCTCAGTTGGCTCAGCATACATATCTGATATAACAAATGAAAATGAGAGGACAAAGTACATAGGTAGATATAATTCTGCATATAGTCTTGGTTTTGCTATAGGGCCAATCGTAGGAGGTTATTTGGCAGGAAACAATCCATTAGAACCTAATTATTTTGCATCAGGGATTTTTGCTGCATCCATTAACTTTATAAATATATTTATATTATTTTTCCTTCTAAAGAAAACGAAAAAAGTAGCAGTAAAATTCAAATCAACAAATTATGTGAAACAAATATATGAGATTATTACGAAAAAAGAGGTTTCGTATTTATTTTATTTATATTTCTTAATAAATTTTGTTTTCTCTGGGCTGAATGGAATATTTGCATTGTGGAGTGAAAAAGTTTTCAATTGGGGCCCTCAACAAATTGGAACCCTAATGTGTTTTGTGGGAATACTTTTAGCTTTTCATCAATCTATCTCTATAAACTTTTTTGTGAAAAAATTTAAAGAGAAAATGACTGCACTTATATCAATATTCTTTATATTTATTGGTATTTTTCTGCTTACAATTACAAAAACATATACTTTACTTAGCTGTGCAGTTTTCTTTTGCACATTTGGTATCGGAATGTTCAATCCAACTATAAATAGTCTAATTAGTCAGAAAATTAATAAAGATCAAACTGGTTCAGCATTAAGCATTAATCAGTCAGCATTAAGCATTTCGAGATTTAGTGGACAACCATTTTCAGGCTTATTCTTTCAAACATTTTCATACAATGCACCTTTATATATAGGACTTTGCTTGCTTGGAATTACACAAATTCTATATGCGAAGAAGTTGGCAAATAAAATAGATTAGCTTTTTCTATAATCAGCTACTATTCCAGCAACATGTTGGAAAAAACGGTTATTTTTCTCTCGTAAAATATTCATTAGCTTATCTCCTTCTTCAATCATCCCATTTTGAAAACAAGTTGTTGCAATTAATGGATAAAGTTGAAAAGAATCACTTTTTTCTCTGATTGCATACCCAAAACATTTAATAGAAGAAGAAAGATCACCCATAGCCTTATAAGCTAATGCCATATAGTAATTTTTTTCAAAAAACAAAGATTTTTTCGTATCAATTTTCCCTAAAATTTTTACTGATACAAGATAGAAACCCTGTTGAAGGGTGGCCATTCCAGCCTTAAAAATTAGATCATTGTTCTCATTAAGATAAGAAGATAAAACATTGTAAGTTTTTTCAGCCATTTCTATATTTCCAAGTAAAAAGTGGCAATTGGCCTCAATAAATTTTACATCAAAAATATTTGCTTCCGACTTAACTTTTGAAACTAATTCAAGAACTTCCTTATATTTCTTATCCTGGAAATTCAATATTGCTTTATTCATTAAAGCTGGCTCATATTTAGGGTCAGAATCTAGGATTTTATCGTAAATATTTACTGCTTCCCATATTCTTCCTTCATTTGATAAATCAACAGCTTTTTTTATTTCTTTCTCAAAATCAGCCATATATGATTGTAACTAGAATTTACAAATTTAAAAAATGACTAATAAGTGATATTGTTAATGAAAATGAATATCAAAGAAATTTTAAAAAGTTATGCTCTAGATTTTGATAAAGATTTAAAAGTTTTTTTAAATAAAAAGATTTCAAGAACTAAACTAGATCGGGCAATTAAATACTCTTTAACTATTGGTGGTAAAAGGATTAGACCGGTAATTGTTAGACTTGTTTCTGAATCGTTGGGATTAAAAAAGAGTGATTATAAGCAAATTGCACTGGCATCTGAACTCCTTCATACATACTCACTTGTACATGATGATTTACCACAAATGGATAATGATGATTATAGAAGAGGTAAGCTCGCAACACATAAAAAATTTGATGAAGCAACAGCAATACTCTCTGGAAACTCAATGTTTTCAATGGCAGTTGAAGTTTTAACAAAAAATACAAATAACCAAAATCATAAAAGATCTTTGGAGATTATTAATCTGTTGACTAGAATCGCAGGTACTAATGGTCTAGCATTAGGCCAATCTTTAGATCTAGAAATACCCAAAAAAAATTTCTCAAAAAATAAAATAATTGAAATTTATGAGCTAAAAACATCTAGATTATTTGAATTTTGCATACTTTCTCCAATTATTCTTGCTGGTTCAGATAAAAAACTGCTCAATGAAGGAAAATTGTACTCAAAAAATTTAGGCTTAATTTTTCAAATTACAGATGATATTTTAGATGCAAAAAGCAACTTTAAAACTCTAGGAAAAAAAACTAATAAAGATATCGTGAAAAATCATTTATTAAATCATATTTCTTTTAATCAAGCACACAAAATTTGTACTGATTTAATTTATGAATCTACTAATCGTAAGAGCTTCTTTGGTGAAAAAAATCCTTTCTTTAAAAAATTTTTAAATTTNCTGCTTGAAAGAAAATATTAGAATTTAGACAATTCAAACATAATCGCNAGCATAAATGAATATTGATTTTTAGATCCCTGGTCTTTGACTAGTGGACTATTTGCAGCCTCACCTCTTAATCTTTCATACTCTATACTCATAAAATAAGATATTGTTTCACCTGCAGGGATAATAGTCATATTAGACAACTTATAATTATAAAAACCACTATCAGCAGTATATAATGAATATTTCGAATTCGATGGTGTTGAAAACCATGAATTCATCCACTCTGAATTTGCATAAGTTGTTGTAATAGATGCCCTATTTATTAATGGCTTCATGAAATCAACCCAAACACTTTTATTATGTACAATTCCAAGGGATATTTTTCTTTCGTCTCCAATGTCAGTTAGTCCAGTTTCAATTCCAATCTCTGCTGATAAATTATCAATAAATTCATATNCTATTGTNGANCCGATTTCAAAACCAGGATCGATGTCTTTTAATGTTGTTAGNGANTTATCATCTCCGCTTTGTCTACCAAAATCNTATTTAGTTAAGAANGAAACTTTAATTTGATTNGAATCAAAAATAGTTAAATCGGCAATTGGACCNTAAAGTTGAAATTCATTAAAATATTTTTTTGACCTGTCNTTATATGAATAATTTAGAGNTGGGAACCATACAANTCTTGTACTGCTAGATCCTAAATAATTTGGTTTAAAGAAAAAACCGCCACCCAATTTAATAGAATTCTTTTCTTTAGGTTCNAGTAATTTTAGGTCTTCATCAGGACTTGCAAAAGAACAATTGACAGTCAGAAGAAAAATAAAACAAAAAAATAATCTTAATAAAAACATCATCTATAATTCCTAAACTATTAAAACCATAAAGCAAACTATTAGATAATACAAATATTATAATCTTTGTAATTCATTTTCATAAAGTTGTTTGAGTATTTAGTTATAATATTTTATGACTTCTAATATTCAAATTGGTATTTTCTATGGAACCACCTCTCAGACAACTGAAAATATCGCCGACTCAATTGAGGAAAATTTAAAGCCTATTTTTAAAATCAAGAAATTCAACATTTATAAAAGTAATTTAGAAGATATTAATAATTTCGAATATATTTTGATAGGATGTCCTACTTGGGACATTGGTCTTTTACAAGAAGATTGGAGGATTGCTTTCCCTCTAATAGATAAAGTAGATTTTAAAGGGAAAAAAGTTGCATATTTTGGAGCCGGTGACCAATTTGTATATCCTGATACCTTCTTAGATGCATTAGGTATCTTGGAAGAAAAAATTACAAACCTTGGTGGTAAAACTTTCGGTGTTACGAAGTCTGATGATTATAATTTTAAATCTTCCAAAGCTCTTAGAGGGGAGAATTTTGTTGGATTAGGTATCGACAATGATAATGAACTTGAAAAAACAGATAGAAGAATTAAAGAATGGTGCGAGCAAATTACTAGAGAAATTTTGACCCCTATGTAGTACACAGGGGTCATATAAAACTAGCTAATACCATGCTGGTTAGAAGAAATTGATCTAATCATCATATTCCTCTTCACCATTTTTTGATGGCTTTTCAGTGAAGCTGAATGAATTTGCTTAGATGCAAATTTTAGAAGTTTTATATTTCTTGTCTTGAACTTTGACATATCCGAAACCTCCTAGAAGATATTCGAACTTTTAACGCATGTTCATGCGAGTCTTTTAGCCCATGACTTATGGAGTACTTTTAGCTCATGTACTATGAGAGTCTTTTTATCCATGACTTATGGAATAAATTAATCTTACCAGAGGTTTAAAAAAAACACAATTCATCTGTATTTATTATGATTTTTGGATTGATGTCTAAGATAATTTAGATTATTTTTTATCTTTAATTTTGTCTTCCTTCCCCTAACTCTTTTTCTCCATAAAATAAAAGACCCTTTTTTTAGATTTTTCTTCATCAAAGAAACAACATCTTTTTCCTTTAAATTATAAGTCTTTTTTATCGCTTCAAAGGGAGTACGATCTTCCCATGCCATTTCAATTATCCTAGAAATATCGTAATTAGGTAATTTCATATAAATAGAATAACTAGATTATCATTGCTTGTAACAAAAAGTTGGCTAATACTCCAGCTGCAACATCATCAAAGGTTATCCCCCACCCTTTTGGCAATTTTTCAAATGATTTAACAAAAAAAGGTTTAGATATGTCAAAAAGTCTAAACAAGATAAAAGCAACTATAATATATCTTAATTCAAAGGGGATATATAAAATTGAAACCATAAAGCCTGCAACTTCATCTATAACAACTTCCTTTGGATCATTACTATTAAAATAATTAATTGCCCAATTTGAACTATATACAGATAAAATTATTATAAATATTGTTGTAAATAGAAAGGTATGTGGGTCAATTTTTAAATAATCAACAAGAAATATCGAAAACAAAACACCACCAAACGTACCAAATGTTCCAGGAATTTTGGGAAAATATCCAAAAAAGAGAAATGTTGGAATAATACTTAGAATACTTTTATACATTTAATCTTAAAGCCTTAACATAAAAAATAAGATAGTGATATACTACTGAAATGAGGTTTAAATTACTAATTTTATTTAGTTCCTTTCTTATAACTTTTTATCACCTTGAACTATACTCCAGGGAGGCTTTAGTGAGTGTTGAGAAAGTTTCAAAGGCTAAAACATCTTTTGTTTCAATAGAATCAAATGCAAAGGCAATAGATGAAATAGTTATTAAGTCGGAAATAGAAGGAAAAATAATTGAAATTATTAAGAATGAAGGGGACAAAGTCAAGCAAAATGAAGTTATCGCGGTTGTAGAAGACATAAAATACTTAGCAAAATATAAAAGTGCTCAAGAAAAACTATTTTCAATGGAATCAAAGTTAAAAAAATCGTCATTAAAGCTTGAAAGGTTTAACGAATTATTTTCAAAGGAAATAATTTCTAATCAAGAGTATGAAGAAGCTTTATATGACCATAATTCATCTCTGTCTGATTTTAATTCACTCTTAGAGGAGTTGAAGCAAGCTAAAATAGAATTAGACAACTGTTATATAAAATCACCATTCAATGGAATAATTTCTAATAAATACATAAATTTGGGAGAATTCGTAAGTAAAGACTCAAAAATTGTAGAAATTACGAATAATGAGAAAATTGAAATACCACTTTATGTACCCAAAAATTACTTACTTTTTATAAACGAAGGTGACCCAGTTGAAGTTCAATTGTCTGGGGGTAGAAAATATTCTTCTAAAATTAGCAAAATAGTNAGAAAAATAGATAAATCTTTAGGTACTTTTTTAGTAAAAATATATATTCTCGAAAAAAACGATATTATATCTGGTGAAGATGTANNAGTTGTATTGTCNATTNAGCCTCCAATANATTCTTTCANGGTCAATAAAGACTCCGTTAATAATGAAGATGGAAAAAAAATAATATTTAAAGTTAAAAATAATAGAGTATATCCAGTCGAAATAGTTATCGTTGATTTACAAGATAACTACTATATTGCAACTGGTCAGATTAAAGAAAATGATATTATTGTCGTAGATGGCAATGAAAGTTTAAGGCCTAAACAGCCTATTAAAATCTTAAAATATTTAAAATAAAATGAAAATTATAAATTATTCAATAAATAAATTTATAACTATAATCTCAGTTTTCTTATTACTTTTTATATTTGGGCTTATATCACTGGTAAATGTTCCCATACAACTAGTTCCTACTGTTGAAAAGCCAGAGATTTCAATAGTCACTACATGGTCGGGTGCAAGTCCTGAAGAAATCGAAAGAGAAATAATTATAAGACAAGAAGATAAATTAAAATCATTAGAGGGCTTAGAATTGATGGAAAGCGTCTCAATTGAAGGAAAAGGAACCATCACATTAGAACTTAATCCAAAGCAAAATGTCTCAACATCGATCATACAGGTTTCCAATCTATTAGATCAAGTGAAAGATATACCTGTTGATGCTGACCGACCCACGATTAAATCTGTTTCATCAGATAGATCCCCGATTGCATGGTTCATATTAAAATCAAAAAATCAAAAAAAAGATATTTTCAAATATAAGAATTTTGTAGAGGAGAATATTAAAACCCAGTTTGAAAGAATAAAAGGTGTTGGTGAATCAGGAGTAAGAGGTGGAAGATCTAAAGAAATTCATATCGTAATAGATACAAATCGGATTGCTCTCGCAGGATTAAGCCTAATTGAAATCGCTAATATTCTTCAAAATAGTAATGTTGATATTAGTTCTGGTTTTATTGAAGAAGGTAAGAGAAAATATTTAGCAAGAACAACAGGCGAAACGACTTCTTTGAAAGAACTGGAAGATTTAGTAATAAAAAAACAGGGAAATAATTTTATAAGACTTGGTCAAATAAGCAAAATTACCTTAGAGTATGAGGATTCTAACTATATAGTTAGACATCTTGGTGAAGATGCAATAGCACTTAATATAATTAAAGAGTCAGGTGCGAATACTATTGAAGTTCAAAAAAAACTATTAATTACTATGGAACAGTTAAATAATTCAATTCTAAAAAAAGAAGGTCTTTATTTAACTAATGTATATACAGATACAACATATATAAATAATTCGATATCAGTTGTCAGAAACAACTTAATATTTGGTGCTATTTTAGCAATTATTGTCTTACTGGTATTCCTTAGATCATTCAAATCAACTTTTATAATTGCTATAGCAATTCCATCCAGTGTAATAATATCATTTATTGCCTTCCAGCTTTTGGATAGAACAATAAATTTGATTAGTCTTGCTGGAATTAGTTTTGCAATAGGTATGGTTCTTGATAATTCATTAGTTGTTTTGGAAAATATTTTCTCGAAAATTGAAAATGGTTGTACAGATATTAAAAAAGCAGCAATTGAAGGAGCTACTGAGGTTTCTGGAGCTATCCTCGCAAGCACCTTGACAACAGTAGCTGTTTTTGTTCCAATATTCTTTTTATCTAATGAAATTGGTCAACTTTTTAAAGATATTGCCATTTCAATATCTATCTCAGTAATTTTAAGTCTAATTGTCTCTATAACCTTAGTTCCAGGATTAGCATCAAAAATGCTAACAGTTAATCCTAAAACGAAAGTTAATTCTAATTGGATTAATAAAATTAATGTCTTTTTTCAAGGAATTGGAAAAAAATTCTCTGACTTTGTGATTAATTTACTTAAAAAGATTTTAAGTAATTTTAATAGGCTAGTAAAAATAATGTTAATTGTTTTATTTTGTAGCATAACTATTACTTATTTAATTTTCCCAAAGACTGAATATCTACCTGAAGGAAATAGGAATCTTATTATTTCAATTTTAATTCCTCCCCAAGGATATAATATAAAAAAAATAAAGGAAATTGGTTTTAAAGCTGAAAGCAAAATAAAAAAACTGTGGAGTAGTAATTATGAAGGCAATAAAAAGATTTCTAGCTTCTTCTTTGTGGCGAGACCAAAATCAGTTTTTATGGGTGCAGTTGCAGAAAATCCAAAAAATATTAAAAAATTAATTCCAGAATTAAAAGATGCAGGGTCTAACATACCTGGCTTTATTAATATTGTAACTCAATCAAGCTTATTTAGCAGATCGATAGGTGAAAGAAGAGCTATAGATATAAATATTCAAGGAAGCAACTATAATTCAATAATTGAAGTATCTAGAATTTTGTTCTCAAAACTAAAAAACCAATTTCCAAATTATCAAATTAGGCCAAAACCAAGCCTAAGTAACTCAAACCCTGAAATAATAATTGATCCTATTCAACTAAATTTAAAAGAGGTTAATTTAACTGTTAAAGAATTAGGCTTAATAACAAATATAATCTTAGATGGTGCAAAAGTAAGTAAATTTAATCTGGATGGTAAAGAAATAGACATAAAATTAAGAGGTAACTCACCAAATGATATCAGTTCAAATAATCTTAATACTAAATTTATCTTCCATAATGAAAAACTATTTCCACTAAATTATGTATCTAATATATCAATAAGGAATTCACCACAACAAATTAATCATATTGAAAGACAAAGAACCATAAAACTACAAATCTCACCAGATGAATCTATTAATATTGAATCTGCTCTTTCAGAATTAGAAAGCTTTCTAGACTCAAATGAAGTTAAATCTTTAATATTATCAAAAGAATTGAGTATTGAAGTAAAAGGTATAACAGGAAAGTTGTCTGAAGCTAAANATTCACTTAGCAANAATTTTATTTATGCATTAATAATAAGTTTCTTTCTTTTAGCATCNCTATTTCANAGCTTCCTNTATCCATTAATNGTTTTAATAATTGTTCCATTGTCTTCNTTNGGTGGATTGATAGGCTTAAAATTAGTTAATTTTTTAATTTATGAACCATTAAATATGATGACNATGTTAGGATTTATCATATTACTNGGCATTGTAGTNAACAACTCTATTTTGATAGTTTATCAGTCATTAANNAATATNAGAANAGGTTTAGAGCCAATTTCNTCAGTTATATCTTCAGTNAAAAATAGAATAAGGCCTATTTTTATGACCACATTAACTACATCTTTTGGATTATTNCCTTTGGCTATTTTTTCAGGNTCTGGCTCAGANCTTTACAAAGGATTAGGCATAGTAATTTTATCTGGTTTAATAATATCTACTCTTTTTACTTTGTTGCTAACACCAATGGCTATTATTTTTATGAATAGATTTGTGAAGCTTAAATAAAATTGAATTAAAGTATAGATTTTTTATTTTAAATCTATTAGGTTTTATAAATGGATGATTTAAGAAAAGATATTTTATCATTAATAGAAAAATATAATGATTCAAAAGATGAATCAGTTTTTATTCCTGGTGAATCCANTGTGCCCGTTTCTGGTAGGGTTTATGACAATTCNGACATATCAATGTTAATAGAATCNGCTTTAGATTTTTGGCTCACTACAGGAAGNTNTAATGATGAATTCGAATCAACTTTAGCTAGATTTTTAAAAGCAAAGCGAGTATTAACAGTAAATTCTGGATCTAGTGCTAATCTATTGGCATTCNCNTGTTTAAAATCCCATCTAATAAAAAANAATATACAAGATGGTGATGAAGTAATNACNGTTGCCGCTGGTTTTCCCACAACTGTAAATCCAATAATTCAGAACAATTGTATACCAGTTTTTGTTGATGTTGAACTCCCTGGATACAATATTGATACAACAAAAATTGAAGCTGCAATTACAAAAAAAACAAGGGCAATCATGATAGCTCACACTCTTGGCAACCCATTTGAAGTAAATGAAATTCAAAGAATATGCAAAGAAAATAATTTATTCCTTATTGAAGATTGCTGTGATGCTTTGGGATCAGAATATAACGGAGTTAAGGTAGGTAGTTTTGGTGATGTAGCAACTCTTAGTTTTTATCCTGCTCATCATATTACAATGGGAGAAGGTGGTGCAGTATTTTCATCAAAGCATTTGATATTAAAAGCAGCTGAATCATTAAGAGATTGGGGAAGAGATTGTTGGTGCCCGCCTGGAAAAGATAATACTTGTGGAGTTAGATTCAATTGGAAGCTTGGTGACCTTCCTAAAGGGTATGATCATAAATATATATATTCTCATTTGGGATATAATCTTAAAATCACTGACATGCAAGCTGCTGTCGGNTTAGCACAATTAAATCATTTACAAGATTTTATTGATTCNAGAAAAAAAAATTTTTCATTATTAAAAAANGGCTTATCTGGATTAGAAAACAAAATTATGCTTCCTGAAGCAACAAAGAATTCAGATCCTTCATGGTTTGGTTTTCCAATTACTCTTTATCAACAAAACTTAAGAGAAAATTTTTTAAATTTTTTAAATGATAAAAAAATCGGAACTCGATTAATTTTCGCTGGAAATTTAACAAAGCAACCATATATGAAAAATTTAAAATTTAAAATTTCTGGCGAACTAACAAATACCGATATTATTATGAGTGATTCACTTTGGNTTGGAGTATATCCNGGATTAAATGANCAAATGATTAATTACATGNTTGAATCAATACACGAATTCTTTAAGTCAAATTGAAAAAATCATTTATTTCTTTNTTTGANTATAAGATCATATCTTCTTTTCTCAAATAAGCACTNTACCAGCTTGCAGTTTTCTTGATGCATTCATTTATATTATATTTACATTCCCATTTTAATATTTGTTTTGCATTATTTGGNTTTAATCTTAAGATGATAGACTCTTTTTTTGTTTTTATTTTTTTATATTTAATTTTTTTAAAATTTAATTGCGATGATAATAAATCAACAACATTTTTAACTTTAACAACTTGCCTTGATTTTGGGGAAAAATTAAAAGATTCAAAGCTACTNCTTCTATTAAAACTTCTCTTCATTAAAATCATGTAACCGTTAAGAACATCAAATACATGTTGCCATGGTCTAACAGAATTTGGACTTCTTACATTAAGAAANTTGCNCTTCTCCACTGATTCNATTANGTCTGGAACAATTCTATCTTCTCCAAAATCTCCTCCACCAATGATATTNCCCGCTCTGGCTGTTGATAAATTAATGTCTAGATCTTGAAANAAACTTTGAAAGTAAGATTTAGAAATAATTTCTGAGCATGCTTTACTNGCAGAATAAATATCTTTACCTCCNAGCCTATCGCTTTCTTTAAATGGGATATTCTGTTCTAAATTTTCGTAACACTTGTCTGTTGTAACATTTAATATTGCTTTTATTNTTTTTAATCCACGGCAAGCCTCTAATAAATTGGCAAGTCCCATAATATTNGANGAAATTGTTTCNATTGGATTTTNATAAGATCTTAAAACATATGGTTGTGCTGCAAGATGAAAGATCATATCAGGATTAACTTTCTTTATTGTATTGTTAAGNTTATTTATATTTCTTAAATCCACATAATATGANTTCATAGAACTTTTTAATTTAAATATTTTNTANAGATTACCTCGTTTGTTTTGAGGTTTTAGNGATATGCCAGATACTNTAGCACCCATTGAAAGCAAAATCATAGANAACCAGGCACCTTTAAAACCTGTATGTCCAGTAACTAATATATTTTTATTTTTAAAAAAATTTTTCAAATACTGTCACCAAGTTTTCCATGGTGGATTATTAGTACTGGCTAGTTCATCGAGTTGATTTTTATCTCTTAAATGATCCATCGCTTTCCAAAAGCCCCTATGCTTAAATGCCATTAATTGACCATCTTTTGCAATTTTTGTAAGAGGCTCCATCTCCCACTGTTGATTAATATTTTCTATATAATCTAAAGCTTTTTTGTTAATTACGAAGAATCCGCCATTAATAAATTTATCCGCTGTATCCAATTTTTCTTTAATACTTTTGACCTTATTATCCTCTAGGCTTATTGCTCCAAACCTACCCTCCGGGATGGTTGCGGTAAGGGTTACAAGTTTTCCATGATTATTATGGAATTTAATCAATTCTTCAATATTTACATCGCCTACACCATCACCATAAGTCATTAAAAAACTCTCACCATCTATATAATTTTGAATCAACTTCAACCTTCCAGCGGTATTAGTTTCAAGACCTGTATCTACTATTGACACCTTCCAATTCTCTTCATGTTTTGTCTCAAAACTTACTTCATTAGAATTTAAATCAATATGAAGAGATGAATTATTTGCCTTATAATTTAGAAAATAATCTTTAATTACATTAGCTTTATACCCTGCACAAATTATGAACTCATTTATTCCATAAACAGAATAATGTTTCATAATATGCCAAATTATCGGTTTTTCACCAATTTCAATCATAGGTTTTGGCAAAAGATGTGTTTCTTCAGAAAGTCTTGTACCCCTTCCGCCAGCTAATAAGACACATTTCATAATTAAAAGATTATTATATATAAAGAATATTAATTATTCAGATTTATTTTATTTTTTTGTACAATAAAAGGTTTCCGGTTTTTGTATGTTCCCACCTAGAAAAATTATCGATTCTTTTAACAATGACATAATTTTTTAACAAATTCTTGATTTTGTCATTTTCTAGATTTGGTCTACCTTCAATACATATCCTTGTTGAGCACAATATAAAATCATAATTCTTATTTAAGGTTTCCGATACAAAGTCTTTATTTAAATAATTTATTTCTACAAGAGGAATTAACCTTTCTTGAGTTGTTTTTCTGACTAAAGCAGGAACATGAATAAGTTTTAAATCCTCTATTTTTTCCTCATACAAATAAATCAGATGATAATCTAAGGCTAAAACCTTATTATCTTTACCTATGTTTAAATTGGAAATTTCTTTTATTTTATGATTCTTTGAATAATCAAAATTTTGTT
>NZWF02000007.1 GCA_002701605.2 bacterium
AAACAAATCTAAAATTGTCTTATCTGGTGGCTTGAACGAAGGGAATATAGTGAAAGCTATTAATGAAACAAATATAAAATTTTTTGATATTTGTTCTGGAGTTGAAGAAAGGCCTGGGTTAAAAAATATAAAAAAGTTAGAAACTATTGTAGAATTAATTCGTAATGAAAAATAATAAAGTTAATTTCTTATCACTACCTGACTCTAATGGTAGATTTGGTGATTATGGNGGCAAGTTTGTATCAGAAACACTAATGCCTGCANTAGATGAATTAGAAAAAAATTATAGGAAAATTAANAATAATNATAAATTCAAAAAAGATGTTTCAAAATTNCTAAAAGATTTTGTTGGNAGACCAACNCCTTTGTATTTAGCTGANAGNACTACAAAATCTCTTGGTGGTGCAAANATTTATCTTAANAGAGAAGATCTNGCCCATACAGGTGCCCACAAAATAAACAANACAATNGGNCAAGCAATACTTGCAAAACTAATGGGTAAAAAAAGGATAATTGCTGAAACAGGTGCTGGCCAACATGGGGTAGCAACTGCNACAGTTTGTGCACTTCTTGGTTTANATTGTGAGATATATATGGGAGCAACAGATACNGTTAGNCAATCAGTTAATGTTCAAAGAATGGAATTGCTTGGNGCNAAAGTTATCCCTGTAACNTCAGGTTCTCAGACCCTAAAAGATGCNTTAAATGAAGCTNTAAGGGATTGGGTTACGAATGTAAGAGATACTTTTTATATTATCGGAAGTGTCGCTGGNCCTCANCCTTATCCAATGATTGTTAGAGATTTTCAATCTATTATTGGAAAAGAATNTAGAAATCAAATTCTAAAATTAGAAGGNAAACTACCTGATTTANTAATAGCATGTGTNGGTGGAGGTTCTAATGCAATTGGACTTTTTCATCCTTTCTTAAAAGATAAATCAGTGAAAATGGTTGGTGTTGAAGCTGGGGGTAGNGGAATCAGATCAGGACAACACTCGGCNACTATTGTCGCTGGATCAGTTGGAGTTTTACANGGNAGTAAAACATACATCCTGCAAGANAANCAGGGCCAGGTTATAGAAACTCACTCTGTATCCGCAGGTTTAGATTATCCAGGAGTTGGGCCTGAGCATTCATATTTAAATGATATTAAAAGNGTTGAATACAAATCNGTTAAAGATTTTGAAGCTGTAAAAGCATTACAATATTTCTCTGAAAAAGAAGGAATTATTGCTGCTTTAGAAACTTCACATGCACTTTTTTATGCAATGAAANTAGCAAAAACAATGAAAAAGAACCAATCTATTATTGTTAATTTGTCTGGTAGAGGAGATAAAGACCTCGAGTCAGTCAATGCCTTTATCAAAAAAAACAGGTCAAACTAAAATGAAACTAATTGATAAAATAAAATCTAATAATAAATCTGGAAAAATTTCATTTGTTTCTTATATAACTGCGGGTGACCCTGATATTAAAACAAGTTTAAATATAATGAAAAATTTAGCTGAAAATGGTACCGACATAATTGAACTNGGTGTTCCTTTTTCAGATCCNATATCTGATGGCCCTACTATACAAAANGCCACTGAAAGGGCTTTGAGTAACAAAGTTGATATGAAAAAAGTATTAGACCTAGTTAAGAAATTTAGAAAAAATTACTCTACACCAATAGTCATTTTTGGATATTATAATCCNTTCCTAAAATATGGGTTAAATAAAATTATGAAAGATATTAAGGCCGCTGGGGCAAATGGGGTATTNGTAGTCGATCTTCCCCCAGAAGAAGCAGAAGAAATACAATATGCTGTTAATANGCAGAATTTAGAGCTTGTTTATCTTGTAGCTCCAACTAGCACAAATAAAAGAATTCAGACAATAGCTAAACTTTCTAATTCATTTATTTACTTAGTATCAGTAACCGGNGTTACTGGAACAAGAACTTCACTAGATTCAAATTTAGTTCCATTTATAAAAAGATTAAAAAAGCAGACCAAAAGGCCTATCTGTGTTGGCTTTGGCATTTCTACACCAAAGCATGTAAGAGAGTTAAAGAAAAATGTTGATGGAATTGTGATTGGTAGTGCAATTATTAAGATAATTGAAGAAAATCTTAAGAATAAGAAGGAAATAATCAAAAAGGTATCTAATTTTTCNAAAAAAATATCTGAAGCCACTAAAATTTAAGGTCTTTAATCTTTTTTATCTATATGGCAGAATATAATATTCAATTTAAACATTTGTGAGCTTATCACATAAAAAATATAGGAGTGAATATTTATGGAATTACTATTTAAAACACGATCCACAGAATATACTGGACCTGGTGGCTTGCCAAATGGCAGCCTAGATAATACANGCGAATGGAAGCCCATGACTAAATATTTAGAAGCAGGTGCTGAAAATTATCCTGACAAAGCCATGTTCAAAATTGCTGATGGAGACGGAAAAGTTGTTGAAACTTATACNTATAAGGAAACAAACGATAAAGCTAACCAAGTTGCTAACGGCTTAATTTCNAAAGTTGGGGTAAAGAAAGGTGATAAGGTTGGAATGTACATGTTAAATTGTGCTGAATTTGTTCTTTCTATTCTTGCAATTCATAAAACTGGAGGAATTCAAGTCCCAATAAATAAAGATGAAAAAGGTGAAAGNCTTGCTTACATTATTAACTATTCAGACCAAGTCGCACTTGTTGTTGACCCATCTGGACTTTCACTTATTGAAGACATTGCTGATAAGCTAGAAAATCTAAAAATTATTTATGTAACAGGTGATGCNGCAAATGTTCCTGAAAAAATTGGAAGCATTCCTGCTGAACCCTTCAATGCATTACAGGAATTTCCTACAGATAATCCCAATGTAGATGTCCAAATAAGCGATAAAGAAAGATGTATGTTTACATCTGGTACAACTGGTATGCCAAAAGGTGTAGTAAGAGAACATGGTGGAGTTGTTCTAACAGTTAGAGCATATATGCAACAACAAGGTGTAAGAAGTGATGATACACTTATGAGTGTACTTTCACTTGGACANGCTAATGCTCAAGCATTATGTTTGTTCTGTGCAATTGGTGCTGGTGCAACTGCAGTTTTCTTCCCTAAATTTTCGGCATCGAATTTCTTCAAATGGGCACATGATTGCGGTGCAACATGTGTAAATATGTTAGGAGCTGTTGCAGAATACTTATATGCCTCAAAACCTAGTGAATATGACCAAAAACATAATATTAGAATTATGCTAGGATCTCCTGCTCCTAGAAATCTAGAAGAATTTCAAAAAAGATTTAATGTAAGGGTTATCGATGGTTATGGTTCAACTGAGATGGGNATGGTCCTTTGGAAAAATCCTGAAGATGTAAGACCAGGCTCATGTGGATATCCTACAGAAGGTTTTTATGTAGAATTAAGAAATCCTGAAAATATTCAAGAGGTTATAAGGCCTCATTGGGATCCATATGTTGATTCAACACCACCTGATTCTGCTAAAGGAATTCTTTATATAAGACCATTGGTTCCAAACACGACCTTAAATGAATATTTNAAAGATGACAGAAGAACNAGNGAAGCTTTTGATGATGATGGNTTNTTTAATTCNGATGATGTTATGGCATGTGGTACTGATGGTAGATATTATTTCATTGGAAGACATACAAGACTTAGAGTNTCAGGAGAAAATGTTGATCCAGTAGCTGTTGCTGATTTAGCACTTATGCATCCAGCAGTTCAAGATGCTATAGCAGTAGGATTAAGACTGCCTGATGTTTCTGATGATGAGCTGAAGCTTAATATTATCTTGAAAGATGGTGAAAAATTTGATGAAGCNGANTTCTGTACTTGGATGGCNGAACAATGNATNATCGCCATGGTACCAAGATTTATAGAAGTTCTTGATGGTTGGCCAATGACTGCAACTCAAAAAGTTAAAGTGGCNGAATTAAAAGAGATTACTGATAAAACATGGGATAGAGCAAAAGCTGGCCTTAAATTTAGTGCTAGAAAATAATTTATGGAGCTTTTTTTCCGACCTACTGAAAATAAATATGAGGGAGAAGGAATTCTCCCTCATGGAACTTTCAACAACACTAATGACTGGAATCCTTTAATTAAGTATTTAGAAAAAGGTGCTATAGAGTTTCCCGATAAAACAATGTTTAAAATGGGAGATGGCAATGGCAAGATTATCGAAGAATTTACATACAAAGAAACCAATCAAAAATCTAATCAAATCGCTAATTACCTCATTGAAAACTGTTCTATTAATAGTGAAGACAAAATAGGAATTTTCATGCTTAATTCCTCAGAGTTTGTTTTTTCAATACTTGCAACTCATAAAACTGGGGCCATTCAAGTTCCTGTTAATAAAGATGAAAAAGGCGAACGACTTTTATATGTGATTAATTATTCTGAGATGAAAGTTTTAATTATAGATAAAAGTGCGATTGATTTAATTGAACCTATCGCTGATAAATTTGAAAATTTGGAAAGAATTTTTATTTCTGGAAGTGAGGGGAATATTCCAAGTAATTTAGGAAATATTGGCTGTGAAGAATTTGAATCATTTAACAAAGGCAGCATTGATAATCCAAATATTGAATTAACTATAGCCAATAAAGAAAGATGTATGTTTACATCTGGTACAACTGGTATGCCAAAAGGTGTAGTAAGAGAGCATGGTGGTGTACTTATGACAGTTAGAAGCTATATCCAACATCAAGGTATTAGAAGTGATGATACTTTGATGAGCGTCTTGTCCCTAGGCCATGCAAATGCTCAGGCAATGTGTTTATTTGCTGCTATAGGTGCAGGTTGTACAGCAGTATTTTTTCCCAAATTTTCTGCTTCTAATTTTTGGAAATGGGCACATGACTGTGGTGCGACTGTAACCAATTTCCTTGGAGCAGTAGCGGAATATCTATGGTCAGCAAAGCCAAGTGATTATGATCAGAAACATAATGTTAGAATTGTTTTAGCAGGCCCTGCCCCCAGAAATTTAATAGAATTTGAAAAAAGATTCAATCTTAAAATAGTCGAAGGATATGGATCTACTGAAATGGGCATGCCTCTATGGAAAAGCCCTGAAGATGGCAGAGTTGGTTCATGCGGATACCCTGTTGAGGGGTATTATCTAGAAATCCGAAATCCTGAAAACATTGAAGAAGTAATCAAACCTCATTGGGATCCTAGCTTAGAAGAAAAACCCCCAGAATCTGCGAAAGGATTATTATTTATAAGACCAAATGTACCAAATACAACTTTAAATGAATATTTTAAGGATGAGAGAAGAACTAGGGAAGCTTTTGATGATGATGGTTTTTTTAATTCTGATGATTTATTTGCTGCAGGAACAGACGGAAGATATTACTTTATTGGTAGATATTCGAGATTGAGAGTTTCTGGTGAAAATGTTGATCCTATTGCTGTCGCTGACTTAGCTCTAATGCACCCTGCAATTCAAGATGCAATTGCAGTAGGTTTGAGACTTCCAGATATTTCTGATGATGAGCTTAAATTAAATATAATAATAAAAGATGGTGAAAAATTTGATGAAGCTGAATTCTGTACTTGGATGGCTGAGCAATGTATAGTTGCAATGGTTCCAAGGTTCATTGAGATTTTTGATGGAGGATTCCCTATGACTGCCTCTCAGAAAGTTAAAGTCGCGGATTTAAAAGAAATAACAGATAGAACATGGGATAGAGCCAAATCAGGGTTAAAATTTAGCTCTAGAAAGTAACTTCTAATTCCTTACATTTATAATCAAAGAAATCTTAAAAATGCTTCAATTTGTATCAAACCTAAGAATAAAAAAAATTACTTTATTTCTAATTCTAAATCTTGTTGGATTTTCTTACCCGTGCTACTCTGAGCAATTATTAAATCAAGATATTGATATATCTTCAGGTTCAACTCTTTCAAATGATTCTGGTTTAACTATAAGACAACTTAGTGGCGGCCCTTATACTATTGATAACAGGGGTACAATTGAAGCAACAAATATTACATCTAATAATCAAAATATCAGATTAAGGGTTGGTACATCTGTTGATAACTCAGGGTTAATTGACACTAGTGGAAGTTCAAATTTGAGTAGTATTATATTTACTGGTAATTCAGGAACTAATTCTGTTATCAACAGTGGAACTATCCAAGCAGAAACAACTGGTCGGTATGGTCAGGCTATATTGGTTCAAAATGCAAGTCTTACTGAAATTACTAATTCTTCAGGAGGTACAATCAAGGTTACCGACTCTTCATATAATTCAGGAGCTATAAGAATAAATACTGGTGGTTCTGTTAATACAATTACAAATAATGGAACAATAACAGCTACAGGAACAAGTCATTCTCGAGGAATTCTTTCTATCGATACAGGAACTATCGACAGGATAAACAATACAGGAACTATTCAGGCTCAAGGGGGAAGTGAAACCAATCATGGTATAGTCTTTTGGAATAATAGCGGAACAACTGTAACAAATTCCGGAACCATTCAGGGTACAGGAGGAAATTCTAGTTATGGTATCAGATTAGGTAGCAATGGCAGTATTTCAAAAATAACAAATACTGGAACAATCAAAGGAGGTGAAGATGGTATTGGAAGCGATGGTAGTATAACAAATATAGTTAACACCGGAACTATCACAGGAACTGCAGGTTATGGTATTAANAATGNNGGNAGCATNACNAANCTTACNAANTCACAAAATAATCTNACTTATANTAGGAAANNTNCCNACAAANTATTNCNTNAAAGTNAATAGNANTTCAAGNTACGGNAANATNACNNTNNCNAANCCNANTGGNTCAATGAATGTNGGNNTTGCTGATGATTCANTNCTTTCNGNAGGAACATATNNTGCAGTAATAAANGGANTNTCNGGNGNAAATATNTCAAATAGTTCNGGAACTTNTNTAAANNATNANAANCATTANAAATANTCAATAAATAATTCNNCTGGNACACAGTGGGATTTAGTAATTNATGATNTNACNTCTGATACNCAATGTTCNGTTNATTCAAANAATCCTGGTTGNTCAAANNCNAATTGTATAACATCATCAATAGAAACAACATTAAATACATTAGCAAATGGAAATTTTGCACACATGAATACCTATGATTGCGACAGCTTTGGCAGNANTGGCAACTGTATTTCAATAGGTGGAAGATATATTTCAATTAATGACCCAAAATCTGAAACAAGTGGGGTAGTTTTGGTCTATGGAAAAAAACATTCACAAAATTTTAGATGGGGAGGATTTATTCACTATAATATTGATTATAATACATCATCAAATCTTGCACTAAGTGATAAAATTCCATTAATTGGTTTCTATGGGGTTTGGAATGAAAATACAGATAAGTCTGGTTTACAGTTTAAAATTGGTAATTCATATCAAGCTATAAATGCAACTATAATAAGGCCACAAGCAGGAGTTTCTGAAAAAGCTAAAGGAGAAACCAACATTACTGCAAATAAATTCATTTTAGAATTAAGAAATAATATTCATTTATCCAACATAACGACAGTTTCACCCTATTTAGCGATGAGATATTCAGAGAAATATCAAAAAGGTTATACAGAAAAAAATGTTGATTTGCCTCTTACTTTTAATAAAATATTTGATAATTCTTGGTCTATTATAGGTGGAATAAAATATAATTTTAAAATTAACCAGAAATATAGATTTGATGGAACTTTTGGTGTAGATCATGATATTTCTCATAATGTTTCAAAACTGTCTCCAAACGGCGTTTCTGGGATTACATCTGTAGACTTAACTAAAAACCGAAGATCTACTAGATATATTGTATCTTTTGGGCTCGATAATAAGGTAACTAAAAAACAGATTTTAAGACTTAAGGTTCAATATGAAGAACTTCCTTATCAGGGGATGAATGAGTCAAACATTTATGCCACATATAATTTTTTATTCTAAAAAGTTTAAATGCAATATTTTTTAATATATACATTGTAGATATACAGATTGCACTTGGCACATTAATTGCCGTAATTCAGTAAAGATAATGCTTTTTAACGCATTTCTTTAATATGTGTCATAATATATTCAATGACATAATTTATCCTGTGGGAGGGATTCAAAATGAAAATGATTCAGGCTATTATTAAGCCNTTCAAACTAGACGATGTGAAAGAGGCTTTAAAGTCAGTAGGTGTTACAGGTATGACAGTATCTGAAGTTAAAGGTTTTGGTAGGCAAAAAGGNCATACCGAAGT
This sequence comes from bacterium, assembly GCA_002701605.2. Lineage (GTDB taxonomy): Bacteria > Desulfobacterota_D > UBA1144 > UBA1144 > UBA1144 > TMED126. The sequence continues at coordinate 8,240 of NZWF02000007.1, forward strand.
CTACAGAGGTGCAGAATATGAGATTGAGTTTATTCCTAAAATTCAATTAGATATCGCTGTATCTGATGATAAAGTTGATGATGTAGTCAAAGCAATACAATCTTCAGCTAATACTAATAAAATAGGTGATGGTAAGATTTTTGTTTTTTCAGTTGAACAAGCTATAAGAATTAGGACTGGTGAAACTGGAGATTCTGCAGTTTAATTTTCTGCAGAAAAAAGGAGGAATAATATGGGTAAAACAGCTAATGATGTACTTAAATTAATTAAGTCAAANAAAATTGAATTTGTTGATCTAAGGTTCTGNGATATTTTGGGCCAATGGCAACATACAAGTTTTCCTGCATCTGAAATAGATGCTGGTACTTTCAAAGATGGAATGGGTTTTGATGGATCTAGTATTAGAGGATGGCAAGCTATTAATAATAGCGATATGATAATCCTCCCAGATCCTTCAACTGCGGTAATTGATCCTTTTATGGCTCACCCTACCCTGGCAATGATTTGTGATGTTGCTGACCCACTTACTAAAAAAAGGTATGATCTTGATCCAAGATATGTTGCAACTAAGGCTGAACAACATTTGGCTAAAACAAAAATAGGAGATACTTGTTTTTTTGGTCCTGAATTAGAATTTTTTGTNTTTGATGATGTTAGGTATCAATCAACACCCAATTCATCTTTTTATCAAGTTGATTCAGAAGAAGCTGAGTGGAATTCTGGTGAAGATGAAGTTCCTAATACAGGACATAAAATTAGATACAAAGAAGGTTATTTTCCACTTTCACCACTTGATACATACCAGGATATCAGATCTGATATGGTAAAAGTGATGCAGGAGTGTGGTCTTCATGTAGAGTGTCATCATCATGAAGTTGGTGGACCCGGTCAATCAGAGATTGATTTAAGATTTGCTCCATTAAAACAAATGGCTGATCATACACTTTGGTACAAATACATTGTCAAAAATGTTGCCAAAAATCATGGTAAATCTGCAACATTTATGCCTAAACCCGTATATGCAGATAATGGCTCTGGTATGCATGTTCATCAATCTATATGGAAAGGTTCAAAACCTCTTTTTGCTGGGAACAAATATGCCGGATTAAGTGATATGGCATTGCATTACATTGGCGGAGTTTTAAAGCATGCAAGGGCAATATGTGCATTTACGAACTCAACAATAAATTCTTATAAAAGATTAGTGCCTGGATATGAAGCACCGATAGTTCTTGCTCATTCAGCAAGAAACAGAAGTGCGGCAATTAGAATTCCTATGTATTCACAAAGTCCAAAAGCTAAAAGNATAGAAACAAGATTCCCTGATCCTGCTGGTAACTGTTATTTAATATTCTCTGCATTACTAATGGCTGGACTAGATGGTATTAAAAATAAAATNAAACCAACTAAGGAATTAGAACAAGATATTTACGAATTATCTGAAAAAGAACTATCTAAATATCCATCAGTTCCGGCATCTTTGGCTGAGTCACTTGCTGAACTTCAAAAAGATCACAAATTCCTTCTTGAAGGTGATGTGTTTACTAAAGAATTTATTGAAGGATATATAAACTACAAAATGGATAACGAAGTTACTCCTTGGAGAACAAGACCAAATCCAATGGAATTCGTTATGTATTACAGCGTTTAAAACAATCTATAAAATATGGGTGAGNTTTACAAGACTCACCCATCTATCTATAACTTAAGACATTATTTTTTTTACACAATTTAGTGAGTTTGCAATCTGTACAGAAGGGAGAAACAGGTCTACAAATTTTCTGACCATAAAAGACCAATAAAGAATTTATCCTTTTCCATAATTTTAATGGTAGTTTGTCTCTCAACTTCATCTCAGTTTCATCAGGATTTTTAGTCTTAACATATCCAAGTCTATTAAATATTCTGTGAACATGTATATCAACACATATTGCAGGCTTGTCAAAGCCTAATGTTAAAACTAAGTTAGCCGTCTTCCTTCCAACTCCTTTGAATTTGACTAACTCTTCAATAGAATCAGGAACTTCGCCAGCATATTCTTTTACAATTTNCTTTGATATTTCTCGAATTGTTTTTGCCTTATTTCTGAAAAAACCACATGGGTAAATTGCNTTCTCAATTTTTTTTATAGTCATCTTTGACATAGATNAGGGTGTATCGGCTAATTCAAATAATGCCTTGGAAGACAGTGCTGTAACTTCATCCTTAGTCCTCAAACTAATTATCGTAGATATTAAAACTTTGAAAGGATTTCGAGATTTATTTANATCTATAAAGCTTTCAACTGCAGTTGGCTCAGATACTTTTCGTTCTTTTTCCATTATTTTAACAATTTTTTCAATATCCATTTATTTATATTAACAAAATAGTTGAGTTTTTTAATAGAATAAATCAGCTAACCTTTAAGTGTGGATATAAATCAATTAGATACAAAGAATCTACCTTTAGAGCCTGGTGTATATATTTTTAAGAGTGCTAATGATGAAAGTCTCTATATAGGAAAAGCAAAAAATCTTAGGAGTAGAGTTAAATCATATTTCTCTAAATCAAAAGACAAAAGGCTTAATGTGAGCTTTCTAATGTTAGAGGCAGTTGATCTAGACTTTATAACAACACGAAATGAGGAAGAGGCTTTATTACTCGAAAATAAATTAATAAAACTAAGGCAGCCAAAATATAATGTCCTCTTAAAAGATGATAAAAATTATTCGTCAATTAGAGTTGAGTTAAATGAAGAATATCCAAGAATCTCAATTGTACGAAAGTGTTCAGATAAAGATTCAATTTACTTAGGACCTTTCAAATCATCTGATAGTGTAAGGAAAACAAAAAGGTTCTTTCAAAAAACTTTTGGCTTAAGAGATTGNTCTAATAATAAATTTAATATGCATAGATCCAGAGCTTGTCTTTATAAAGATATAGGCATGTGCCTTGGGCCTTGTGATGATAATGGAATTAAACAAAAATATAATGAAAATGTTGAAAAAATAAATAATATTTTTAAAGGTAAAATTGGTGAATTAAAAAAGAATATTGAAAAAAAGATGAATGAGCTTGCAGAAAAAGAAATGTTCGAGCAAGCATCTTTCTTAAGGGATGAATTAGAAATCTTCAATAATAATAACTATTTTGATGCAGTAAGTGCAGAAAATCTAAAAAATACAGATATCATTGGTATCCATACAGCTAGTAATTTAATTCAAATAGCAATATTGTTCTTTCGTGGTGGTTTCATTATAGATAAAGCTGATCTTTTTTTTCACTCAAAAACTAAAAACATTAAATTAGAAAGCTATGAAATAATTAAACAATTTTATTCATTGAAGTCATCAGTACCAAAAAAAATCTTTTTACCTAAAGATTTCGATTTCCAAAAAGAACTTTCGTCAGACCTAAGAAGTCTAGGTATTAAAGAATTGAAGATTGAATTAATTCAAAAAGGAAAAAAATTAAAACTTATAGAGTTAGCAGAAAAAAATGCTAAAATGCAATTTGAAGCAAATTTTGATGAAGATCAGCAATTAGATAAAAATCTAAAAAATTTAAAAAAAGTTTTGAGCTTAAAACAGCTTCCGCTCCGAATAGAATGCTTCGATATTTCCAATACTCAGGGTACAAATGCTGTGGCTTCTATGGTTACTTTCAAGAATTGTAAGCCTGATAAAGCATCCTATAGAAAATTTAATATTAAAACAAATGGTCCTGATGACTATGGAATGATGAAGGAAGCAATTAGCAGAAGAATTAACAGGATTGGTCAAAATGGATGGGAAAGACCTGATCTTATACTTTTGGATGGTGGCAAAGGGCATTTGAATAAAATCAAAAAATTGATACCAAAAAATATTGGATTAGCATCAATTGCAAAACCAACCAGAAATGAGAAAATTGATAAAATTTATCTACCAGATGTCAAATCTGCTATTAATTTTGATAAATTAAGTGATGAACTAAATATTTTAATAAATTTAAGAAATGAAGCACATAGATTTGCAATTAATTTTCACAAATCAAAAAGAGGGAAAGAAATGATTAGCTCTTCAATATTTACATCTCTTAAAATTAATAAACAAACTATTAATAAATTAATAAGAAAGTTTAGAGATATTAATGGTATAGCATCAGCAACAGATGCTGAACTGAATGAGCTCGGAATAAATAAGAATATAATTCAAAAAATTCTTCTTAACTTAAGAAAAAATCAATAATCGCCATTGCAGAATAAAGTTTATTTTCTGCTTGTTGATATACGATAGATTTATCAGAATTAATAACATCCAAAGTTACTTCCTCGCCAATGTGTGCCGGAAGACAATGCATAAATACTGATTTATTACTAGTTTTTTGCATAAGGGTTTTAGTTACTTGATATTTTTTAAAATCTTTCAACCTAATAGCATTTTCTTTTTCCATGCCCATACTTGTCCAAACATCAGTATAAATTACATCAGCATTATGAAATGCTTTATTAGTATCCGTTGTTAAGGATAATCCAATTTCTTCATTTATTATGTTTGCTATGGGCTTACTGTATTTTTTAGGGCAGCAAAAAGTAAAATTTAAATTTAATATTTTAGCTATCTTTGCAAATGATATAGCTATATTATTTGCATCGCCAATATAGCAGATATTAATTTTTCTAATATTTTTTTTATTAAAGACCTCTTTAATAGTAAAAATATCAGAAATTATCTGAGTTGGATGCTCAAGATCAGATAGTGCATTAATAATAGGAATATCAGATGCTTTATGAAAATCACTAATTTTAGAATGTGAATCTGTTCTATAAACTAATGCATCCAAATAAAACGAAAACATTCTAGCAGTTTCTGCTATGGACTCACCTCTTGATAACTGAGTATCTTGCTTATTAATAAATATTGGATTTGCCCCTAATTTTGCAATAGCAGACTCAAAAGATAATCTTGTTCTAGTAGAAAATTTTTCAAATAAAAGACCGACCGATTTCCCTAGGTGTTTAGCAACTTTCTTTTTCTTCTTAAAATATGCGATTTTAGCTAATATTTTAAGTATTTCTTTTTCTGTTAAATCATCAATGCTTATTAAAGACCTAGACATTTAAATCCTCCAATGAACTTTTAAATATTTTGATAGATTGATCTATCTCTGATTTTTTTACATTTAATGGTGGGAGTATTCTTATGTTTACTTTTTCAGTTAATAATACAAGTAATCCTTTATTTAAACATAAAGTAGCAAATTTCTTCGCCAACCTTGATGAGAAAAATTCAATAGCTAATATTAGACCTAATCCCCTTACTTCTTTAATCTTATTATTTGTACTCAACTTTTTTAGTTCTTTAAGAAAATAATTTCCCTTACTTGTAACATTACTTAAAAAAGATTTTGTATTAATTTGTTTAAACGATGCCATACCCGCAGCCATTGCAAGTGGATTTCCTCCCATAGTTGTTCCATGAGAACCTGGGGTTAAAAAATCAGCAACTTTTGGTGAAGCAACAACGGCTCCTACAGGTAATCCTCCACCTATTGCTTTTGCAAGAGTAAAAATATCTGGCTTTATATCAAAATGTTCATGACAATATATTTTACCAGTTCTACCTACTCCAACTTGTACCTCATCAAAAATTAATAAAATATTATTTTTTTTACAAATTTTTTCTAATTTTTTAAGATAAGGCTTTAATCCCAAAATGACTCCTGCTTCACCTTGAATAGGTTCAACAATTACTGCTAACAGCTTTTTATCGTTTTTAATGATTTTTTCTAAACTTTTAATATTATTAAATTCCGCAGTTTTAAAACCAGGTACTAATGGATAAAACCCTTCTTTGTATTTTTTTGGCCATGTAGCGGTTAAAGAACCAAAGGTTCTACCGTGAAAACCACCAGTAAATGAAATAATAGTTTTTTTGTTATTAAAGATTCCCCATTTTCTTGAAATCTTAAATGCTGCTTCATTAGCCTCCGTTCCACTATTGCAGAAAAAAACTTTATGGCCTGGTTTATTTTTAACAATTTCTTTAGCAAAATTAACCTGATTAGGTATGACAAATAAATTCGAAACATGAACTAAATTTTTTAGCTGTTTATTAATAGCATTATTTACTTTTTTATTATTATGACCCAAATTGTTTACAGCTATACCAGAAATAAAATCTAAATATTTTTTTGATTCAGAATCATAAACATATGATCCCTCGCCATTCACTATTGAAATTGGGTATCTAGAATAATTACTAATTATATATTTTGAATTATCTTCTAATATTTTGTTATTCACTTGAACCTCAAAGCAAAATCTCAGTTCCAATTCCTGAATCAGTGAAGGTTTCCAGTATTACTGCATGTGGTATTCTACCATCAATAATATGAGCTTTATTTACTCCATCCATAAGTGCTTGTACCAAACATTTAACCTTTGGGACCATACCCTTAGCGATAACCCCTTTCCTTATGAGAGAATTGGCTGTTTTTTTCGTTATTGATGAAATTAACTTTCCTTTTTCATCTTGAATCCCAGGCACATTGGTTAATATAATTAATTTTTCAGCTTTTAAAGAAGATGCAATCTTTGATGCGGCATGATCAGCATTGATATTGTAAGAAACACCTTTATTATTAGATCCTATAGGGGCAACTACAGGTATATAGCCATTATCTTGGAGTTCTGTTATTAATTTAATATCAACCTTGGTTATTTCCCCTACTCTTCCTAAATCCTGTGACTTTTTAGAAGCTTTAACCTTCTTAACTCTCAAAAAACCACCATCTTTTCCCGAAATACCAACTGACTTGCCACCATTCATAATAATCTTAGAAACTATTTCTTTATTAACCTTTCCTCCAAGCACCATTTCAACAACTTCCATTGTTTTAGGACATGTAACTCTTAATCCATCAATAAAATTAGATTCTATTTCCAAAGACTTTAAAACTTTTGAAATTTCAGCACCACCGCCATGAACAATTACAGGATTTATTCCAACTAGCTTCATTAATACGATATCTCTCGCAAAATTTGAGAAATCTTTTGACCCTATACTACCGCCATATTTAAAAACAATAGTCTTAGAATTGAATTTTTTTATATATGGCAAAGCCTCTATTAAAGTCTTCGCCCTTTGAACAAACTTTTCCATAATGTTAAAGATTGGAATTATATAGTAAAAAAAACAAAAATTCCAAAAAAAAATCAAATTACATTATTCTTTTCAGAATAAAAACCTTTAATCAAATTATACTTCCTTTTTATCTTATTAATATGTTCATATCTCTCTGTTGATAGAATAGTTTTATGGCCTAACATATCTCTAACCTCAGCTGTTGAAGCTCCATTGGATAATAATGCAGTTGCAAAAGAATGACGAATCATATGAGGGTGAACTTTAAATCCAAGGGCTTTTTGAGATAGATCAATTATATAATTATAAAATAATTGGCTTGAAGTTCTCTTTCCATTTCTAATAGGGAAAAGCCAAAGGGATTCAATTTTATTTGAATTTAGCATGTAAATATATTCGCTTAAATAATTCTTAAGAAATTCTTTGTCTATAGGAACAACATCGCCAAGTGTACCCCCTTTTCTTTTAATATCTCTAATTACAAGATTACTTAAATCAACAGAATCTAATTTAATATTTACCAGCTCAGAAACTCTTAAACCCGTGAAAATTAATACAAGAATCATTATAGATTTTTTAATCTCATAAAAATTGGACTTATTATTATCAAAATGTTTAATTAGCGAATCTGTAAATTTAAATAATGTTTTCTGATCTAAATACTTTATTTTTTTATTGTCATTATCTAATGAACCAAATAGAATTTTTCTATCATATTTTTCTAGAAAATTAGAAGAAATAATTTTTTGGTCAGTAAGATAAAAAAGAAATTTTGAAAAAGATGAAAACTTTTTATTTAAATAAGTTTTCTTGTACACCATATTATTTTTAGAATCTTGTTTAAATATTAAATTTTCAAAATAATTAATTATTGAATCCTCACTAAAGAAAATTTTAATTTGAGATTCAGTGATTTGTTTATCAACAAAATATTTCCTTACATCTGATAGATAAGCTTCCATTGTTGTTGAAGACAAACCTTCTATCTTCATTGATTCACTAAACTTTATTAACAGGTTTTCAACAGTCATTTATTGAATATAAAACATAAATTATCTTCAAGTCAATTCAAAGGAATTGAATCAATTATACAATGTGTGATAATAATAGTGTGTTTAAAGTAGGTGATAATGCAGTCTATCCTTCTCATGGTTTAGTAAAAGTAGTTTCAATTGAAGAAAAAAGTATTGGAGATCAAACTCTTAAACTTTTAATTTTACAAGTTGTTGATAGTGATATAACAGTAATGATTCCTGAAGGATCTGTCCAGGCAAGAGGTTTGAGGCCAATCGCAAAAAAAAATGAACTAAAGACTTTATGGTCGTTAATCAAAGGAAAAACAAAATTTAAAACAGAAGATAATTTGAGTTGGAACAAGAGATATAGAAACTATACAGAGAAATTGAAGAGTGGAAATATAATTATGGCAGGTGAAGTTTTTAGAGAGATAAATGATATATCACAAAAAAAAGATTTATCTTTTGGGGAACAAAAGATCCTTGAAACTGCATTTAATAGGATAGTGAAAGAATTAAGTGCAGCCTTAAAAGCAAAAGAGGATGAAATATATATAGACATAAAGAAGCTTTTGAAAAAACAAGATTCAATAAATGTTTAAAGATTGACCATCAATTTTATTAACAGCGGAAATATTTAAAAAATCTAGAATTGTTGGAAATACATCAACTGTTCTTGCTATGGCTTTTGAAGTTATTTTCCTATTAGAGATTAACGGAACTTTCATGTGTTGAGCCATTAGTGAGCCATGTGAAGATTTATGCTCTGGGTACTCAAATTTATCTCTTAAATCCCAACCGTTAGATGCGCTTACTACAATATCTCCGCATCTATTTGAATTAAATAACTGCAATATTTGTGTTAAAGAATCTGGATAAGTAGTATTAAAAGTTCTTTCCAAAATATCATTATATGTATAGTGCCCTTCAGGTAATGAATAATTAAAGGGGTCATTTTCTAATGGTTGATAATAAATGGAACTCTCTTGGTCTTTTACAATAGCCTTTCCATTTCTACTTATAATATTTACTCCTCCTTTTAAATTCTTAGATAAAACTATGTCAATTGCATCATGAAGAAGCAAGCCATTAATTATATTATTATGGTCATTTTGGACATAAGGATGGCTCCATGAATCTCCATTTTTTAAATATATATGTGCCATTGAATTTCCTGAAACCATTACTGCAGCATCAAAATCTTTGTAAATCTTTTGATGAATCATAGGGTAATGAAACACACTTTTTCCTTTACTCTGGATAAAATTAACTAGATCAAAATGTTTAGATGTATTACTATGGCCATGATCGCTTGAAATCAATATTAATGTATCATCATAACTTTTATTTAATTTTAAATTAGCTATTAATTTACCTAATGAGGTATCAAATTCTTTATAAAGCTTAACAACTTCAGCTGAATCAGACCCAACAAGATGAGATTTAGAGTCAATTCCATAAAGACAACAAAAATGAAATATATTATTTCGTTTTAAACTTTTTTCTAATTTATTAAATGCTGCCTTATCTATAGATGAAGAGCCTGTAAAATGAGATGATAATTTATAAAAGATTTTAGAATATTTTGTAAGATCTCTATAAGCTTTCAAACCCCTAGTCATCTCATTAAAGATTGAAACAGAATTTGGTATTAACTCAAAGATAGTCTTATATGCTTTCTTTAAATCTTGGTTAAAAAACTTACTTTCTAATCCAACATAACTTCTATGGCTTTCATAACCAAACTTGTTTCGAGAGTAAGAGCTTTTATTAAACCATCTTATACCTGGAAGATTAACATGTCCTGGAAACCTTCCAATCAAAAATGGAGAATATGCGGGTCCAGTAGTTGATGGAAAAACAGAAGTGGCCTCTACATATGAACCATTCGATATCAAACCCTTAAGGTTTGGGAGCTCATCTTGGGTCAACAAAGTATTTAAAATATCACAACGCGCTCCATCAAGAAGAAGAAAAATAACTTTTTTCAATTTTTATACCCAATAACATTATCTATTTTGTTTTTTCCATTCCTCTTCTGATATAATGAACCCTTCTTTATCTCGGTATATTTTTTTTTCAATTTTTGATTCATCGAGTTCATCATTCCATCTCTCATTCCTAAGCCACCTCTCTGGGTGAGGAACATATTTTTCTTCATTAGTTAATAAATAAAGCCTATTGAACCTTTCTGCAAGTAATTCAGGGGTGAGATCTGTTTTAATCTTTAAATAAACTTCTTTTGCTTTTTTTTTATTTATTCTTCTACCCAGAAGAAGTTTCCAAAAAATTTCAAAGTTTTCTTCTTTACTCATTACAACTTCACTTATGATATTTAAAATTTTACCCTTCAAAAAATTATTTACTAATAGTCAAACTAATTAAATTTCTTTATTTTTTTAAGAACTCTTTTTAATTTTTCCATGTGTTTTTGTGAATGATTAGCCATTAAGGTTATTCTAATCCGTGACAATCCTATAGGAACTGAAGGAGGCCTAACAGCAGGTATATAAATACCACTTTCTTTAATCATCTTTGAAAATTTCAAAGTTTTCAACTCGCTTCCAAATATTATAGGAATTATTGGTGTATCATTTTTGTAAAAATTAAATTTCTCTTTTACAAGAAACTCGGTTAGGTTCAATATGTTTTTTTGTAAATTTTTTCTAGGTCCATCAGAATTTTGTATAATATCAATAGCATCCATGGAAGCTTTTAGAGCAGGAGCAGGCAAAGAAGTGTCAAATATAAATGTTCTCGCTTTATTCTTCAAGAAATCAATTAATTTTTTAGAACCTGCAATATATCCTCCAACTGATCCAACAGCTTTAGATAAGGTTCCCATGCAAATATCTATTTTCTTTTCAACTCCAAACATTTCTGAAGCCCCACTTCCCTTTTTTCCTAATACACCTGTTGCATGAGCTTCATCAATCATTGTTATACAATCATATTTTGCTGATAAAAAGACTATTTCATCTAAGGGGGCGATATCCCCATCCATACTAAAAACACTGTCCGTAAGAATCATTTTCCTAATATTCTTTCTAGAAACTAACTTTAATTTTTTTTCTAAATCTTTCATATCACAATGTTTATATATAACAATTTGTGCTTTTGATATTCTAGCTCCATCAATTAAAGATGCATGATTTAGCTCATCACTGAAAATTATATCTTTTGAACCCATAATGGCAGAAATAGTTCCAATGTTGGCTAAATAGCCTGAACTAAAAACTAGAGATGACTCAGTGTTTTTAAAATCAGCTATTATTTTTTCTAATTCATAATGTAAATTTGAAGTTCCTGTTACAAGCCTAGAGCCACCTGTTCCGGTTCCATACCTTTCAAGAATTTTTTTTGAAGAATTTATAACTTTTTTATTCATAGTTAGGCCAAGATAATTATTTGAAGCAAACTGAATAAATTTCTTTCCATCTATAATTATTTCTGGACCCATACCAGAATCAATTTGTGTTAGTATTCTATGTTGATTTTTAGATTTTATGCCTTTTATCTGATCAGCAATCCAATTTTGAAAATTATTAATCATCTTTCTCTGTTATTTCTTTAATTGATTTGTAAACTGTTCTGGTTAGTTTCTTTAATTCATCTGGCTTAATAGAAATTGGCGGCATTAAAACAATAGTATCCCCAAGAGGCCTTATTAAGACACCATCTTTCATAGCATTTTCACAGACTTTTTTTCCAATTCTATCTCCAATTGAATAAGATACACCCTCATCAACATTAAGCTTTAAATCTATACCGGCCATTAAGCCNTTNTTTCTTATTGATGCCACATTAGATAGACCTTTGAACTCCTTAAGTTCATCTTCAAATATTGCAATTTTTTCTTTAAGGCTTTCTAATGTTTTTTCTTCTTCAAAAATTTCTATATTAGCTATTGCAGCAGCACAAGATAATGGNTTACCAGAGTAACTGTGCCCNTGGAAGAATGCCTTTAACTCTTCATAGTCTCCAAGAAAAGTTTCAAAAATTTCATTTGTTGTTATTGTTGCTGATAAAGGTAAATATCCNCCAGTCAAACCTTTGCCTAAAATTAACATATCTGGAGTAATTGCATCATGCTCGCAAGCAAACATTTTTCCAGTTCTTCCAAAGCCTGTAGCAACTTCATCTAATATTAATAAAACATCATACTTATCACAAAGGCTTCTCACAGTGGACAGATAACCATCATCCGCAACTTTCATTCCTCCAGCTGCTTGGACATAGGGCTCTAAAATAAAACCTGCTATTTCCTCATGTTTATTTTTTAAGATTAGCTCTAATTCATCAATCATTTTTTCTGTTGAATCATATGAATTAATTTTAAAACTTTCAAATAAAAGAGGTTTAAATGTTGAATGAAAGAGATCAATTCCTCCAACTGATACGGCACCCAAAGTATCACCATGATAACCATCTTTTAAACAAACAAATTTATTCTTATTAGGCTTTCCTTTCANTAGCCAATATTGNAATGCCATCTTTAAGCCAACCTCAACAGCACTTGCTCCATCACCAGAATAAAAAACTTTTTTCAAACCAGTTGGTGAAATATCAATTAATTTTTTTGCCAGAATTGATGCAGATGGATTTGTTATACCAAGAAGNGTTGAATGTGCAATCTTATCTACTTGTTTCTTTATAGCATTATTTATTTTTTCTGCTTTATGNCCATGAATATTGACCCATAGTGAAGAGACACCATCTATGTATTTGTTACCTTCAGAATCAATTAAATAAACTCCATCAGCATCCTCTATTACTAGAGGGTCCTCTTCCTTATACTCTTTCATCTGAGTAAATGGATGCCATATATATTCTAGGTCGTACTCTTTTATTTTAGAATTTGAAGACATTTATTATCTTACTTATACCTATCTCTTATTGGCATCTGAAGATCTTCTATCATTTTAATATCATCCTCAGGAGGTCTGCCAACAGTAGTCAGATAATTNCCAATAATCATTCCATTGGAGCCAGCCATTATTCCCATTGATTGTAAATCTCTCAAAGTAACCTCTCTTCCTCCACCTGACATTAAAACCTTATCTGGCATTATCAATCTAAAGATTGCAATTGTTTTGATTGCTTCTAGGCTTGGAAGCGGTTTTAAATGACCTAANGGTGTACCAGGTCTTGGATTCAAAAAGTTCATAGGAACAGTATGTGGATCTAGCTCTTTAATTTCATATGCTAACTGTAATCTTTGCTCTGGNGATTCTCCCAGACCCATTATACCACCACAGCATAGCTCCATCCCAGATTCTTTAACTAATTTTGCAGTTTCNAATCTATCATCATAAGTATGGGTTGTACANACTTTATGAAAATATTCTCTACAAGCTTCAAGATTGTGATTGTATCTCCAAACACCTGCTTCAGCCAATGCAAATGCTTGATCCCTTGTTAAACTACCTAAAGAGCAACCTATCTCAAGCTTAGTGTTCTCTTTAATCAAATTAATTGATTCTATTACTTTTTTAAATTGGCTCTTATTTGGTCCCTTAACTGCAATAACAATACAAAAGTCAAAAGCACCAATCTTTTCTGACTGAATAGCAGCCTGAAGTACTTCCTCAGGATCTAATAATGAATGCTTAGATATCGGAGATGAAAAATGCACAGATTGTGAACAAAAAGAACAATCNTCAGAACAATCTCCCGTTTTAGCAGATATGATAGATCTTAAAAAAACCCCATCACCTTTATATTTAACTGTTACTTTTCTAGCCAAACTTGTTAATTCGAGAAGTTTCTCCTTTGGAGTCTCAGTAAGTTCAAGTGCTTCATCGAAAGTTATTCCTTGACCATCCTCTAGTAATTTTTTTTCTAATNTTACAAAATCCATATCTCTTACATCCTTAAAAAAACTCTAACTATTTTACATATAATGTATTCTTAATTCAAACGACATGAGTTCTAAAATGNATAATAATATAGAGACTTTAAAGANAAGAATATGGGATGAACTAGCTATTATTTTCGATAATAAAGTAAAAATNGCAAANTTTAGCAATGAATTCTTTTTAAATAAGGATATTCCTAGANTCTTTTATGAAGATAAAGTTGTNTTACCTGATGTAATAATAACTAAATATCTCACTGAAAATGTTAAAAACATNGAAATAGAGAGATTTATATATAATTCAATTCTTTCTGCNATAGGATTAAATTTAAAATTGGGAGAAATTTTTTCCAAAAAATTAAGCGANTCCTTCTGTTGTATCAAATACAAAAGCTCCGAAAGCATATCTAATCAGTTAGAGGAGGCCTATTTCTTTAATAAATTTAATAATGAATTTTCAATTAATGAAGATTTAAACTTAAAAAATGAAAAAGTAAGAGAATTTGTTTATCAAATGTTTTATAAAATTAGCTNTTGGAGCAAAGACGAATCAGCTCACAAAGCAGAAATAAATGAATTCTTGTCTAATGTAAATAAAAATGATTAATACTTTTTTATTTCCTTGTAAAAAGTGCTGCGTTGTACAGGGGTAAAACCTTCAGACTTTANAATATGCACAATTTCATCAATACCAGCTTTATANGGGTTATTTGCAGATTTTAATACATTTTCTTGNAATAAGGTTCCACCTACATCATTTGCNCCAAAATGGAGNGAAAGTCCTCCGACTTTAAATCCTTGTGTAAACCATGACCCTTGGATATATTTGAAGTTATCTAGNAAAATTCTTGATAAGCCAAGAACTCTAAGATATCTATCACCTCCAATTTCAGATGATATTGTTTTTTTCATAAAAGTATTTTCGGGNTTAAATGTCCACGGTATGAATGAGAGGAAATTTCCAGTTAAATCTTGAAGATCTCGAATTTTTCCAAGATGCTCTAATATNTCATCATCNTCNTCTGCATGTCCAAACATCATAGTAGCAGTAGTCTTAAANCCCATAAGATGAGCTTCTTTTGTAATTTTTAACCATTCGTCCGCATTAATTTTNAGTGGACTTATTTTCTTTCTCACACTGTTTGATANTACTTCAGCCCCACCACCTGGAATNGTCCTTAATCCTGCTTCCCAGAAAGTCTTAAGAACNTCAAATGTAGACATTTCTGAATACTTNGCAACGGAAGCTATTTCGGGAGCTGAAAAAGCATGCAGGTGTATTCCTGGTACTTCATTAATGGCCCTCTTTATAATTTCAACATAATAATCTATCTTTAATTTGGGATTATGACCCCCTTGTAATAANACAGTAGTTGCACCATTATGATATGAGGTTTTTAAAATCTCTATAATCTTATCAATTTCCAATGTATAGGCATCATTTATACCCTCTTTTCTCCAAAAAGCACAAAANAGGCACTCAGTTTCACAAACATTNGTATAATTAGGATTNGTATCTACTACAAATGAAACATGCCTAGAGGAATCAATTATGCTCTTCCTAAAGGTAGCAAAACGTCCTATCTCTAAAGTAGACAAATTTTCAAGAATATATTTTGCCTCNCTAATATTGATTCTTTCATCTGTCCCTAGCTTATTTAATAACTTTTNCATTTATTGTATTAAAACAAAATTAACATAAGATTCAAATTTTTTTATTTTATAGTATAAAATTTAATATAACTATGAAGAAAATTTTTTTAATTTTTTTAATATTCACATCAATTAGTGTTGCTTCAGAATTCAAAAAATTCTTAAATCCAAGAACACTTTTAAAAAGTGAATTAATTTCTTTTTTCGTAAATAAAGAGATTTCGCTAAATAACTTNGAGCTAAAAACAAATGTGACATATATCTTTACTGATGGGAAGAGTTATGAATTTGAACAAAAATTTAAAATATCTAATAAGAATCTAATTAAAATAAAAATATATAAATTAAAANTTAAATTAGCAGAATTTTTTTCNGATGGAAAAAATGCAAAATTAAAAAGGTTATTCAAAGATGATAAAAAAAGAACAGAAGACAATCTTAATTTAAGAATATTCACAAAGAGATTAAATCTACCTATCAAAACTTCAGAATTAACAAATATTTTAAGAGGAATACCTTTTAATAATATGGAGTTTATAAAAATTGAAAANAATGCATTAAACGGAATAAGCTTAATNGATGCAAATATAGTCTCTCAATTAAATGAAAATATGGATTTAGTTAAAGTTCTCATGAGTGGTGAAAGATCTGCTATCATTGAATATTCTGATTATAGAAAATTANCTAATCAAAGTATCCCGTTTCTAATTAGTGTAGAAACTGATAAATTTCAAATGATAATAAAAGTTCGCAGTGCTATAATTAAAAAATAAATGATTAAAAAATTCAAAATAATAAATAAGCTTGGTCTNCATGCGAGAGCCTCATCAAAGCTAGTTCAGGTTACTAATAAGTTTGAATCAGAAATATTTGTCAATTGTAATGGAATAAGGGCAAATGCAAAAAGCATTCTCGGCATTTTATCTTTAGCAGCNAGTTGTGGTACAACNATTGAAATCGAAGCNGCCGGANCGGACTGTAAAGAGGCTATAAGCTCGATAGAAAGAATTATTAACGATAAATTTGGTGAAATCGAATGAGCATAGAAAAAAAGGGAATTGCNGTTTCTCATGGGTTTTGTTACGGCTCGATAGTACTGTTAAATCAAGCAAGAACAATAGTTGAAAAAAGAAAAATAAAGAAGAATGAAATATTCAATGAAATTAGTAGNCTACANGNTGCAGTTGAAAAATCAATTGATGAAGTAAGTAATTTAAAGCACAATTCTGACTATGGACTTAAAAGTGAGCATATTGATATTTTGGATTTCAATATCCTAATCTTAGAAGATGAAATACTTGCTTCAGAAGTTATTCAAAAGATTAAAAATGATTCAATTAATGCTGAATGGGCACTAAATGATGTGCTTACAAGCAAGAGTANAAATTTTGCAAATATAAAAGATATTTACATGCAGGAGAGNTTAGCAGATTTTTATTATATAGGTGAAAGGATAGTAAAAAATTTAAGNGGTGCAAATGACCATTCACTTGAAATTAAAAATAACTCNATCTTGGTTGCACATGATCTCTCACCAATTGATACATTAAAGTATTGTCAAAGTGATAANGTTAAAGGAATTCTTACTGATTTAGGAGGTACTACNTCTCATACTGCAATTATTGCAAGGTCACTTAGCATACCTGCTATCATGTCATTACATGACATTAGCCATACATTAAAGCCTGGACAAAGAGCATATGTTGATGGCTACAAAGGAATTGTAACTTGGAAAACAAATAAAGAGCAAAAAGTCCAAATGGAATCATTGAGGAATGAATATTTACTGCTAGAGGAGAATTTATTAGAATTTTCNAAGTTGAATGGACANACAAATGATGGTGTTCGTGTTTCAGTCAAAGCAAATATTGAAATTACATCTGAATTNAATTCAGCTATTAGATATGGTGCTGAAGGTATTGGGATGTATAGAACTGAATTNCTTTTCACAAGTAAAGATAGATTTCCTACCGAGGATGAACAATTTGAGGATTATAAGAAACTTTTAAACACTAATCAATTTAATGAGGCGACTATTAGAACTTTGGANATTGGTGGTGATAAAGTCAAAAACCTTAATATTGAGGAATCTAATCCTGCACTTGGATTAAGAGGAATAAGATACTCTCTCGCAAATATAGAAATCTTTGAAAGGCAACTAAGAGCAATCTTCAGGGTTTGTGCTGAANAAGAAAAAAGAATAAGAATATTNCTACCAATGATATCTAATATAGATGAAATCAACAAGGCTAATGAAATCATTGATCAAACAAATAAAGATTTTATGGTCAGTAATTTTTATACAGTAGGTGTTGTTATTGANACCCCATCAGCTGCTATTCTTGCTNATGAAATTAGCAATCATGTCGACTTTATTAGTATTGGAACTAATGACTTACTTCAATATATACTTGCAGCAGATAGAACGAATGAAAATCTGAGAGATTTAATGAGCTACTATCAACCATCTGTTATTAAAACAATNAAACAGATTAAAGATAATGTAGGNAATCAAAAATATATTTCAATATGTGGTGAAATGGCGAGTGATATTTTAAGCCTGCCTTTGTTTATAGGGTTGGGATTTAATGAATTAAGCATGAATTCACATTCAATACCAATTATAAANAGTGCAATGAATGAACTATCTTCTATTGANTGTAAAGAAATAGTTAATATTTGTTTGGATTGTCAAAAAGCTTCTGAAATAGAAGAAATACTTAGGAAATTTATTAATGATAAAATTTTAAAAGCTAAAAATTTAATAAAATATGAAATATAATTTAAATTTATGAAATTATACATAGATAAAGAATGTAAACTGTGTAAAAGCTTTGGTGAGAAGATAAAAAATTATGAACCNAAGTTGGAAATACATAATTATCAGAAAGAAGAAGAATTTATTAAGCTAGAATATAATGGAGAAACATACAAAAAATTTAAAGCAATACANAAAGCTGTAAGTCTTGGNGGTCAAAAAAGTACTTTGTTAAATATAATNGTTTCCCTTCCAAAACTGGTTCAAGATATCATTTATTTTTTAATTTCAAAAACTAGAAAAATAATTTCTTACTTTTTACCTTCATAGTCAAACCAGAATCTTAGTCTATTTTTTTGTGGATTATAAGACTCTAATCTTTGAATATCTTTATCTGAAAGTGACCTTTTCTTTTCATTGTTAGAATATAAATATAGNTGTGATTTAAAAACATCCTCGACTTCTTTTGCTTTCAGAATATTTGGTGCCACAAAATATACTTTATTGTTAAATTGAATTGTTCTTGGATACTCTTTAAATTTTTTTATATAATTCTTTAAACTAGTTTTTATATTNCTATTGATACTCAAAGGAGAAACACCACAATATAATAAATTATCAGGATTTAAGGGCCTATTAGGAATCTTATTGTTAAATTTTTTCAAAAATTTATAAATAGTTTGATCTTCGCAAAGTAAAACAGATAGCCCATCATAGCCAATTGAACATAAGTGGTTGTATATTAGAGTTGTATTTTTATAATGGGTAAAATCTAGTTTTAAATATTTCTCTATCTTGTCAGCAACTTTTTCAGTCATTTCAANTAATTTAGTTATATCATTAGAAGTTGCAATAATTCCATGATTTTCAAGAATAAAGGTACAATCATTTTTAATAGGATATTCACCTTTAATNCTTTTTAGTATCGCTTGAGCAAGCGATACNCCAGGTGTTTTATATTCTATATAATGTATTTCCTTATGATTAATTTCACTCTCAAATAATTTCTGAATCANCGATTTAGAATTTTTTTGTACAGTTANAATATTTGAACCAATTGGGTGCAAGTGGATGCAATACTTTTTTAAAAGCGAATGAGCNAANGTCTCAATTGACGGATTACCACCCTNTATAAGAGATNGTTTTAACTTNTTNAATGAATTATTTTCATCTTTTTTTGTAATTTTACTATTGCCAATNTCAAGAAGGTAATTTATTAATTTTGAATTATCGACTAANGAATGTCCATTGTTTTGGCTCAACTCAGCCATAGAATACCCACTAGATTTAATTAACATTTTGCTTCCATGCTTTATTGATGAATTACCACCCGCGGCTTGAATTAGATCATATCGTTGACCAAAATAATTTGAAATCTTTGAAAGCTCAATTGCTAAATTTTTATATTTTTTATCCATTTTATATTCTCAATATGCCAATTATAAGTTTTTTTAATACCTTCAGAAATATTTGTAGTTGGACTCCAATTGAGGAGTTTTTTAGTTTTTGAAATATCAGCTGATGTATAAAAGACATCCTCAGGTAGAGGCGACTTCTCTTTAATTATATTCTTCTTTTTAGTATTCTTTTCAACCAAGGATAATAAATATTTAATTGAAATAGGGTTATTATTTCCTAAATTCAAAATATTAAACCCTTTTAGTTTGGTTGATTTAAATATTCCAGAGACAATATCATCAACATATGTGAAGTCTCTTTTTTGAAGACCATTTCCAAAAAGACTAATTTTTTTCCTTCTTATATTAGATTCAATAAATATAAAAGGACTCATATCAGGTCTTCCCATCGGTCCATAAACAGTAAAAAATCTTAAAACTGTGACATTAATATTATTTAGCCTTGAAAAAGCATAAAGAAGAACCTCGGAGGATTTTTTTGAAGCTGCATAATTAGAAATAGGTTTACTAGTCTCTGAATTTAAAGTAAATTTTTTTTCTTTCGAATCTCCATAAACACTTGATGTTGATGCATGAATTAAATTTTTAATTTTATATTTGTCTACAAGTTCAGCAATATTTAGAGCTCCAATCACATTTGTCATATAGTAAACATTTGGATTTTCTGTAGACTTTCTTACGCCTGTTCTTGCTGCAAGGTTAATAATGGCTTTAGGTATGCTATCTTTTGAAAAGGCTGCGAGCTCTTTACTTAATTTATCTTTATTCGAAATATCAACTTTCTTGAATAGAAAACTTTCAAACTTTTGAAGTTCTTTTATTCTAAATTTCTTAATCTTGTAATCATAGCTGTCATTCAAATTATCAATTCCTAAAACAAAATAGCCCTTATTTATATATAGCTTTGCAGTATGGAAACCAATAAAACCTGCTGCACCTGTAATAATAATTTTTTTCATAATTGAAGCTTAAATATAACCTACATTACTTATATTAAAAAATTAGAGTTATCTATTAAATTCTAATATAAAATAATGAATAAACATATGGGAATATTAGAGATACAAAAAAGGATCATTAAAAATTTCAAAATTCTTGGATTAACAAAAGTTTTGTCTGGAATAGCATCTGCATTAACAATTTTCATATTAGCTAGAGAATTAGGTGTAGAAAAATTTGGAATACTTTCAATTGCAATAGCTTTCGTAGAGGTTTTAAATATAGTTTTAAGCCTACGTATTTGGGAGGCTACAACAAAATTCNTANGTGATGTTAAACAAGATAAAGAAGCAAGTGCNAACCTCATCTTAAATAGTATTNCTTTAGCTATTAAATCCTCTGCTTTTGCATGTTTTATTATTTGTTTCTTTNCATATCAATATTCAAATTCAATTTTTAACTATCAAATTGATATAACAAAAATTATTATAATTTATTCATTNTTTTATGTTGTATTTACAGCAAACGAAGTAATCGATGGTATTTTAAGAACTTTTAATGATTACAAAAGAATATTATTCAANAATGTTACATCCAACTTTATAAGATTATTATTAGTGTTCATAGCTTTAAGNTTTAGTGATGANNTAACATTAATAATAACTGCGATGGGATTATCTATTTTATTGAGTTTTGGGATTAAAATTTACTCATTAGTAGGGTTAATGCGAAATTCAAACATGCCTATAGATTTTATAAATAAAAAATACCCATCGAAATTTATGNCATATGTATTTTCAACACATTTTTCGAATATAATAAATTTGGCTAATGAAAAAAACCTAGGAGTGCTCTTGGTTGGATACATTNTTGGTCCTTTCTATGCTGGCCTTTTTAAGGCAGCAAGAAGTATTGTCAAGATTATTCGTAGAATAATGGATCCATTGCTTGATATTGCATACCCNGAGTTTATTAGCTTGGTAAATAAAGGAAGATTAAATGATTTAATAAAACTAATCGCTAGATCTACAAAAATTTTAGGATTAATATCCCTAGCANTAGGNGCAGTTTTATTTATCTTNTCAGAAGAAATAATTACATTATTNTTTGGAATAAAATATATAGAGGCTCACACTGCTTTAAGCCTGCTAGTTATTGCATCTTTAATCAATAATATCTCATATTGGATAACTCCGGCTATCTTAGCACTTGGAAAACCAAGATACTTGTTGATAATTAGTTCTTTTGTTTCTGTNATATATATAGCCACCCTATATCCTTTAGTAATAAATTTTAACCATGATGGAGCTGCACTTTCAGGACTATTAAGAGCATTCTCTGTTTTTTTAATAGGAATTATTCTCTTNAGAAAAGCTCTAAAGAAGAAAATCATTTAGGTGTCGGTTTAGTGTTAGAGTCAGAAAAAGGTTGATCTAATAATTTACAATGCGACTCNTCCCANAATTTGTGAATAGTTTTTATTTCTTCTGNGCTCAATGGCTCTAAGGAACTACATTCAGAATATTCNTCAATTTCTGAATNATTAGTAAAATTAGGCAGAACAGTGCATATCTTCTCCTCTGATAGAGAAAATAAAATTGCAGTCTGTCCTATTGTCCTATCTTTATCATTAAATAAAAANTCCAAATCATCTTTAGCTTTCAGGCCATTATGCATCCATTGATGCTTTCTATGACTTCTATGATCATCTTTATCGTAAACTTTTTCTTTAGTAAAGGACCCATCAAGAATTCCTGAAGCATGAGGNACTCGGGCNATAAATCCAATATTCTTGTTTGGCTNTTTTAATAATGTTTTAGATGGTTCTTGTTCAAGCAAATTGTATATGATTTGAATAGCACCAGGGTTTTGAGCAATGGAAGCAATTCCCTCATCAAGCCATCCAATATCAGGACCTAAAGCCATACCCCATGATCTTATTTTTCCTTCTTTCTTGAGTTCGTTAAGTGTATCAATAACTTCTTCATTGTTAATAAAATCAAATCTGGGATTATGCATTTGATAAATGTCTATGTAATCAGTTTTTAATCTCTTTANACTTTGTTCACATGAAAATCTTATNTTTTCTCTTGAAAATTTCTGAGGTAGTTCCTTGTGGCCTTTTCTTTCTCCACTATTACTATAAATATCATAACCAAATTTTGTAGCAATAATTANATCTTTTCTGTTCTTTTCAAATGCTTTATAAAGTAGTTCCTCTCCATATCCATTCCCGTAAACATCAGCTGTATCAAAAAAATTAATTCCCTTATCCACAGAATATCGTAATAATTTTATNGCAAGTTCTTCATCNTCTACTCCCCACCATTTTGTGGCAACAGACCAAACACCAAACCCTACTTCAGATACCTTTAAATCATTATTATTTGGGAAACTTCTATATTTCATTCTAAATTATTCTCCTCAAGATATCTTTCAGCATCTATNGCAGCCATACANCCAGATCCTGCNGCTGTAATAGCTTGCCTATAGANNCTATCTTGAACATCACCGCAAGCAAAAATTGCCTTAAGNTTTGTTTTTGATGACTTCCCGAGAGTCTTAATATATCCATTTTCATCCATATCAATAACTCCTTTAAAAAGTGAGGTGTTAGGATTATGTCCTATGGCAATAAATACACCATCTGACTCAATTTCAGAAGTCTCAGAATTGATTGAACTTANAATCTTTATTGCAGAAAGATTTCCATTTTCATCTCCAATAAATTCAGTTGGGTAAGTATTAAGCAGAAAATCAATTTTTTTATTAGCCATAGCTCTATCTGACATTATTTTTGANGCTCTCAACTGGTCTCTTCGATGAATAATAGTTACTTTATTTGCGAATTTAGTCAGATAAATAGCCTCTTCCATTGCACTATCACCGCCACCAATCACATGAATATTTTTATCCTTATAGAAAAAACCATCACATGTAGCACAGGTTGACAAGCCCCTGCCCATCAAAAGTTCTTCTCCATTTATATCTAAAAGTTTTGCGGAAGCGCCAGTTGCTATAATGATTGAATCAGTAGTAAAAGAATCTTTATTTACTAATACTTTATATGGGTAACTAGATGTATCTATAGAATCTACATTTTTTTGTATACACTCAGCACCAAATTTCGTAGCTTGTGCTCTTAGCATATCCATTAAATCAGGACCCATAACTCCATCTGGAAAACCAGGAAAATTTTCTACATCAGTTGTCATGGTTAATTGGCCACCAGCTTGAAAACCTTCAAATACCATGGGTTTTAAATTTGCCCTAGCACAATAAATTGCAGCTGTTAGTCCTGCAGGACCAGAACCTATTATTANTACTTTCTTTTTTGCTTCCACTAATTCACCATTTGTAATATTTATAAGATTAACCTAAAATTTCCATTATTTGATGGAATGATTATTAAAACCAGATAAGATGATAACATGAAAATTGAATCATTTAATGACTTTATAAGTAAAGATTTTTATATTCCTTTGAATAAAAAAATATTAATGTTCTCAGGNAAAGACCATTTAAAGTTTTTAAATGGAATATCAACCAATTNAAATGGAAATATTAATGAAAGTACTAGAAATTTAATTTTAAACAACAAAGGAAAAATATTATTTGATATTATTTTTTATAGAGTTGAGCAAGAAACATCCNTAATTTTAGTANCTGATAATGAAGTAGATGAATTNGTTGATTATGTAAATAAATATAAATTATCATATAGAGTTGAAATNAAAAAACTAAAAGAAAATTGTATTATCAGTAAAGAACANAATAAAAGATCTGTTTTTTCATTTAACTCCCCAAATATTGGAGAGGAAGATCTAATAATTAATATTCTTGATAATGATTATAAAGANAGTGAAGATGACATTGTTAAATATAATTTTTGGAANGCATCAAATGGAATACCAAGCTATCCAAATGAAATAAACTCAAATCGNATTCCAATAGAACTTAACTTATGGTTTCCATTAAATTTTACAAAAGGTTGCTATATTGGCCANGAGATNATTGCCAGGATAAGGTATAAAGGTAATGTCAAAAGAAATCTTGCTGTTATTCNTTCANAACAGGCCATTAATCCTGATGCAGAAATATTTATTAAAGGTAANATTGTNGGAAAAATTACTTCGAGTTTNTCTTTAAATGATAAATTTGTATCTCTTGGATTGATTAACCGAGAATATAATAGNGATGGAGAAGAAATAGAAATTGAGAATCAAAAATGTTTAGTAAGTGATAATATATTTAAAAAAATTAATGAAAAAATTGTAGAACTATAATAAATCTGTAGTTGGTAATAAATTTACCAACTACAGATAATTTAAAAATTAAAGATTATGCATTAGGATTTTCAATTACCATTGCAATTCCTTGTCCACCACCAACACATAAAGAAACCAAGCCTCTTTTAACTTTTCTTCTTTGCATTTCGTGTAAAAGTTTTACAATTAAAATTGAACCAGAAGCACCAATAGGATGACCTAGTGCAACAGCTCCACCGTTTACATTTAATTTCTCTGCNGGTATAGGGAAATCACTTAAAACTGCAAGAGATTGGACTGCAAATGCTTCATTCAATTCCACTAAATCTATATCNTCAATTGTTAACCCCGCTTTCGCTAAAGCTTTATTCATAGCTGGTACTGGACCAATTCCCATAACAGAAGGTTCAACACCTGAAACTGCATAAGATATGACCTCACCAACAGGTTTCAAGCCTAATTCTTTAGCTTTTTCTTCTGAAGAAACTATCATTGCAGCAGCACCATCATTAATACCNGAAGCATTCCCAGCTGTAACTGAGCCTTCAGNAGTAAATACTGGCTTAAGCCTACTCAGTGCAGCCATTGAAACCTCACGAGGATGCTCATCAGTATCAAATACACCTTTTGCAAGTTCAACNGGGACAATCTCTGGTTTAAATACTCCTTGTCTCATTGCTTTTTTAGCCTTTCCTTGGCTCTCAATAGCAAACTTATCTTGCTCTTCTCTGGATATATTATATTTTTCAGCAAGGTTTTCTGCTGTCATTCCCATATGGTAGTTATTAAATATGTCCCAAAGTCCATCATATACCATTCCATCAAGAACTTGATCACTAGCCTCTAGTGCCATTCTATAACCATATCTNGCTTTAGGCAAAATAAATGGAGCTAAGTTCATATTTTCTATACCACCAGCAAGGACACATTCAGCATCTCCTGCCTTGATTGCCATAGCAGCATTAGCAACAGATTGAACACCAGATGCACAAACTCTATTAAGAGAATATGATGGTGTATCGTAATCTAAGCCCGCTCCTAANGCTACTTGTCTTGCAGGGTTTTGACCTTGACCTGCACCAAGAATATTACCCATTATGCATTCGTCAATTTGTGTAGGCTCAATCCCTGTCCTATTTAAAATTTCTTTTACTACAGTTACACCTAACTTTACAGCTGAAACATCTTGAAGAGCTCCTCCAAAAGTTCCAATCGCCGTACGTAAAGGTTCACTAATTACTACTTTTGTAGACATTGTTTATCCCCCTATGTCATATAGACTGGTTTTCTTTATAAGCAAAAAACTTCATAAATTGTACCAAAAATATAGCAAAGAATAAACATTTTATTAATTTAATAGTATTATTGATTAAATGATNAAGAAAAAAATATGTATTCTCTTTGGTGGNGTATCTGTTGAACACGAAATATCTATAATTTCCGCTAATTCTATTTTGAACAATATTGATAGAAAAATCTTTGANATTCAGGGTTTGTATCTTAATAAAAATGGTGATTTTCAAATCTGTGATATAAAAGANAANGATTCCAAATTTTTTTTTAAACCTATTANATCCAAAGTTTTTTTTAGTTTGAATAAANAAAATAATGTTGTGATAGAAANNAACNGAAAAACAAATAAGATGAAAATTGATATATTTTTTCCAATTATTCATGGAACCGGTGGAGAAGATGGATCAATTCAAGGTTTTCTTAAAACTTTAGATGTNCCNTTTGTAGGATGTGATGTTTTAAGTTCAGCTATGTCAATGGATAAAATTATCACTAAAAAGATACTAATATCTCACGGAGTTAGAACTGCCAATTTTATTGAAATCAAAAAAAACGATGAAGAAAATGTAATTAAAATTAAAGATATAGGTTTTCCCTGTTTTGTAAAAGCTGCCAATCTTGGTTCTAGTATAGGGGTGTTCAAAGTNAAAGAAAAATCTCAACTTAAAAGAACAATAACTAAATGTTTCCAATTCTCTAATAAGGTTTTTATTGAAGAAGCAATAAATGATTGTATAGAAGTTGAGGTCAGTATCTTAGGGAATGATAAGCTTCATATTTCTACCCCTGGAGATGTTTTGCCATCATCAGAGTTCTATGATTATAATGCTAAATATATAGATGGNAAATCTGANCTAAATGTGCCTTCTAAAATAATCAANAAAAATAAAAAGTTACTNAGTGAAATAAAACAACTNTCAGAAATTGCATATAAGGCTCTAGGATGTNCGGGAATGGCAAGAATAGATTTTCTTTATGGGANAAACAAAAAAGATAAAACTAGAAAGATTTATTTCAGCGAAATAAATTCAATACCTGGATTCACTGAAATTAGCATGTTCCCCAAACTTTTAAATTACGATAAAATTAAATATCAAAAAATAATTACTCGACTTATTAATNTAGGATTTGAGATATTCAATAANGATAAAAANTTAAAAANGACTTATAGCTAATCTATTGTTTCTTTTCTAAAAATNAGTAAAACAAATACACCTAAAATAATTAGTAGGCCCCCAAATAATTTAATTGGTTCGGGTATTGTTTCAAAAAAAATATAAGATAGATAAACTACAAAAACTGCTTCCAATGGAGTAATTGCTGTTGTTCTAGAAACATCAACTAGTTTAATTGCTTGGAACTGAAATGCCTTACCTATGTAGGCTCCACAAGTACCACCAAAAAGCATCATTGAAAAATCATATAAAGTAGGAATTTGGAACTTGCCTGAAAAAAATAAATAAATGAAGCCAATTATGACAACACCCATTGATCTTAAAGTTGCAACCATCATCATATTTAAATCTTTTCCAATTCTCTTTACCAAAATAAATAATATGGAGTAAAAAAAAGCTGCAGAAATGGCAAAAATAGAACCTTTAATTTCTAAAACTGAAGAGTCATAAGTAATTAAACCACCACCAAATATAGTTAAAACAATACCTGCTGTTTCCATCCTTCCCAATCTTTCACCAAGAAACAAAACTCCCAACATAACTGAAAATAGAACTTGAAATTTCATTAAGAATGATGTGGCTGGTGGACCTATTAACCTCAAAGCTATAACCCAACTTGCCGCACCAAAAACAGTAACTATTGAGGATATAATCATAATTTTTTTATACTTTCCTAAATCTCTTAGTGGAACTCTAAAATTTGTACCGATGGCAGTAAATATTATCCTTTTCAAAACTGCAACTATAAAAGCACCTAAGAACCAATAAAAAGCTACCACTTCAGGGAACAGATTTTCTGAAACTTTTTTTCCAAAAATATAAGAAAAAGCTGTAAAAAATGCAGTTCCAATTATGAAAATATATCCAATAAATTTGCTGTTCACTTTATTAATACCCTTATTGAAGACTACTCTGATTTTTTTACTGCTATTCCAAGTTTTTCAAATCCCGATGATTTGATTAAATCCATAACTTTAACTACAAATCCATGATCAATAACTTCATCTGCTTTTAATACAACAGTTTTACTCTTATCCTGTTTAATCAAATAGTTTTTGACTTGATCATAGAAGAATAACTTGTCATCAATGTAAATCTTATTGCCCTTCTCAATGCTAACAATTATTTGAAGCTCTGTTAGAGTTTCAGAACTCTTAGCTTTGGGTAGCTTTATATTTAAGCTTGAGGTTAAATCACTAAAATTTAAGGATAATGCAAAAAATATTAGCAAGTTAAATACCACATCTACAATAGGGGTTAAATCCAGATTAGTTTCTTGATTTAATAAATTTCTTCTAAAATTCATTTTAAATTAATCCTTAATTCTATCTAGGATTTTTTTAGAATTATCTTCAAGTTCTACGGCAATATCATTTACACGAGAGTTAAGAAATTTATATCCAATAAATGAAGGTATTGCTACTAAAAGTCCAAAGGCAGTAGTATAAAGAGCCTCAGATATTCCTCCTGCAAGGCTTGGGGGATCAACCACGGTTTGTGTAGAAATGACTCTAAATACAGTAATCATTCCAGAAATTGTTCCCAATAAGCCTAGCAAGGTGCTTATATTGCTTAGAGACCCTAGTATCTCATTAGATTTTGATAGGCTATAAAGTTGTTTTTTAGCTTCTTGCTCGACAATCGATTCAATATAACTCTTATCTTTTTTCCTATTAATAATTATAAGTTCTACGATGCGCGAGAACACAGTTTTATCTTTTTCACAAAATGCTATTGCATTGTCATAATTTCCNGAATCAAGGTAAGTCTCCAACTTCAGNAGAAAAGATTTTGTAATAATTTTATCCATNCGCGATAAATAAAATCTCTTTAAAAANATACTAAGTGCAATAACAGAACAAAATAGTATTGGGAATACAAAAAAACCACCTTTGGTAAAAATTGATATTAACAATGACTCTTTCATAAAATTATCTCGTTCTCTAAAATTTGCACAATAGTTTCTCTTTTTTTAATTAATTTTGCCTTTCCATCGTCTATAAGAACTTCAGGAGCTTTAGGTTTAGAATTATAATTTGAAGACATAACATGTCCNTATGCNCCAGCAGAATTAATAACTAAAATATCGCCTTTCTTTGCATTGTTTATTTGAACATCACATCCAAGAACATCACCTGTTTCACAAATTGGACCTACAATGTCAAATGTCTTTTCATTCTCT
This sequence comes from bacterium, assembly GCA_002701605.2. Taxonomy (GTDB): domain Bacteria; phylum Desulfobacterota_D; class UBA1144; order UBA1144; family UBA1144; genus TMED126. Next base: position 37,905 of record NZWF02000007.1, read on the forward strand.
GTAGAATCGGATACTTTCTCAATTTTATGATAAGCATTGTAAAGTGAAGGCCTTAAAATATCATTCATTCCNGCATCCACGATCAAAAAATTCTTACCATAATTATTTTTCTCATAAACAACAGATGTAAGAAGCACTCCAGAATTACCAACAAGTGATCTCCCAGGTTCTAAAACTAGTCCACATTTAAGTTTGTTTATTTTGGTCACAATTTTTTTTGCAAAGTCTTTTTTGGACGGAATTATATCATCATCCGAATATTTAATTCCTAAACCGCCTCCTATATCTATATATTCTATATTTATATTTAATTCTGTCAGTTTATTGAACAGCTCCTCAAGCCTATCAAGTGAATCACTAAAAGGTTGAAAATCTAATATTTGNGAACCAATGTGTGCATCAATTCCAATTGGATTTACATTTTTTAAATTCTTTGAAANTTTATAAATTTCTAAAGCCTGGTCAACAGCAATACCAAACTTGCTAGATTTTAAACCAGTAGAAATATATGGATGGGTTTTAGGATCGATATCTGGATTAACTCTTAAGGAAATATTTGCTACTTTATTAATTTTGGCTGCTAATAAATTAATATTTTCTAGCTCATCTTGAGACTCAACATTAAAAAATAAAATTCCATATTTTAAAGATTCAAGTATTTCTTCATCTGATTTTGCTACTCCAGAAAAAACTATTTTTTTTGGATCTGCATTGATTAATTTTAATCGCTCAAGCTCACCTAGTGAAACAATATCAAAACCTGCNCCCAATTCTTTAAAAGTTTTTAATATATTTATATTCGAGTTTGCTTTCACAGAGTAACAAATTTTGACATTAGCACATTCAGAAAATGCTTCTTTATAATCTAGAAACTCTGTTGTTATTGAACTCTTACTGTAAACATAACAGGGTGTACCAAATTCTTTCGCAACTTCTTCTAAAGAAACTTTATCTAAATGAACTTTATTGTTGATTCTTTCTAACATACAAATATATTATATACTTGGTTTAAGATTATAATATCCCAAGGAACTAATTAAAATGAAATATAAAGTTACATTTAAAAATATGTCAAAAACAATTGAAATAGAAAATGGGGAATCTATTGTAAGTAAAGCTAATGATAGTGGTATTGATATACCATTTAGCTGCATGCAAGGTATGTGCACCACTTGCATTGCTACCCTATTAAGTGGAGAAATTGAATATATTGAAGAACCAGATCCAGATACATTGACTGAAGGAGATATTAAAGAAAATAAAATACTTCTTTGTATTGCTACACCAAAATCAGACATAGAAATACTTGAAAATGATTAATTTTCTTATTTGTTGAATTTAAAAAGACCTTTTGATACAATTTATGTATCAGGAGGTGCACTATGCCAGATAATCATAATTCAACAATGAGAAATTGGGCTAGAAGGGTTAGTATTGATACTGCTCAGTCAGCTCACGATCCTCAAAAAGCTCTTGGATATGCAGGACATGTTGCAGGACATCAAAACTGGGCAGCTAAAGTTGGTTTAGATTTTGGAAGACCAGAAAACCAATCTAAGCACAGAAGAGCTGTTAACCAATAAGCTTTTATCAGTTTTAATTAAAAAAGGTCCAACTCTAAATAGTTCGACCTTTTTTTTATTTATATGTTTAGAACAATTCTAAATTTTTTTACTTTATTGATATATTATATACTTGGCATTTTGCTAAGTGCTTATTGCACCTATCTTTTCTACCTACATTCCCCTTACCCATTTCAGTCATATAATATTCTTTATTATTTTTCTGGATTTAATTTTTTTTCCCTTAATGAACTTTTTTCCAATATTCTGACTTACTTTATTTCATTATTTTGTTTAGGAAGTGTTTATTTAGTTATTTCTAAGAAAAATAATTTAGGGAGAATTCTAAATGGATTAATTTCTGCAGTAATAATTTTTCTTATATATCTCACGATAACTTTTCTTTTTACAGATCTAAATCAAATAAATGACATAAAAATATATTTGATTCAAGATTTTATAGGACTAAACATTTATTATCTAGTATTATCTATTGTATATAAAAATAAGAGGATAAAGGTTTAGATTTTGTCTGTAGTTATATATTCAACGAAAAATTGCCCATTCTGTGTAGCAGCAAAAGCTCTTCTAGAATCTTTAAGAATTCAATTTGATGAAATTGATTTAACAAATGATATTGAAAAAAGGTTGGAAATTTCGTCCAAATATAATTGGAGAACTGTGCCTATGATAATTATTAATGATAATTTTGTTGGTGGGTTTGATGAGCTAAATAATCTTTATAGTGAGGGAAAACTAGAAGAATTATTATAATTTAAGCTCAGCACATGCATATACTTCACTTTTTTCATTAAAAATCATTATGGAAGACATATCGTTGTCTATCAAGCTCGTAGGATTGTCTGGATTTAAAAAAATATCATTTACAAAAATAATTTTATTAAAAACCTTAAGCTCACCTGTGTAACGGCTGATTTCATTTTTCAAATAAAACTTATAAATATAATTTATATCTGGATTAACACTAATAAATTCACCACTATTTTGAAAATTAGGATGAACACAAGTGCCAAAATTATTTATTTTTAAATAATGTAATCCAGGAATAAATTTAGTAAGATTGATCCTTAAATTTGAACCTGGGCCTTGCTCCATTATCTCAATTGAACCAACTACTTCCTTCTCACTAGTAATAAAATCACCAGATGCTTCATATACTGCATTATTAGACTGACATGAAAATATGAAAAAACTTAAAAAGATTATTAGATATTTTTTACTATTCACCAATATGTATCTTACCCTTTTTCTTGGCTAAATCTATTTGCTTTTGCCTTTCTGTAGCTTTTTGAATTTGCTTATCAGAAAGTCTATTTACACATTTTGGACAATGTATACCTTTTTTAAAATTAGATGATTTAGTCTCCTCGTGACTTACTGGTTCACCACAAGCATTGCACATAATATAGGTTCCTTTGTCCAAGTTGTGTTCAATTGCTACCCTATTATCAAAGACAAAACACTCACCTTCCCATTTAGACTCCTCTTTAGGTATTTCCTCTAAATATTTTAAAATCCCCCCTTTAAGATGAAATACATTTTTATAACCTAGTTCTAGCAAGTAAGAGCTTGCCTTTTCACATCTTATTCCCCCTGTGCAAAACATTGCGACTTTCTTGTCTTTATACTTATCAAGAGTCTTAATGAAATTTGGAAAATCTTTGAAAGTATTAGTATCTGGGACAATGGCATTTTCAAAAGTTCCAATAGAGGTTTCATAATAATTCCTTGTGTCTAGAAGAATTAAATCATCATCCTCTAGAAGCTTGTTCCATTCAGTTGAATTAAGGTATGTGCCTACTTTCTTNTTAGGATTTGATAGTTCAGGATAACCTAAACTAATTATTTCCTCTTTAACTTTTACTCTCAGTCTATTAAAAGGCTTAACTTCAGAATATGATATCTTAATCTCATCTTTATTAAGACCAATTTTCTCAAGCTCTCTAATTATTAAGTCTATTTTGGAATCTTCACCTGCTAACATTCCATTGACTCCCTCTTTAGCAAGTATTAATGTTCCAAGTATTTTTTTTGGTTTCATAAAATTTACATATTCTATTTTAAGCTTATCAACATTACTTAAAGATATAAATTTATAGAAACCTATAACCTTATANTTATTCATACTTAAGAGATTGTACCAGCTGCAACAGTATTATTTGTATCAGGGTCAATTAAAATAAAAGCACCAGTNCTTTGGTTTGTTGAGTAGGAATCATAAGCAATGCTTTTTAACAGTGTCAAAGAAATTTGACCAACATCATTCATTTCAATAGATGATATANCTTTTTGCTGCTCTAGTGTTTCCATATCAATTTTATATACTAAATCTTTTATCATACATTTAGTAATCTTATTACAGTGTTTAAATAAATATTTCTTTTTAATATTCAATGNNTCATTATCCATCCAGCAAATATTAGCAATAATTTTATTTGAAATTTGAGGAAGATNATCTGACTTTACTATCATATCACCGCGTGANATATCAATTTCTTTATCTAANCAAATGCTTACAGAATCACCAAGATTTGCANTATCTACNTCTACACTTGATTTTATAATTTTAGTAATTTTTGCATTAAAATTCGAGGGAAGAACATTTATCTCGGTACCAATAGAGAATTTACCACCAACAAGAGTTCCTAAAAATCCTCTGTAATCCTTAGTATCTTCATTATCAACTCTATTAACAAGCTGAACTGGGAATCTTATACCCGAACTATCTTTATTAGACCTAGGTTCTGCGCTCTCTAACAACTCTATTAATGTTTTATCTTGATACCATTCCATATTCTTAGATTTAGAAATTATATTATCTCCATTTAATGCTGATATAGGTACTAAATCAATTTTAGGCAATTCAAGGTTTTGAGAAATGCTTAAAAAATCTTTTCTTATAAAATCAAAAGTTTTTTCTTCATAATTTACTAGATCCATCTTATTTATTGCTACTATTATTTGCTTGATTCCTAAAAGCCAACTGATATAAAGATGTCTTTTTGATTGTTGAAGAACACCCTTCCTAGCATCAATAAGTATAATTGCTAAGTCGGAATTGCTAGCCCCTGTAAACATATTCCGAGTATATTGGATGTGTCCTGGTGTATCAGCAATAATAAATTTTCTTTTAGGAGTTGAAAAATATCTATAGGCGACATCAATTGTTATCCCCTGTTCTCTCTCTGCTTTTAAACCATCTGTAATTAATGCAAAATCAATTCCGCTGTTTTCTTTTACATCAGATGTTCCTTTTAAAGACTCCAATTGGTCAACAAAAACTCCTTGGGCATCATATAAAAGTCTTCCAATTAAAGTAGATTTACCATCATCAACACTCCCTGCTGTTGCGAATCGTAAAATGTCAACTTCGCTATTCATCAAAAGTATCCTTCTTTCTTTTTATCTTCCATACTATTTGAACCGTGATCTATAATTCTTGTTTCTCTCTCACTTCTAGTAGCAGTAGTTGCCTCATTAACAATTGAATCAATAGTCGTAGCTGAGGACTCTACTGCTCCCGTACATGGAGCACAGCCAAGAGTTCTAAACCTACATAAAACATCTTCAACATTCTCTTCAGTATTATTTGAATTATCTAATGGAATTAGATTTTTATCTTTTCTTATAATTTTTCTTTTTTTTGCAAAATATAAGGGAACTATCTCAATCTCTTCCTCTTTTATGTAATTCCATATATCACCTTCAGTCCAACTTGATAATGGAAATACTCTAACAGATTCGCCCTCATCAATAGCACCATTATAGATGTTCCATAGTTCAGGTCTTTGTGCTTTTGGATCCCATTGCCCAAAGGAGTCTCTAAATGAAAAAACTCTTTCTTTAGCTCTAGATTTTTCTTCATCTCTCCTCGCACCACCAATCGCTGCATCAAACTTATAAAATTCTAGGGCATCCAAAAGTGCTTGTGTTTTTAGGGCTCCACAACATTTTGCCACTCCTAATTTTGATGGGTGTGCTCCATTTGCAATTGCTTCTTCGTTCCTATGAACTATGAGTTCAGCACCAATTGACTCTACAAATGAATCTCTAAATTCATACATTTCTTTAAATTTATATCCTGTATCTATGTGTAATAGAGGAAAAGGCACCTTGGCAGGGAAAAAAGCTTTCTGAGCCAAGTGTAGCATTACACTAGAATCTTTACCAACAGAATAAAGCATCACTGGTTTTTCAAATTCAGCTACAACTTCTCTTAAAATAAAAATGGCTTCATTTTCTAATTCTTCTAAGTATTTAGACTTGCTCATGACTATTGAACCAATTGCTTAATTTTTTCAAAATCTTGATTATTATAAAAATCTCCAAAGGATTCATCATTGTTTATCCTATTTCCTTTCCAATGTTCAATTAATTTTGAAATTATTAAGGATAATTTTGAATCGTCAACTAATTCTAAGAATAATCGATTAAGCCTTTTCCCTAGATGATCACCACCTAAGTAAATATTATATTTATTTAAGGTAGAACCAATGAGTCCAATCTCGGATACAGGAGGTCTTGAACATGAATTGGGACATCCAGACATTCTAATTTTTATTTTTTCATCTCCATACCCTAATGTCTCAAGTTCGGTCATCAATTTTGGTAAATATCTTTCAGCTTCTGCCATGGCAAGACCACATGTTGGCAATGCTGGACATGCTAGAGAAAACTTTCTCAAAGGACTATAGTTTTTATGTGTATCAATATTATATAATGAAAGCATTTTCTTGATTTCATCAATATCACTAGCATCTATATTAATCAGAATTACATCCTGTGTAGCAGTTAACCTAGACTCTATTTTAAATTTTTTTATAATTTCATTAAGTCCTGTTTTTAATTTAACATCACCACTATCTTTAATTCTTCCATTCTCTATATAAATGCCGCAGAAATATTTATTGGCTTGTTTTTGAGGATGCCAACCATAGTAATCATCAATTTCATTTGGAGCTGAAGCATAATAATCTCTCAACTTATATCCTAATCTTGATTCAAGTTCATCCCTAAACTTTTTAACTCCCCATTCTTCTAAAAGGTATTTCATCCTTGCTCTTTTCCTGTTAGTTCTACATCCGTTATCCCTTTGAATCTTTAAAATTGTTTTTACAACCTCAATCACTTCACCTTCCTTACACATACCTAATTCGTCTGCTAGTCTAGGAAAGGTTTGACTTTGTCTATGATGACTACCTAGTCCACCACCGACCAATATATTGAATCCTAAAATTGAATCATTAGGGGCTTTATGAATTGGAATTATCCCAATATCTTGGGTGTAGACATCAATGGAATTGTCGAGCTGATGACCAACTCCTATTTTAAATTTCCTTGGCAAATAAGATTTTCCATACAAATTATCCTCCTCAAGCTTAGCCAAGTTCTCTTCAGTTGTAACTTTTTCTCCGTCTACCCATATTTGGTAATAGCCTGTTGATTTAGCTAATGTAGCTCTATCAATCTCATGNGCTAACTTTTGAGAATNATAATTGTAATCATTTCTNATATCTGATAGNGGGGATGCAACTGTGTTTCTNTTTATATCACCACATGCACCNTAAGATGAAATAAGNTTTTTATTCATTTCATTTACTAGATTCCACAAATTTTTTTTTCCAATTCCNTGAAACTGAAAACATTCCCTTGTTGTTATTCTCAAAGTACCATTAGCCCATTTGCTACTTAAACCATCTAAAATGTTCCATTGATCAGGAGAGATATTTCCCCCTCCTGGGTTTTTTGTTCTAATCATAAAGCTATAATCTCTTTCTTTTTTTTCCTTGATTAAAGCTTTTCTTTTATCTCTATCATCTTGTTGATAAATTCCATGAAATTTTAATACTTGTAAATTATCCTCAGAAAANTTTATTAAACTTTCATCATTTAATTCTTCAGCAATAGTTCCACGGAGACCATTNGAAGACTCTTTTATTGATTCATTTTTAACTTTTTTAACTTCTGACATTTCTCACCTGCANAAAAATCTTTAAAATAAAANTATAAGAAAACACTATATTAGNTGCATTTTCAATGAGTTTCTAAAAAGTAACTAGATTTCAGACCACTAATTCTGATGTATATTTCTAGACTTAATCAGAGAGGAAAATGGAACTAATTTTTTTATCAATCTTGGCTCTAATATTATCTTTTAATATTGGTGCTAATAATGCGGCAGCATCTATGGCCACTGCTTATGGTTCAAATTCAATTTCAAAACTTGGAAGTGTTTCATTAATTTTTATTTTTGTTTTTTTAGGCTCTGCAATCGGTGGCGAAAATGTTGTAAAAACAGTGGGCAAAGAATTAATACCACCTACAATATTAATTGATAATATATATTATTCTTTTTTAATTGTTGTCCTTCCTTTATNTGCAATTTTAATTGCAAATATTCTTAGAGTCCCAATTGCAACAACTCATGTAGTGGTCTGTACAATTATTGGAATTGGTCTTGCAAATGAAGAGATTTATAAAAGCAGTATCCTTCAAATTATTGGTTGGTGGATAATCTCTCCATTAGCAATATGGCTAATGAATTATGGGATTGGAAAATATTTATATTTCAAGATTATTAACTATTTGGCTAATAATTATGAGGAAAAAAAAGTTGATCTTGTTTTAAAAATAGCATTAATTTCTTCAGGATGTTTTTTAGCCTTTTTTGCGGGAGCAAATAACTCTGCTAATGCATCTGCTACTTTAGTCTCATTAGATTTAATTAGTCCAAAAGATGCNGCTTTAATAGTAGGATTTTTTATGGCTTTAGGTNCTTTAATGTTTGGCGGAAGAATAATAGAAACGGTTGCTAAAGGAATTACTGATATATGTTTGATAAGAGCAATTTCGGTCCAATTAACCTCTGGNGTCTTCCTTTGCATAGCATCAATATTTGGAATTCCTATTTCATTAGCAGAAATAATAACATCAGGAATAATAGGTTTTTCTTGTGCTAACTCTGGATTTTCAAGAACGATTAAAAATACAAATGTTTCTAAAATGATAAAGTTGTGGACTATAACACCAATCCTATGTGTTCTTATTTCATATTTTTTAGCTGGATTAATTAGGTAAAATTTAAAAATGACTAANAATAAAATAGAGCAACATATTAAATATTGTTTNCCATTAAAAGCTGAAGAACTATTATNTGAAGCATTNAAGTTTTATAACAAAGATGTAGAGATTGCAGTAAGTTTTGGTGCTGAGGANGTTGTATTGATAGACATGGTTTCTAGGCTAAATATAGATATTGGAATTTTTACAATNGATACACAAAGACTTAATGATGAAACTTATGATTTNATGAAAGAAATAAAACAAAAGTATAATATAAAAATTGAAATACTTTANCCNAATGAATTATCGGTAAAAAAAATGATAGAAGCTAAAGGTATAAACCTCTTTTATGANTCTGTAGAAAATAGAAAAGAATGNTGNGGTGTNAGGAAAGTGTTTCCTTTAAAAAAGAAATTAAATACCTTAAAAGGTTGGATAACTGGTGTAAGAAGTGATCAAAATGAAAACAGATCAGAATTCAAAAAAGTTGAATTAGATGAAAACTGGGAAAATAGNTTGATNAAATACAATCCGTTAGTTGATTGGAGCTATGAACAAGTATTTGAATACATAAAAAAACATAAAGTTCCTTATAATAAATTGCATGATCAAGGGTATCCTTCAATTGGTTGCAAACCATGTACTAGAGCAATTAAGAAAGGCCAAGATTTAAGAAGTGGGAGATGGTTTTGGGAAAACAACGGTAATACTGAATGTGGTTTNCATATAAAATAGGCGAAAAAAAAAGGTGAGTTTTAGTGCTAATCTCTTAGCTTTCTCCGTGAGACAATCATTATTATCTCTAACTCAACCTTCAANATTTATTATAACTAAAAAAAAATAAAAACAAATANTATATTTCTTTAGCTTCAGATATATCTTCAGGGAGNAAAATACTGCCTAACGGAAGCAATAAAGCATCACCTAAAACAGTTATCACTCTAAAAATTATTATGCCAATTGTTGGATCATCAGGGCCAAAAATTGGAGATANNAAAGTAATTACAATAAACTCCCTTATTCCAATTCCTCCAGGGGCACCAGGAATTACAAACATTCCTAACCATGTAATAGTAAAAAGTGCAATTACATATAAAAAAGTAATATCCATACCGAGTAAATTATGAAAGACAAAATATTCTACCANTCCCATTCCAATGAAAAAGCCTATCAATAACAGTATTAATTTAACTATTCTCATTACATTCCCTTTGTTTACAGAAGATTTATAATTTTTAAGAGCTTTGAAGAGATAAAAAATGATTGCTACTGCACCAAAAATTAAGATCCCTAATGAAAAACCTTTTAGCTTCCCACCAGAAAAATCTCTTATTTGGTTAATCAACTCTTCTGATAAAGAAAATGAACCTGTTAANGTTGAAAATAAAACAATTAAAATTCCAATCAAGACCATGAAAACTATTTCCAANAAATAACTTTGAACAACATTACTTTTTGAAGGACCTAATTGGGTTGCAAAATAAATTCTTGCGATAACATGCATTAAATTTGAGGGNATATATTTNTATATTTGAGTTTTAGTATAGATTCCAATTATACGCCATTTAGGTAAACTCGATCCGTGAAGAAGCTCTAGCATATATCTCCAACCAGTTGCTAAAAAACCCATTAATACTACATAAATTGCGATAAATAAAATTATAAAAGGTATCCAAGTATAGCTAACTTTTTGCTTTGCNGCTTCAAGATCAATATTAATAACATTGTTATAAACGAAATATAATGCAGCTGCACTTATTACCCAACCAAGAATTTCTATTATTTTCTTTTTTAAAGGTTTTTTGTTATTTTCCAAAGTAAAATGCTCCTAATTAGAAATCAAGCTTACTATATTGAGCTNAAAAAAGAAACTTTTAATNNNAAATTANCAATNAAATGGTTNAATTNTTGCCATATGNAATTATAGTGNAGGAAGNATNTTTTTTTAAAAAAACTAGCTATTTCATGTGCTTTTGTAATATAATAACAATGTGATNACTTTGGGGTAACTATGCTTATAAANTTATTATCAACTTTTTTCCTTTCTAATAAATTTTATCAAGCNATTAGTTTAAANAAAAATTATATATCTTCTCAAAAGGCACTNATGATTATTATTNTCGCCACTTTATTNGATGATATAGCATATTATATATTTGATAATAATTATGCATTATCTAATTTTAGTTCTATTTTTTATTTTTCTGAAGTAATCTTGTCAGTTTTTGCTATTAGTCTCCTCGCCAGAATTCTTGGTGCTGGTGCAAGAATATCCCAATTTGGTTTAGTTTTTAGGGCTTATGCATACACCTTAGCTCCCGTCATTTTTGGTTCGATAATACTTATTATTGTTTCNACNACAACAAATTGCAATGTCAGTCATTATGATACTGTCAAACTTGCTGCATTTTTAGTAATTACAGGCTGGATGTGGCTATGTCAATTTATTTGTATACAAACAATCTTTAATAAATTAGGTTTTGTAAAAAGAATGTTTTTATTTTTAGTTATAGTTGGAATTTATGTAGGAGTTGATAAATTCAAAAAATTCTTTTACCTCTTTTTATCTGGGTCCCAATAATCGACAATTCTAAAAGTATCTACAATATAATTTANATTAANACTATGCTCTACTGCATCCTTATAAATTTCATAAGCAAGAAATGGTGTTAAGTATAAACCCAGTTTATCTTTCTTTGGAATTCTATTATGTAATTCTGAGATTATTACAGCTGCAGTAATTTTTAGGTCACCAAAGTCTGTATTTATATTAGAGATTTTATATTTATTCATAATCTCTTCTTTTAAATCAGCATGAGTTTTCAATGATATTTCTAAGAACCTAATTATAGAATCAAAATTATCAATTACTCTAAAGCATCTTCTAGGTGGATGAACCTCAAAAGTTATTATAGGCTCATTGGGGTTCTTTGTGCTATGAACAAAACCTGAATCGTAATGATAAAACAAATTATTATTCCTACTGTTTCTTAAAGATTCTCCAACATTTCCTAAAAGATTTTTGACAGAGTCTTTATCATTACAATTATTAGAATTAAGCAAAGTAGACCAATAATTAACTGTTTCCACAAAATATGGATCCATTAAAACATTAGGGTCAAATTCTAATGCCCAAAAAAGATATTTAGGACTTCTAGTGATTAAATATTTATTAACTAAAAGATGTCTTGAAAAACAATTAGGAGTATTTAGTGTTTCTGGGAAAAAAGCTAAATTATCACCTTGATCATATTTATTTTGCTGATTTTCAAAAGAAATATAATTAATTTCTATACTCCTTTATCTTGAAGTGATTAAATAAGCACAATTATTTTTTAAGTCAGTTCCAGTTGAAAAATATCGGTCATAAAAAACAAATCTATTTTTTTCTGAATTCCATTCTAATTTTTTGCTTATTGATCTATCTTCTTCAACCATATAATGTTTGCCATTTTCACTATATGAAAAATATTTCAGCTTCTTGCAGTTTTCAGCTCCCTCAGCAACATACCCTACACCAGACACATCCCCTTCAGGGCCAACTATATAAACTGATTTTACAGCGGATAAATTTTGTAAAAATGTATCCTTATAAAATAGATTATTTAAATCACTTGCTGTAATTTCATTCAACAGTTTTAAATCTAATCCTTGCAATGTTTCAAATTCACTGATTTCAACTTTATCTCCAATAGAAATTGAATCAACACTTATATCCCTATTCTCTATCAATTCATTATTTGAATTTTTATTCAAATAAATTAAAGAAGCACTTAACAAAAGTAAAATGTATAGAGCTGGTGTTATTATCCATTTGTTATCTCTTATTAAATATTTAATTCTCATAATCTAACTCCAAAAAATTATTCTTTAATAGGGGTAACCTTTAACATTTTGTCTGGATCAGTAACCATCCCACTTTGATCTAGTCCTTTTTTGAGGCCATCTATAAGATCCATCCCTTCAACAACTTCTCCCCAAATAGTATATTGACCATCCAGCCAATTTGCATCATTAAAACAAATAAAAAATTGAGAATTTGCACTATTTGGATCACTTGATCTTGCCATTGATGCTGTACCTCTAGTGTGTTTCTCAGCACTAAACTCTTGCTTTAAGTTTGGCTTATCCGATGAACCTGTTCCAGTTCCAGTAGGATCTCCAGTTTGAGCCATAAAGTCTGGAATTACTCTATGGAAAACTATGCCATCATAAAATCCTTCTTCAGCTAATTCTGTAATTTGCTTTACATGATTCGGTGCCAAGTCTGGTCTTAATTTTATTTTTACATCACCTGTCTCAAGCTTTATAACTATATGTGTATAATCCATTTTACCCCCTAGTAGTAGTAGATATTTAAATATATATTTTTTTAAACGCTTTTAAAAGGGTTAATGGTACTTTTAAATTTGAATATAGCATTGTATAATTACTTTTTGTAAGGTTCGCACCCCTATAATGTGATTTTAATATTCAAGAATGGAGGGCAGTTATGTCACTAATTACAAACGATCATGAAGAGTTTAGAGCAGCAGTAAGAAAATTTACTCAAGAGGAAATAGTACCTATTGCAGAAGACATAGATTCATATAAATATCCAGATATACCTCAAGAAATTATCAAAAAAATGGCAGAACAAGGATATTTTGGAGTTATTTTTCCTGAAGAATATGATGGCTTAGGTCTTGATTACATAACATTATCTATTGTTTCCGAAGAGCTTAGTAAAGGTCTATTGAGTGTAGGAAGTGTAATGACTAGAGGAATTTTAACTGGAACTTTGTTGTTAGCTCATGGAACAGATGATCAAAAAAAGCGTTTTTTACCTGGTATTGCAACTGGAGAGTTTATGACAGCTGCAGCTTTCACTGAACCTGATTCAGGTTCTGATACTGGTAGTATGATTACTAAAGCTACTAAAGTTGATGGTGGTTATATTCTAAATGGTTCAAAAGCATGGTGTACTTATGCAAATAGAGCACATTATTTAACAGTACTTGCAAGAACTGATTCAGACTTAAGTAAGAGACACAAAGGATTGAGTATTTTCATGGTTGAAAAAGAACCTGGTGAAGATATAGATCATCCTAATATAAAAGGTGAACCAATACCTACAGTTGGATACCATGGAATGAAATCCTATAATCTCTCACTTGAAGATGTTTTTGTCCCTGAAGAAAATATGATTGGAACAGAGGAAAATAGAGGATTTTATCAATTAATGGAAACCTATGAGGCAGCCAGGCTTCAGACTGCTGCTAGGGCAGTAGGAGTAGCTCAAGCAGCTTTTGATTTTTCATTACAATATTCAAAAGAAAGGGAGCAATTCGGAAAACCGATTTCTGAACACCAAGCTATAAGAATGAAGCTATCTGAAATGGCAACAGAGCTTGAAGCTGCTAGACAGTTAGTTTATTATGCTGCATCAATGAAAGATTCTGGTAAAAGATGTGACCTTGAAGCTGGTATGGCTAAAGTTAAATCTGCTAAAGCAGCAGAATATGTAACAAGAGAAGCCATGCAAATACTTGGTGGATATGGATATTCTAAAGAGTTTCCTGTGGAAAGATTTTGGAGAGATGCAAGAGTAATAAGTATCTTTGAAGGTACTAGCGAGATTCAGCATGAAGTTATTGCGAAATCTTTATTAAGTAAATAAAAATCAAACATCAGGAGGAGATAAATGTTTGTATTAGATGGAGGAACTAGAGTAGTAGTTCCAAGAACAGAATTAACCTACCCGGGGCACAACATGAAGCTTCATACAAATGCAGCGAGTGCTGAGAAAACACCTGTTGATCATGTAATGGCTGATTTGGAGGATGCTTGCCCATATGAGTTCAAAGGCGATAAAAGTAGAGCTACTATGGTTGAAGCTCTGAATACTTTAGATTTTGGTAAAAAAGTAATTACAGTAAGGCCAAACAATATTAAATCTGAATTTTTTAAAGGTGATATGGAAGCTATACTTAGTGGAGCGGTTGATAAATTTCATGGAATTATAATTCCAAAGTGTAATGGTCCCGAAGATGTAAAACTTGTTTCTGAAACAATTGATGAGCTTGAAGCAAAACATGGATGGAAAACTAAGTTGGCAATAGAAGCCTTGATAGAAAGGCCAAGAGCTCTAGAATATGCCTTTGAAATGGCAAAAGCTTCTCCAAGAATGGCAGGCTTAATTTTTGGTATTGCAGATTATACTGCTGAACTTGGTGTTGACCCTAGTGCATGTTTAGATGCACAAAATGAAGTTTTTTATTATGAAAAAAAGGCTGTCATTACTGCTGCTAAAGCTGCAGGTCTTCATGCAATAGATAATGTATATTTAGGTCTTTGGAGGAAAGATGATACTCCAGAACAAGTTAAAAAAGTTGAAGATGGTTTAAGAAAAAAAGTTCAAGGGTCAGCTTTAATAGGAATGGATGGAACTTGGGTTATTCATCCTCAACAGGCTGTAATATCCAATAGTGCTTTTACTCCAAATGAAGAACAAATCAAAGAAGCAAAACAGCAACTAGACTTCTATCATGAAATGGGTGGAGGATCAATGTTTAACCCAGAAACCGGAGAAATGATTGATGAAGCAACTGCAAAAATTGCTTTAATGAGAGTTTCTAAGGCTCATTTAGCAGGTTTAGTTGATAAGGAATATCTAGATTTAATGGCTGAAAAAAGTAAATCAATAACAGGATATGATATTCTTGGTTCTTAACTATGGAACAAACTGAAAGAGATAAACCTTGGATTATGAGGACTTATGCTGGTCATACAACAGCTGAGGATACTAATAAACTTTTCAAAACTAATCTATCAAAAGGTCAGACTGGCTTAAGTGTGGCCTTTGATTTACCTACTCAAACTGGTTATGACTCAGATCACATTTTATCAGAGGGTGAAGTTGGAAAGGTTGGGGTTCCAATTTCACATATTAATGATATGGAAACTTTATTTGATGGAATTCCACTAGATAAGATGAATACATCAATGACTATAAATGCAACTGCTGCTTGGCTACTAGCTCTTTATTGTGGTGTTGCGAAAAACAATAATGTTGAATTAGAGAAGCTTCAAGGAACAACACAAAATGATATTTTGAAGGAATATCTATCAAGAGGTACATACATATTTCCACCAAAGCAATCTATAAAGATGATTTCAGATATGATAATATTTTGCTACAAAAATATACCTAAATGGAATCCTACCAATATTTGCAGTTATCACTTACAAGAAGCAGGAGCAACTCCTGTTCAAGAGTTAGCCTTTGCACTTTCAAATGCTATTTGTATATTAGATACAGTCAAAGAATCCGGAAAAATACCGCCTGATGAATTTGAGAAAGTAGTAGGAAGAATATCATTTTTTGTAAATGCTGGAATAAAATTTATTGAAGAATTATGTAAGATGAGAGCATTTACAGATATGTGGGAAGAAATTTGTACAAATAGATATGGAGTAAAAAATCCTAAATTCAAAAGATTCAGATATGGTGTTCAAGTCAATTCTCTTGGTCTAACTGCTCAACAACCAGAAAATAATGTTGCGAGGATAATCATCGAGATGCTTGCTGTAACTTTAAGTAAGGATGCAAGAGCAAGGGCAGTTCAATTACCTGGCTGGAATGAAGCATTGGGTTTACCAAGACCTTGGGACCAGCAATGGTCATTAAGATTTCAACAAATACTCGCTTTTGAAACCGACTTATTAGAATATGGTGATATTTTCAATGGATCAACTGTAATAAATGAAAAAGTTGAAAATTTAAAAAAAGAAGCATATAAGGAAATTAAGAAAATTGATGAAATGGGTGGCGCTGCAGTTGCTCTTGAAAATGGATACATGAAAGAAGCACTAGTAAGCTCATTATCTAAAAGGTCTCAAGAAATTGAAAATGGTAGTAAAAAAATTATCGGTGTTAATGCATTCACTGAAACAGAGGAATCCCCTATTGGTGCAAATGAATCAATACAAAAAGTTGATGAAAATTTAGTTAAGAAGAAAATAGATTCTTTAATTGACTATAAAAAAAATAGAGATCAAAAGAAAGTAAATGAGTCCTTAAGTAATTTAAAAAAATCTGTTGCAGCATCTGAGAACATAATGGAGGCAACTATTGAATGTGTAGTAAATGGAGTAACCACTGGTGAGTGGGCTAATTCGTTAAGAGAATTATTTGGTGAATATAGGCCTCCAACTGGTACTTCAATCTCAACCAATATTAATGATGACGAAATTAATGAAGTTAGAAAAGAGGTTTCAAAGATTTCTAAATCATTAGGTAGGCCTATTAAAATTTTAATAGGTAAACCTGGACTAGATGGGCATTCTAACGGTGCAGAACAAATAGCAGTAAGAGCTAGAGATGCCGGAATGGAAGTTATATATCATGGTATCAGATTAACTCCTGACGAAATTATCAGCACTATTGAACAAGAAAATGTTGACCTAGTAGGATTAAGCATTTTATCTGGCTCACACTTATCAGTTGTCCCAAAAATATTAAGTATGAAAAAGGACAAAGGGTTTGGCTCTACTCCTCTAATTGTAGGTGGAATCATACCTGATGAAGATAAAGATAAACTGCTAGCCAATGGTGTAAGAGCCGTATATACACCTAAAGACTATTCTCTTAATCAAATAATGTTAGATTTTGCTGGTATTGTTAAAGAAAATATTTAATTTTTATCTATTTCTATTTTTTCCAGATTTAAGCTCATCTTCATAAGTTTGATATTCTTCAATATATTTATCTTTAAATTCTTTAAAGGCCCTTGAATCTTCAAGAACAGAATTAATCTCAGAAATTACCACTGATTTTTTTTCTCTATCAATTAATAGGAAAATTTCAATATCTCCTTTTTCCCAAACATAAGTTTTAAATGAATAAATAGAGGATTCACTTGTAGGCTCTTGGTAGAAATCTATTAAGAATCCATATGCAACTGTTATGATTTTATCTAAATTGTCAGTATTAATAGCATTGATAAAAATCCTTGATGCTAATAAATCCCCATCAAAAAAATCTACAACTGCAGATATATTTTTATATCTGAAGAGATTTTTATTATCAAAAAGGCTTCCCTTAATTTCATAAGTCTTAATATCTTTCATAGAGTCTCTAGTAGATGAATACTCTAAATTTTTCCCTTTTAGTTTTCTCACTAGATCTCTTTGACTATCATTTATATTAAGGCCTGATAAAAGAGTATAATCACCATACTCAATTTCGTTTGACGATGCCAAGGACTTATCAGGCATGACCCAGCTTGGCCTATCATCCCATTTTTCACTTATCCAACTACATGAAGAAATTGAAATGAAAATAAAACATATAATTAAGAATCTATAATGCATTTAATACCTTTCTCTTGGTGATCCTGGTCTAGAAATTGAACCTTCTTTTGATTTGTTTTTTAAACCTTTAGGATTGATATTAACATGTTCAGTATGATGTTTTATTTCCTTTCCAGTTTTTCCGTAATTCCAATTTTCTCTTGGCGATTTAGCACTAGAAAAGTTAATTGAAAAAAAAATTGAGCTAATCAAAAAAAGGAAAGAAAGTAGTTTTAAAAACATCTATACTAATAATACATTCAAATTGGTTAAAATAAATGAACAATTTAAATACAAAATTTCCAAAAAACATATTTTTAATTCTTTCGATAATTGTACATTTGCTTATTTTTGTAATTGCATTAATTTTAGGTGGTATTGGAATATTTGATAAAGAGCCTCTTAAATACATAGAGATCACTGAAATAATACAGGAACCTAATATTAACAATGATAAAGCAAAGAGACTTGCTAAAAATAGCCGTAAGGCTTTAAAAGAAACTGCTCCAAAAGAAGAGATAAATAATTACAAAAAACCATCAGTTCAAGCAAGCGAATCTCAACTTTCGAAAAAAGAAACCAAAAAGAATGATAAAGAAGATGATAAACCCCTTGAAAAGGATGGATATATTGCAAAAAAGAAAAAAGAGGATAAAAAAACTGAAGAATCTATCAGCTCAAAAGAAAACATTTTTTCTCCAAAAATTACAGATAATAAAGTAAAATTAAATGAAGAAACTGTTGATTTAGATACTAAAGAATTTAAATACATCTCTTATTTTTTAAAAATAAAAAGAAAAATTGAATTAGTTTGGTCTTATCCACAAGAAGCATATAGCAAAGGCTATACTGGTAAAGTTGTAGTCAAAATGTCCTTAGATAAAACAGGAAAATTAATTGATGTAAAAATACTAAAGTCATCTGGCTATAAAATTTTGGACAATGAAGCAACTAAATCAATTATTGAAGCTTCTCCTTATGCACCATTTCCTGAATCATGGGAAGGTTTAGATAAATTAAATATTAGAGTTAAATTTGCTTATTTAACGGGTAGTTGGCAATTTAGATAATTTCTAATCCTTTTTTAGATTTGACCTCACCAATTATATAAAATTTTTCATTTAGCCTCTTAAAAATTCTTTGAATTAAATCAATTTTTGTTTTTTTAACACTTATAACCATTCCTATACCCATATTAAATACCCTTGCCATTTCATTGTAATCTAATGATGATTTTGCCATAATATCTTCGAATACTGGTCCTATGGGCCACAAGCTTTTATTTATCCTAATCCCTAAGTTTAAAGGAATCATTCTTGGTATATTTTCGATAATACCTCCACCAGTAATGTTTGCAATTCCAGTTATGGATCCTTGTTGAGACAATAACTTATGAATTAAGTTTGTATATAGTCTTGTGGGCTTCATGACAGCATTTAAAAACTTTCCTTTAATTTTGGGTTTATTTTTACCACTATAAAGTTTTCTAATTAGTGAATAGCCATTGGAATGAGGGCCAGATGATGGAATTCCTATTAAAATATCACCCGCTCTAACTTTTTCAGGAGAGATTATTTTTTTTCTGTCTACTACACCAACGGAAAATCCTGCTAAATCAAACTCGTGTGGCTTGTACATCCCAGGCATTTCAGCAGTTTCTCCTCCGACTAGGGAACAATTTGAATCTATACAGCCTTTAGCAATTCCCTTGATTACTTGTGAGTGATAATCAGAATTCAATTTTGAAGTTGCAAGGTAATCTAAAAAAAATAAAGGTTTTGCACCTGTACAAATAAGGTCATTTATACACATCGCAACAAGATCAATTCCCAAGCCTTCTATTTTGTTAGTTTCAACTCCTAGCTGAACTTTTGTTCCAACACCATCGGTACAAGAAACTAAAACTGGATTGTTTATGTTTTTAAGATCTAAAGAATATAAAGCTGCAAATGATGTTGTATTTCCTATAGTATTTTTTGATAAGGTTCGTTTTACAAAGGGTTGAATTTTTTTAACAAAAAGATTTCCCTCATCAATATTTACACCTGATTTTGCATAAGTAATTTTTTTTTTCATTTGGTTAGTTAATGATACCAAATAAAATTCTAATTAGCCTAGGAATAAATGGGCCCAGCATTGAAATTGTCACCAATAATGTGATAAAGCCAAATACTCCTAAGGCAAAACCAATAGTTCCTGCTCTTCCTAGATTATTGCTTTTTTTATCCATTAGTGACCGTCTCCCCCTTCAATTTTTTTTTATTAAATATTTATCTTTAGTTGTAAATATTGGGAAATAACTAAGAAATTTTGTTACACATAATAAAAATATACATAAAAATCCAAATGTAATAAGAACAACTTCAAAACCTATGTGGAAATGATTGTGCATTATTGATGGATATATGAGCCATATTTTTTCTAAAAATAGTCCGAGAAAAGAAATTGTCGCAATCGTCGCAAGAATTGGTTTAACCAATTTAGTAGTTCTAGGAATCAATGAAACAAATGGTATTACAAATGTACATGTTAAAAAGGCCCAAATAAAAGTACTATAAGGCTGTTCAAAAACTCTTGAACCAACATAGCCTGTTTCCTCAGGCATATTTGCATACCATATAGGAAGAAATTGTGCATAAAGAGTGTAAAGCCAAAAAACAGACAAACCAAACATTAATTTACCACAATCATAAAATTGCATTTCTGTTATTATTTTGTGCAAATTAAATTTATTAGTCAGCATTTGTGAGATTATAACGGCTAACATCAATGCAGCTAAAACTGATGCCATGAAATAATAGACTCCAAATAGAGTACTGTAAAAATGTGAATCCAATGACATCATAAAATCAAATGCTATAAAACTCATTGATAATGCATATATGAATGCGATTGCAATTGAAAGCTTGTAAAGTTTCGAATCAAAATTATTTTCACCTTCGTTTAAAGGTTTTGACAAGAAAGAAAAGAACCCTTTGTAGCAACTTGTACCAGCAACATCTTGTCTAATTGAATTATATAAATAGTAATATATCAATGTGTGAAGAATTCCAACAAACAAGAAAGTTCTACCAAAAACAAAGATTTCATTAAGCCAAAGTGATTTCTGAACATAAACAGGTTTTGTTGTCATATATGGGAGGGTATATTCACCAGCAAAATACATAAGAATAATAAATATAAAAACTATTGGAATAAATGATCCAAAGGATTCAAAAATCCTCATTAGGGGTCTTCCCCAACTCGATTCTGTAATTCTCATTGCTGCAGCAAACAGGACACCACCATGACTTACACCAGCCCAAAAAATAAAATTCAAATGAAAAGCTGTCCAAGCTAAATCGGCATGAGAGCCAAGTGCATAGTAAATAAAAGACGCTATACCAATCAATGCGCCAACAATTAAAAAAATCGTGAAAGTTGAAGAAAAAACTATCTTTTTATTGAGATCTTCTATCATCCTAAATTTTCTCCTTATTTAACCTTTCCTTGTAGATATCTAACATAATAAACTATGTCCCAAGCTTCTTTTTCATTAATCCTTCCATATGCAGGCATCATAACTTTGCCTCCATATCTGATATAAGCATATATATAACCATCTGTTCTCTTTTGAGTTTGTGCTTGTTTTAAATTTACGGGATAGAAATAAGCATTTTTTCTTAAATCGTTTTTAATAACAGGTCCATACCCATCACCATCCATTCCATGACAAGCATAGCAATAAGTTTGATATAATTCTTTACCTTTGACTATTGAAGCCTTACCATCATTAGGGCCTGTTTGAATTTCTTCATATTCTTCCCTGGTTAACTCTCGATTTTTCTGCCCTTTTCTTACATTATTTTCTGGATAATCTCGAGCTTCTTCATAAGGCTTAATGCTAGGATGTTCCCACATATCAGTTGACCAAGGTAATGCATGAGCATTTAAAGATAGAGATAAAAGTAAAAATAAAATAATTTTATTCTTCATTTTTAACTCCATTAATTTGAATCTCTTCAGATCCCATATCTCTTAGAATGTTCTCTACTTCTTCCAACTGATCAGCTGAACATGAAACGAGTATTCCAAATTTATCATCACTAAATCGTTCATCATATAATTCAGGAGGGGTATCCTTTCTAAGTCTTGCATTAATCAAAAGACCCAGGAATGTTGAAAGACCACCTATTAAAATCATACACTCGAAAACAATTATCATATAAGGTGGCAATGAAACAATAGGTTTAGCACTTGTAACAATTGGCCAATCCATAGAAGTAAATACTGTAAAAGCCAAACCAACTAATGCCCCCAAGATAGCACCACATAATGTAAAATACTTCACCTTACTAGGTTCTTTACCTGTATCGAGACAGTCCTCAATTTCATGATTTGGAGCAGGTGAAAAAACTCGTATTTCTTCAAAGCCATTTGATCTTAATTTTTTNACAGAATCCACCAGAAGATCCACATAAGAGTAGATTCCCATTATATACTGACTNTCTTTATTCATCAGTTGANCCCTCCTCTTTCTTTTTTGGAACTGGAAGNATCTCTTTNATCTCAGCTATAGATAANGCAGGTAANGTTCTAACAAAAATTANGAAGAACATAAAGAACCATGCAAANCTTCCTACAGTAATTCCTAATTCAACCCATGATGGNTTATAAAGGCCCCAAGAACCTGGNTCAAATTCTTTTGCNANAGATATGACAATAATGTTAAANCTTTCAAACCACATACCTATGTTAATTAANAGAGAAATTATAAATAAAATCTTTAGATTTTCCCTAATTTTTTTCCACCANAGNAAATGNGGAACAATNCCNTTNCANACCATCATAATCCAATAAAACANTGCATAATCACCATTGGCTCTGTAAAGNAATTGATCATATTCATATTTATTNCCACTNTACCAAGCAATAAAAAATTCGGTTAAATATGCATAGAAAACAATACTTGATGTCAAAATAATCATTTTAGACATCCCATTAAAGTTTTCCATTGTTATGTAATCTTCTAATTTAAAAATACTTCTCAAAGGTATACAAAGAGTTATAACCATTGCAAGACCAGAGAAAATTGCTCCTGCAACAAAATATGGAGGGAATATAGTNGNATGCCATCCTGGAGTGTTTGCCATGGCAAAATCCCAAGAAACAACACTGTGAACTGATATTACAAGNGGAGTAGCAAAACATGCAAAATAAAAATATGCCCTNGTNTAATGTCCCCATTCCCAACTAGAACCTTTCCATCCTAANGANGCAACTGAATAAAAAGTTTTCTTAACTTTACCAACNACAGTATCCCTAATTGCNGCTATATCNGGAATCATNCCAATAAAGAAAAANACTGAACTAATTGTTGCATAAGTACTGACAGCAAAAACATCCCATAATAGAGGAGAGTCAAAATTTACCCATAAACCTCTTTGATTTGGGTANGGNAATAACCAATAAAAATTCCATGGTCTACCCAAGTGNATAATTGGGAATAGACCCGCNGTAGCAACAGCAAAAACAGTCATAGCCTCAGCTATTCTNTATATAGACATTCTAAATCTTGCACGAAATAGGAATAAGACTGCTGAAATTAAAGTTCCCGAGTGAGCAATACCGACCCAAAAAACAAAATTAGTAATATAAACACCCCAGAGAACCGGGTGACTATATCCAGCAACTCCTAATCCTGTGTAAATCTGATAAATAAAACAGTAAATACCAAATGCAAGAAATAACATATCNACTGCAAAAATAGTCCACCAACCCCATGAAGGTTTAGTTAACATATTCATCACAGTATTATTCAAATGTGAGTATTTCTGTGAAGCTGTCAAAGAATTAAAATCACTCATTTCTATCCTTTATCCCACTCTATTTTTTTCAAATATGATACTGATGGTCTAGTGTTAAGTTCTTCAAGTAATGCATAAGACCTTTTGTCTTTTGAAAGCTTAGTAACTTTACTCTTAGGATCATTAAGGTCTCCAAATTCGATAGCATCACATGNACATGCTTGCTGACAAGCAGTTAATACTTCACCATCATTTAATTTTCTTTTTTCATCTTTTGCTAAATCTTTTGCTTCTACNATTCTGTGGTAACAGAAGTTGCATTTTTCCATTACACCCTTACTTCTTACTGTGACATCTGGATTCAATTGAAGATTTAATGGCTCTGGCCACTCATACTTAAACCAATTAAATCTTCTTACTTTATATGAACAGTTATTTGAACAATATCTAGTTCCAACACATCTGCTGTAGACCATCATATTAATTCCTTCTGGATTATGATAGGTAGCAAAAACAGGACAAACAGGNTCACAAGGTGCATTCTCACAATGCTGACAAAGCTGAGGAATTATTCTTGTATCAACTCTAACTGTATCTAAAAGTTCATCTTTAATTTCATCTTGAAACCTTTCTAATTTTAACCATGACATATGTCGTCCATTTCCAACTTGCTCTTTTCCTACAACAGGTATGTTGTTTTCTGCATAACATGCAACAACACAAGCACCACAACCTGTACACTTATCCAAATCAATATTCATTCCCCATTTATGAACGAAATAATCATACTCTCTATACATATCATATTCTTTATGTCCGCCATGGTGGTCATCATGATGATCCTCATTATGATCTGCTAAAGCTGATAATGCTATAGTTTGAGCTATATCTCTATTTTCTTGAGAGAAAGAATGTTGAACTTTGACAAATTTCTCAGATTTTCCAGTCTTAGATATTGATACCTTCGCTGATGTGAAATCAATCGAACCATCACTGCTAGTAACAGGTGATAATAAATCNAAAGGGTTTACACCACGATTGGATGCATACCTTCCCATTGCTGTNTGTCCTTGACCTAAAGAGATTGAAACAGTATCTGGTCTNATTGCACTTGTTAGGTATGCTTGTGTTTGTATTTTTCCAAAATCTGATTCAANTTGAACTATATCACCTTCTTCAATTTCTAATTTATTCGCTAATTTTGTATTGATCTCAATCCAAGANTCCCAGACAGCTGTAGTTAATAAATCGGGTAGTTCTTGAAGCCATGAATTATTAGAACTTCTTCCATCATAGAATCTATATGAAGGTGTAATATATAAGTTTAATCTATCTTCAGCAGAATCTATTTCAAATTTTATCTTNTTGTTAGCAATAAATTTTGGTGATGAATAGTTTGAATTATTTTTAAACAAACCTCCATCTTTAACAACTTTATTCCAAAAAGTTTCAAATGATTCACTACCACTTAATACTTTCCATGAATTTTGCAAATAATCGTAAAAACTTTTCTGAGAGATTTCAATATCAGGATTTGATTGAATTCTATTAAATAAACCAACTAAAACTTCCTCAGAGGAAATTCCATCATATAAAGGTTTCATTACTGGCTGTATAACCATTAAGTTTCCATTTACACCTTCATAATCTCCCCATTTTTCAAAGGGNTGTAAGTCTGGGATAACTAAATCACACATTTTAGTAGTTTCGTCATCTAAATTTGAAAAACTTACTTTAAAATCGATTTTTTCAAAAGCTTCGNANAAACCAAAGGTCTTTGGAACATTGTATGCAGGATTTGCTCCATGAACAATGACTAAATCAACATCACCATTTTTAGCTTTTTCTATAAAATCAGTCATTTCTTTAAAATCAGAACAATTTGAGAGAGAAAGNAAATTATCAAAGTCTATCTTATCTGAATTTCCTGTTATCTCATTTAACAAATTTATTGCTACTATAGTATCTCTTGAATCTGAACCATCAGATGCAATTCCACCACCAATTGCTAATGCGGATTTAGATGAAGCAAACTCTTTGGCNATCTTAGAAATTGAATCTTCAGCTACACCAGTAAGTTCTGATGTCTTNGCTAATGAAAAATATGACAAGTTATCAACGATGTTAG
Organism: bacterium; assembly: GCA_002701605.2. Taxonomy (GTDB): domain Bacteria; phylum Desulfobacterota_D; class UBA1144; order UBA1144; family UBA1144; genus TMED126. Next base: position 63,797 of record NZWF02000007.1, read on the forward strand.
GAATTGAGTTTCTATTTAATTTATTCTGTTTGATATAATTTATTATTCCTAAAACAAGACTTAAATTTTTATTTGGAGAAATTGGTACCCATTCGTCNGCCTTAGATCCTGTAAGTGTCAGTTTTGGTTCAACTTGAACAAATTTAGACTTNTTTTTTCCTTTNAAAGAATGCATTTTTGAAAACTTCTTAGAATACTCAGTTGGAGATAACCAAGTCTCTAAAAAATCTGCCCCAAAACTAATTAGATAATCAACATCTTCAATATGATATGTTGGTATTAAAGCTTTACCATAACTAATCTCATTTGCTTTCCTTATTGACTCATAAGAAAAAGTTTCAAACTTTATTCTTTTAGCAGATATCTTATTAGCAAAACTATCTAAAAGCTTATCGTATGAACCAGTTGTATTGTTAGTAATAATNTAAGGGTTTTTTGGGTTCTCATTAATCTTGTTAACTAAAATATCTGAAGCTGCTACAAATGTTACAGCTGTTAGATTATTTCTATTATTTTTTGAAAGAGGTTGTTTTATCCTATCTGGATCGTAAAGAGTTTGTAATGTCGCTTGATCTTCTGCTGATGAAGCTCCCTCTGAGATTGGATCAAGACTATTGCCCTCAACTTTTATTGCTCTACCCTCTCTAACTTTAACTACAATTGATGAACCTGCAGGGGAATTAGGAATTGCAGTTGAGTAATAATTGGCTAATCCTGGGATTACATTCTCTGGAGGAACTGCATAGGAAACTAGTTTATCTAATGGCTCTGGTGTACATCCCGAAGATATGACAGCAGCTCCACTAATAGCAGTCAATGCTTTTAGAAAATCTCTTCTATTTAATGTTCCATTCTTTTTATTATCTGATTCCATTTAAAAGACACTCGCTAATAATGACATGTAGAACAGTCTTTTAGCCAAGCAACCTCCTTTTCAATGTTAATTAACTTAGGAGCATAATCTTTATTGCTATGCTTATCTCCTAATTGATGATCGTAATCTTTGTATAACTTATCAGAACGAATTCTACCTGTATGTGACATTATTCTCTTATCTAAATCTGAAAGTTCACTTATACCTTTATGATTTGCTTCAATCTCCTTAAAGTTTGCATCGAGTTTTTCTTCATGACAACTGATACACCAACCCATCTGAATTTTAACAATAGGTTTTGGGATATCAACTTCATCAACATTTCCATGACAAGTCGTACATTCTAACCCGTATCTTATATGAGGCTTATGAGGAAATTTAGCATGCTCAGCAACATAGTGGTAATTTACCCATACAATTGGCTCTTTTCTTTCCCAATAACCTGTAAGTTTTTTAATTTCTTCCTCAAACACTATACGTTTTCTATTGTCATACAAATAATTGTTGGGATCAATTACCTCACCTTTATATTCTTTAAGACGTTCTGGATCATTTGAATCATATTCAGCCTTAACATATGTATGACATCCCATGCATTCCATTACTGAAGGTATTCCTGGTTGAGAAGATTTAGCTACATAAGAATGACAATATGTACAAGGGATGTTATTGACACCCGAGTGAATTTTATGACTAAAAGCTATAGGTTGATGAGGTTCATACTCTTTTATAAAACCAAAGTATGTAATAGCCACAGTGGCTACAAAGGCAATTATAGTTAGAAAGATTAGCTTCTTCGACAACTCTTTTATCCTTATTTTCTTTATGCGACTTACGGTGGTCCGTAAAATAATATCATAGTCAAAAAGGGTGTCAATTATGCATTAAATCTCTTAGCAAATTCAATTTTAGAATTATTAATAAATTCTTTTTGATCAAAATTTCCATCTAAATTTTTATCCAAATAGTCTTTAGTTTTGGCATGGAAATTAGAATACTTTCTTTCGAGGAATTTAGGGATAACACCTGCTATCTTCACCCCACTATCTGCTAAATATATAGGGTTATATAATTCTGATATTTTTGGATTTCTTGGGTAATTGTTAAAAATAACACCTTTAAAGCTTATTCTTTTGCATTTTAGAGCATTTATGGACAGTAAAGTATGGTTTATAGTACCTAAATTAGGATTTACAACTAAATAACAGCTAGCATTTAAATCTTTAATTAGATTTATTACCTTATATTTCTTGGTTAATGGTACCTCCAATCCACCCGCACCTTCAACTAAAATCAAGGGATAATCTCTACTTAATTCCTTAATATTTTTCCTTATAAGTGAAATACTAATCCTTTTATTTTCTATTAACGATGCTGTGTATGGAGATATTGGATTAGAAAAAGAATAATAATTAAAAAAATCAACATTTTTTGTTATTTCAATATTTTTTTTATTAAATTGTTTAATAAAATCCAAGTCAGATTTATTTTTTTTATTAACTCCAGATTCTACGGGTTTAACAACAGCAATTTTCTTATATTTTTTTTTAGAACTTGAGTTAAGAAAGGAAGACAAAATAATGGAAGTTGCAAAAGTTTTACCAATATCAGTATCGTTGCCGGTAATAAACAGAATCATTTATAAATCAAGAAAACTTAACACTTCTTCACCATGGCTGGCAGCTTTAACTTTATCCCATATAAAAAGGATTTTTCCTTGTTCATCAATTAAAAAGCTCGTTCTGTTTGCTGAACCTTTTTCATTCAAAACACCATATGAAGATATAATCTTCTTATCAGGATCTGCAACTAAATCAAAATTTAAATTGAATTTAGATCTAAAGTTTGCATGAGACTTTTCAGAATCCTTGCTAACTCCTATCACTTTAATATTTTTTTCTAATAAAAGATCCATCGAATCTCTTAAAGAACATGCTTGTTTGGTACAACCAGGAGTATTATCTCTAGGATAAAAATAAATTAGAACCTTCTGGCCTTTGAAGTCTGAAAGAGATAATGAATTCCCATCTGAACTAATATATTTAAAATTAGGTGCCTTTTTACCTACTGATATATTATTCATCTAATCTATACCCATACTTGCTCGGGCTTCTTCACTCATTCTTTCAGGTGTCCATGGTGGATCCCAAACAATTTCGATATTCGCCTCTTTTACTTCATCAAGCTCACTCACTAATGTTTGAGATTCCAGAATAATTTCCCTTGCTGAAGGGCAACCCGGTGAAGTCATAGTCATTTGCAAATTAACAATGTCTCCATCAATTGCGATGTCATAAACTAATCCTAAATTAACTATATCAATTGGTATCTCAGGATCATAAACATGAGATAACGCTTCTAACACTTTTTCTTTTGTTACTGCCATGATTACACTAAACTCTTAATAACCGATAATGCTGCTTCAAAATTTGGCTCACTTGCAATCTCTGGAACATATTCAACATGCTTAACAGTATTATCTTTATCTAAAACAAATACAGCTCTTGCTAAAAGACCTTTGTCTTTTATTAAGATCCCATATGCTGAACCGAAATTATTTCCTAAATAATCAGATATATTTTCAACTCTATCAATCCCCTCAGACCCACAAAATCTTTTTTGAGCAAATGGTAAATCAGAACTTACAGTATATATTTTTAAATTACCGTTAATATTTGCTGCCTCTTCATTGAATCTTCTGGTTTGCGCGGAACAAACTGGTGTATCAACTGATAATATTACATTAAAAACTTTTACTGAATCACCCATATCAGTAAGTGAAACTTTCGGCATTAATCCTTGATCACAAATAAAATCAGGTGCTTTATCTCCTACTTTTAATTCAGGACCAATTAAAGTTATTGGATTACCTTTTAAAGTTACTGCTGAATCTCTTTCAATACTCATAATATAAACTCCTTTAATAAAACATAAGGTAAACAGATATCAATTTGGTGTCAAGAATCATCAGAGTCTAGTCTAATTAAAGCCTGCTCAGCAGTTATTGATAATACATCATCTTCTGAATCAATATATTTTAAAATTCTTTCTTTATAAGATTTTTCACCTGAATTACTCATTGCATTTAAAATATTTCTAATTAAACCATTTTTCTTTGCTCTTTTTACCGGACTTTTAATTTTCATTGTTTCCCAATCAGATTCAACCAAGTCAAGGATATTCTCCAAATCGGGTGAAACAAATTCATCTCGAAGGTTCCAATTAAAATTATTTTTAATTTTAGATTTACTATTCCAAGGACATACCTCTTGACAAATATCACATCCATATATGTTGTTTCCAACTTGTTTAACAAAATCTTTTGATAATACTTTTTTGTTTTCAATAGTTAAGTAAGAAATGCATCTATTAGAATCAATAACCTTAGCTTCAATTATTGCATTGGTTGGGCAAGCATCTATACATTTAGTACAAGTTCCACACATGTCTTTAACAGGTTCATCATAAGCGAACTCCTCACTAATCAAAATTTCAGCTAGGAAAAACCATGAACCCAAATCTTTATTAATTAAGCATGAATTTTTGCCCATCCATCCGATTCCTGCTTCTTTTGCATACCCTCTTTCTAAAACTGGTCCGGTATCAACATAAACCTTGTATCTAACAGGATTTTTAAAAAACTTCTCAATTTCTTTTGCAATCGATTTCAATTTCTTTTCTAAAATTTTATGATAATCCTCAATCATGGCATATCTGGCAATCCATCCATGATTTTTTTTTAAATTATGAGAGTTGATTTTATTCTCTAAAACATTGTAATTAATGGCACAAGAAATGATGCTTTTAAAAGAGGGATCTAAAAAAGAAACTGGCTTTTGCCTTTTATGATTTCCCATATAATCCATTTCTGCATTATATTTTTGATCTAACCAATCTTTTAGATAGCCAAAATCATCAATGATTTTGCAAGAGGAAAATCCAATGAAGTCGAATCCTTCTGAATAAAACAAATCTTTTATCTGGTTCTGTAAATTACTTTTGGGCATGGACCTTATAAAGTGAAATTATTTCATCACTAATTTCACTGGGGTTCTTAAAATCAGTACTTATATGGTATTTGAATGATTCATATATATCTTGCCTAGATTCAAATAAATCTTTTGCTGTATTATAGGGATCATCGGTCAACAACAATGGTCTAGTATTATCCTCTTCAATTCTTTTGAAAATATTTTCGAAGTCAGCCTTTAAATATACTGAAAAAGTTTCTTTTAAAATCTTACAATTTTCACTTCTTAAAATTATTCCTCCACCAGTTGATATAACTGAGTTCTCAGAATTTTTAAGCTTCTCTAATTGCTGTACTTCTAAATCTCTAAAAGCTAATTCTCCATCAACTTTAAAAATCTCACTAATTGCTTTTCCTTGTTCAATTTCAATAGAACTATCTGTATCAATTAATGTAAATCTTAACTTTTCTGCTAAAAACTTACCTACAGTAGTTTTACCTGCACCCATGAAGCCAATTAAAAAAATACTTTTCATTTAACAACCATTTTTTCTATATATTTTGCTACCATATCAAATTCTAGATTAACGACATCTCCAACCTTCCACTCATTAGAGTTAGTTTTTGAATCTGTATGGGGGATTATATTTACAGAAAGTTTGTTTTTAACTACATCATTAACTGTTAGGCTAATCCCATCTATGGCAATCGATCCTTTTTCAATAACATATTTAGTATATTTTTTACCAAACTTAATCCAATATTTTATAGATTCACCATCTTCAATTATATCAGTTATTTCACCAACATTATCTACATGCCCACTTACTATATGACCTCCGAATCTCGAGCTAGCTTTCATTGCTCTCTCTAAGTTTAAAGAACCACCTTCTTTCTTCAATCCTATATTAGTTTTTTCTAAGGTTTCTTTTGAAGCCAGAGTTCTAAAAAAACTTTTACCGGATGATATAACGGTTAAACAAGTCCCATTTACTGAAATTGATTCGCCTAAATTGAATTTAGGTTTAGAAATAATACTGCATCCTATAGTTAGAATCTTTTCACCTGAATCTCTCTCGCTTATTTTTGTCAATAATCCAACTTCTTCAACTATTCCTGTAAACAATGTTAAGTCTCCTTAAAGATTCTAATAAAAATAATATTATACCAAGTGAAATAAATAGATCGGCAAAATTAAAAGCAGGCCAATGAAAATCTTTATAATAAATATCAATAAAATCTACTACCCCATTTAAAAAAAATCTATCAAATGAATTTCCAATAGCTCCTGCGAGTAAAAGTGAAGATATCAATTTTAAAGACTTATCATCATAGTAGATTTTAAGGATTAAGTATGTTGCTAAAATAAATATAATAAAATGAAAAATAAAAATATAATCTGAATTATAATTTGAAAATAACCCAAATATAAATCCAGAGTTTTTATAGTAAACTAAGTTTAACCAGCTATTGATTGGAACAACCTGACCATAAGATAAATTGCTAATTATTAAGTATTTAGATAATTGGTCAATTGATGAGAATATTACTACTAAGGATAAAAAATTCATTTAAAAAATCTTATTAAGAACAAAATCTTTAGTTCCAGAAGGTGTTTTAACTGAAAACTCATCACCGACAACCTTGCCTATCAAACTTCTTCCTATTGGTGATTCAATAGATATCGAACCTTTGTCAGGATCAGATTCTTCAGGACCCAATAATTGAAAACTTTGAATATCTCCTGTGTCGAGATCCTCAATCTCGAAAGACAATCCAAAAATAAGCTTTGATTTATCTTTTATAAGACTTGGATCAATTACAACACATGAGGACAACTTGCTCTCAAGCTCATTAATCCTTTTGTCTACATAAGCTTGCCTTTCTTTTGCTGTTTCATATTCAGCATTCTCAGATAAATCTCCAAGAGACCTTGCAAATTCTATCATTTTGATGACACGAGGTCTTTCCTCGTTTTTTAGTTTTTTAAGTTCTTCTTGTAATAACTTAAAACCGTTCGTTGATATTGGTAATTTGTCCATGTGTAATTATACCCTTAAAAATAATCTTGAAGCGGCTTAACTTTTATTGAGCCATTTTTTATATAATCAATTGCATTGACACCAGCTATGGCACCTGCAATTGTTGTAAAGTAAGGTATTTGCTTAATTAATGAAGTTCTTCTAATCGAAAAAGATTCAATAATTTCGCGATTACTAAAAGTTGTATTGATAACTAAATCTATTTTATCATCCTTTATTAAATCAATAATGTTTGGATTACCATCTTTCACTTTTTTAACCAATTTTGATTCAATTGAATTATCCTTTAAAAACTTATTTGTTCCAACAGTTGCAACTAAATCAAACCCTAAACTAATGAGCTTGTTTGCTACAGATAAAATTTTAGCTTTATCGCTATCCCTGATGCTTATAAAAGCTGTTCCTGAGGAAGGTAATCTGTTCCCTGCAGCTATCTGAGCTTTGGCAAATGCTGCATATAAGTCTTTATCTATTCCCATAACCTCACCAGTTGATTTCATTTCTGGACCCAATATGGTATCAACATTAGGAAATTTAATAAATGGAAATACTGATTCTTTTACACAAAAATGATCTATTTCAAAACTTTCAGGCAAGCCTAATTCCTCTAAAGATTTCCCAGCCATAATTCTTGAAGCCATTTTTGCCAAAGGGACCCCAACAGCTTTTGAGATAAATGGAACTGTTCTACTTGCACGAGGGTTCACTTCAATTATAAAAACTTTTTCATCTTTGATTGCATACTGGATATTTAAAAAACCTTTCACTTTAAGTTTTAATCCAATATTTTTGGTTTTTTCTTTTATCTCATTTATTACTTTTTCTGATAAAGAGTAAGGGGGCAATACCATGGTGCTATCCCCTGAATGAATACCTGCTTCTTCGATATGTTCTAAAATTCCACAAATACAAATATTCAATCCATCTGAAATCGCATCAACATCAACTTCTTTTGCATCATTCAAAAACCTATCCATCAAAACAGGTCTTTCGTTAGAGGCTTTGACAGCTTCTGTAAGATATTTTTCTAATTCAGATTCTGAATATACAATCTCCATAGCTCTTCCACCCAAAACATAAGAAGGCCTTACAATTATGGGAAATCCCAAATCTTTTGATTTTAAAAGAGCTTCACCTGATGATTTTGCGATTGCGGATTCTGGTTGAAGGACATTTAATTCTCTCATCAGTGAATTAAACCTTTCACGATCTTCTGCTAAATCGATACTATCTGGAGAGGTTCCTATTATCTTCCCGCCAGAGGCTTCAATATCTAATGCGAGCTTTAAAGGAGTTTGACCGCCAAAATGTACTATTATTCCATCAGGCTTTTCTTTATTAATTATCGAAACAGTATCCTCTATCGTTAGAGGCTCAAAATATAACTTATCAGAAGTATCATAATCAGTACTTACTGTTTCAGGGTTGCAATTAACCATAATAGTTTGATAACCATCTTCTTTTAAGGCAAAAGATGCATGAACACAACAGTAGTCAAACTCAATACCTTGACCAATTCTATTAGGTCCTCCGCCCAAAATTAAAATCTTTTTTCTTTTATCAGAAGGTGATTCATCTTCATCTTGATAAGTTGAATAAAGGTAAGGAGTGTAAGCTTCAAATTCAGCAGCACAAGTATCAACCATCTTATAAACCGGAATAATATTATTTTTAATCCTTTCGTTTCGAATTTTCTCCTCTGAATGGTTTGTAATTAATGATAAAAACTTGTCAGAAATTCCATTTTCTTTTGCAAATCTCAAATTAGAAACTTCTAAACCATTATCTTTTATTTCTTCTTCGATTTGAATTATTTCTTGAATGTTATTTAAAAACCACTTGTCGATTTTAGTAATTGAAAAAATTTCGTCTATTGACATTCCAACTCTAAAAGCTGAGCCTAAATACCACAGCTTGTTTGGATTATTTGAATTCAAAATTCTTTTTATTTCCTCTTTATCATCGATAAAAGTATCAAACCCGGAAGTATCAGTTTCCATAGATCTTATTGCCTTTCCAAGGGCTTCTCTAAAATTACTACCAATGGACATTGCTTCTCCAACAGATTTCATCTGTGTCCCTAATTCTGGATTTGTTTGTGGAAACTTTTCAAAAGTAAACCTTGGTATTTTGACGACAACATAATCTAATGTTGGTTCAAAAGAAGCAGGAGTATCTCTTGTAATATCATTGGGGAGTTCATCTAGGGTAAAACCAATTGCTAACTTCGCTGCTATTTTTGCAATAGGATATCCTGTTGCTTTAGATGCAAGTGCTGAACTTCTAGAAACTCTTGGATTCATCTCAATTACAACAACATCGCCATTATCAGGATTTACACCAAATTGAATATTAGAGCCACCAGTATCAACTCCTATTTCCCTTATTATTGCAATAGAGTAATCTCTTAATTCTTGGTACTGCTTGTCAGTTAGTGTTTGAGAGGGAGCAACGGTTATGCTGTCACCAGTATGCACTCCCATTGGATCAAAATTCTCAATAGAGCAAATTATGACTACATTGTCATTCTTATCTCTAACTACTTCTAATTCATATTCTTTCCAACCAACAATTGATTCATCTATTTGAACTTCGGATATTGGGCTTGAATCTAGTGCGGATTTAAGCAAAGGTTCAAAATCTTCTTTGGAATATGCAATACTCCCACCAGTTCCACCAAGGGTAAATGATGGTCTAAGGATTGCTGGAAAACCTATTTGTTCTATATCCTTTAATCCTTTATTTATTTCATTAACTATAATACTTTTTGGTACCCTAAGGCCTATTGACTCAATTGCTTCTTTAAATTTTTCTCTTTTCTCTGCTTTATCAATTGCTTCAATTGAAGCACCAATAAGCTCAACATTATATTTTTTTAAAATACCAGCCTTGTCTAAGTCCATGGCTAAATTTAATGCTGTTTGACCACCAATGGTTGGTAACAATGCATCTGGTTTCTCTTTTTTGATTATTTTCTCTACAATATCTACTGTCAAAGGTTCGATATAAGTCCTATTAGAGAAGTCTGGATCTGTCATGATAGTTGCAGGATTACTGTTTATAAGTATTACCTTATAACCTTCTTCCATAAGAGCTTTACAGGCTTGAGTCCCTGAATAATCAAACTCACATGCTTGTCCTATAACTATTGGGCCAGAACCTATTACTAGAATAGAATTAATATCTTCTCTCTTTGGCATTTTTAAATCTCTATCCTATGAATTAGCTTTGATATAAATATCTCCGCCTGCATCTTTAAATTCTTTGGCTTTCTTCTTCAATTCAGAGTTTATATCATCTTTTGAACCAAACTCTTTAATAATATCCTGTGTAATTTTCATAGAACAAAATTTTGGGCCACACATAGAGCAAAAATGTGCAACTTTTGCATTTTGTGATGGAAGTGTTTCATCATGGAAAAGTCTAGCAGTATCAGGGTCTAATGATAAATTAAATTGATCTTCCCACCTAAATTCAAATCTCGCTTTACTTAAAAGATTATCCCTTAATTGTGAAGTAATATGTCCCTTAGCTAAATTTGCTGCATGTGCAGCAATTTTATATGAAATAACTCCAGTTTTAACATCATCCTTATTAGGTAGACCAAGATGTTCCTTTGGAGTTACATAACAAAGCATTGAGGTTCCATACCAACCAATCATAGCAGCACCTATAGCAGATGTTATATGATCATATCCTGGTGCAACATCAGTAGTTAAAGGGCCCAATGTATAAAAAGGTGCACCTTCACAAATCTTATTTTCTTTTAACATATTTTCCTTAATCATTTGCATAGGAACATGTCCAGGTCCCTCAATCATCACTTGAATATCATGGTTCCATGCAATTTTAGTAAGCTCCCCCAAAGTATCTAGTTCTGCAAACTGTGCTTCATCATTTGCATCATAAATTGATCCGGGACGTAAGCCATCACCAAGTGAAAAGGCAACATCGTATTTTTTCATTAAATCACATATTTCTTCAAATTTTGTATAAAGGAAATTTTCTTTATGGTGTGACAAACACCATTTCGCCATTATAGATCCGCCTCTAGAAACAATACCGGTTCTCCTTTGAACAGTCATTGGTATATATCTCAATAGAACTCCAGCATGAATTGTAAAATAACTTACTCCTTGTTCAGCCTGCTCAATCAAAGTGTCTTTAAAAACATCCCAATTAAGATCTTCAGGAACACCATTTACTTTTTCCAAAGCTTGATATATCGGTACAGTTCCAATTGGTACAGGACTATTTCTAATAATCCATTCTCTTGTATGATGAATATTGGCACCTGTTGAAAGATCCATAATAGTATCAGCACCCCATCTACAAGCCCAAACTGCTTTTTCAACTTCTTCGCCAATACTTGATGTAACTGCAGAATTACCAATATTAGCATTTATTTTTACAAGAAAATTGGACCCAATAATCATAGGTTCAGATTCTGGATGGTTAATATTGGAAGGAATTATAGCTCTCCCTGAGGCAACTTCAGACCTTACAAACTCTGGTGTAACTACACCATCAGGTAACTCAGAATAAAATTGCTCGCCCGGATGATTTGAAAATAAATCTCTGTCATTAAAAAACTCTTGAATCTTTTGGTTTTCTCTAATAGCAACATATTCCATTTCTGGGGTTACTATTCCTTTCTTTGCATAATGCATTTGAGAAACATTTTCACCAGATTTTGCAACAAGGGGTTTCCTATTTATAAATTTTAAAGGGATTAACTCCTGCTTCTTCCTTTCCATATTTGCAAAAGATGATGAAAACTCCCCTGCAATCTCTACATCATCACGTTCTAGTATCCATTCTTCTCTGATTTTAGGTAGTCCTTTTGTGATATCTAGTTCGATATCAGGATCTGTATACGGACCGCTTGTATCATATGTAGGATAACTAATAGGATTTTTACCATTTTTATCAACATGGATTTCCCTCATAGCGACCTTTACTGA
>NZWF02000025.1 GCA_002701605.2 bacterium
AGTACATGGATTAATTTCATTTACATTTAACTTAATCATTCCACCAGCTTCAATTGTATGGGAAAAAAGAGTTGAAAGAAGTGANGANGATGTTGCAAAACATCTATTNTTCTCAACTCCTTACAAATATACAATGAGACACAGATTCTTAACACCTTACTATCCAGGTGCTTAAGATATAAAAAAAAGCAACCAGTCTTCGGACTGGTTGCCCTTTAATGAAAATTAGTGTTTTAGGGTGGAAGGCCGTTGACGTGACTATCCGCTAAGTAGTCCCACCTTCCACCTAATCCCATAATAACCTTTATAGTTAAAAAAAATCAATAGTACTTTATAAGTTATTGTTAATTGATTATTATCAAAGTATGTCGCCTATTATTATTACTAAATGTAAATGTTCTGATAAGAAAGTTTATATAAGCATCGAAAAAGAGAAATATTTTAAAGATCGAATCAAAGACCAAAATTGGGAATTGGAATATTCAAAAAGAGTTAAAGAAGAAAAATACCAATATTACAAAGAAAATATTAAGGAAAAGGGTGATCAGTGGATTGAAACTGATAAAATACCTGCAATATGTACAATATGTGGAGAAAAAATAGAAGGATTATAAAAAAAAAGAGAGGTACCGCTAAATACCTCTCAGAGTGTTTACGGGGATGTTTTACCATCACCTACCTACGCTTATAAAATTGTAGCATAACCATCATTTCAATTTCAACAACTTTATTATTTTTTTTTAAATTCCTTTAGGTGAGGCAATTTTAGGATGTAATTTTCGCCATCTAAGGTTATTAAGTGCATTAATAAAGGCTTTTGCACTTGCCACTATAACATCAGTGCTAGCACCTTTACCTCTAGCAGTGAAATCAGCATCTTTTATGATGACTGAAACCTCAGCTTGAGCATCCATTCCTCCAGTTACAGACGCTACATTATAGGAATCAAGTTTTGGATCTACTCCTACAGCTTTACATATTGCTCTAAAAACAGAATCTATCGGACCATCGCCGCTTTCTGAGATAGTTATTGACTCTTCATCTGCTAATAATGTAAGTTCTGCTGAAGGATCATCTTCAGTTCCTGAGGAACAACTTAGAGAAACAAGTTTATAATAATCACCAGACCTAACAAACTCTTCATTGATGAGTGCTTCAATATCTTCATCGAAAACATACTTCTTTTTGTCACATAACTCTTTAAATTTAATAAATGCAATTTCAAACTTTTCATCATCAAGCTTATAACCAAACTCAGTCAATCTGTCCTTAAAAGCATGCCTTCCTGAGTGTTTCCCCAAAACAATATAGTTAGAAGGTATGCCTACCTCAGATGCTTCCATAATTTCATATGTATCTCTTTGCTTTAAAACTCCATCCTGATGAATACCAGCTTCATGTGCAAAAGCATTTGCACCAACTATCGCTTTGTTGGGTTGAACATTAACCCCTGTTACACTGCTAACTAATTTGCTAGAAGTATAAATTTGTCTAGAATCAACCTTAGTCACAAAGGGGTTTAAATCATTTCTTACTTTCAATGCCATTACAATTTCTTCCAAAGATGCATTTCCTGCCCTTTCTCCTAAGCCATTAATTGTGCATTCAACTTGTCTTGCTCCTTCGTGAATAGCAGCTAATGAATTAGCTACGGCTAATCCCAAATCATTATGACAATGGACACTAATAGTAGTCTTTTCAATATTATCTACACCATTTTTTATTTCCCTTATCATTCTTGAGAACTCAGATGGGACTGTATATCCAACAGTATCTGGAATATTTATTGTAGTCGCACCAGCCTTTATCGCTGTAGAAATAGATTTACATAAAAAGTCCACACTGGACCTGGTTGCATCTTCACAGGAAAATTCAACATTGGAAGTGTATTTAGCAGCATGAGCGACCGATTTCTGAATTATATCTAAAACTTCATCTTGAGTTTTTTTAAGTTTATATTTCAAATGAATATCTGAAGTAGCAATAAAGGTGTGAATTCTAGGATTCTTGGCATTTTTAACTGCATCCCAAGCTCTATCTATATCTTTAATATTCGCTCTACTAAGTCCAGCGACTTCACAATCCTTTATTTGATTTGCTATCATTTTAACGGAATTAAAATCACCCTCTGAAGCGATTGGGAAACCCGCTTCTATTATATTAACCCCAAGCTTTTCAAGTTGTAATGCGACTTTAATTTTCTCTTCTTCATTCATGCTACAACCTGGTGCTTGTTCACCATCTCGAAGGGTTGTATCAAATATTTTTACAAAATTACTCATTGAATTTAAAAATATAAGTTAAGTTAAATTTTTGTCAATTTTGGGAAACAATAAATCCAAATCCCCTATTCTGTTATTAGCTGCTAGCGACGGTATGCTTCCAGGCCCTGCAAAACAATTTGCCTCCTCATCTATTGACAAATTAAGTGCCTTTAAAATTTTTGTTGATGATGAAGGAATTATTGGATAGAAAAGGATTGAAACCAACCTTATAACCTCCAAGGAAACTCGTAGAACACGTTTGAGATCATCAATCTTCCCTTCTTTTGCTAGGGTCCAGGGCTTGGTATTATCAATATATTTATTAGTCATTGAAACTATTCCAATAATTGAATCAATAGCCTTGCTAAATTCAACAGATTTAAAACAAATCATATATTCTGATAAATTTTCATCACAAATATTTATTAGGTTTTGCTCTTCCTCTTTAAGCTCTTGTTGTTCTGGAATAACTCCATCAAAGTTCTTTTTTGTCATGGAAAAAACCCTGTTCACAAGATTTCCAAAGTTATTTGCAAGCTCAGAATTAATTCTGCTTATTAAAGCATCCTCCGAAAAATCTCCATCATTACCAAATGGAACCTCTCTTAATAAAAAATATCTAAACTGGTCGAGTCCATACTTATTAATAATGTCCTGAGGATTAACTACATTTCCTAGAGACTTAGACATCTTTTCTTTCTCTACAGTCCACCAACCATGAGCTATAATTTTTTTTGGTGTTTCCATTCCTGCAGCCATTAACAAAGCTGGCCAATAAACTGCATGAAATCTTAGTATATCTTTACCTACAAAATGGAAATTTGCGGGCCAAAAATCCTTTAAAGACTTGCTGTCATTATCAGGATATCCTAAAGCAGTTAAATAATTTGTCAGTGCATCAATCCATACATAGACAACATGAGATTCATCTCCAGGAACCTTAACACCCCAGTCAAAACTTGTTCGGGAAATTGATAAGTCTTTTAATCCTTGCTTAACAAAACTTACCACCTCATTGTATCTAGACTTAGGCTGAATAAATGTTGGATTATCTTCATAAAACTTCAGTAATTTCTCTTCCCAATCTGACAATTTAAAAAAATAACTTGATTCTTCTACCCATTCGACCGGTGCACCTGTAGGTGCATGCCCATCCACAATTTCTTCTTCATTATAAAATGCTTCATCCCGTATTGAATACCATCCGGAATATTTATCCAAATAAACTTGCCCATTATTGTTCAATTTCTCCCAAAAACTTCTTACCGCATTAATATGTCTTTGAGAACTTGTTCTAATAAAATCATTATTAGAAAGATTTAAAATTTTAGTAAGGTTTTGAAAATTTAAACTCATATTATCTACAAATTCTTGAGTATTTAAATTGTTATTTTTGGTTGCTTGCTGGATTTTTTGACCATGTTCATCAGTGCCAGTAAGAAAAAAAACTTCATAATTTTTTAATCTATAAAATCTAGCTAAAACATCACTGGCAATACTGGTATAAGCATGCCCAACATGTGGTTTATCGTTAACATAATAGATAGGTGTTGTTATATAGATATTACTCATATTGCCCATTCGTTTATACTACCTGATAGTTTGTTTTAATTTAGTTCAAAAAATAATTCAAAATAATTTCATCTAAATTGAGTTTAATATTTATATTTGAATCTTTAATTTCAGTTAAAAGCTGTAACAAACTTTCATTAAAATCAAATAAATTAAGTGGAATTCCACTATTGTTATTAGAAGCTAATGACGAAATTCTAAAATTGATAATATTACATATCGCATATAAGAAAAAATATGTATTAGTTTGTTTTATTAATTCATCTATTGATTCATTTAATTCATCTAAACTTGAAAAGTCCTTTAAGAGAATTAAATCGACACATTTATTTATTAAAAAAAGGTTTCCTTGGGTAATAAATTTTAAATTTATTAATGAACCATTCAATAAACTTAAAATGATTTGTTCATCTTCTAGCCCTTCGGGAATTAAGTCTAAAATTATTGAATCTGGTAACTTTTTAAAATTAAACTGAAGAGTCCTTGATCTCAATGTAGGTATGAGTGAATCTATGTTTGAAGAAATTAAAATAATTGTTAGATTTTCAGGGGGCTCTTCAACTATTTTCAGCAATTTATTTTGAGATACCACATTCATGTCCTGAACATTATTTATTAATAAAATTTTTTCTACCTCTTCAAAGGGAGCTTTAATTGCCCAAGAATTTAGTTCAATCAAATCTTCAACCAATATTTTTCCATCTGTTGAATCAATAATAAGACAATCGGGATGAATATCTTTATCAATCTTATCAGGTTTTTTGAATCTTGATTTAACAAGATCAATAAGGAAATCTTTTTTTCCAATCCCATTGGGTCCAATAACGGCTATAGTTCGTGAAATTCTTTGCACTTTGAAAAGATTTATCAAATTTTCTTGATAAGTTTTATGAAACTCATATAGATTGTTAGTCATAACTTTTAGTCCAACCTGACTAGTCTGGAAAATATACTAAACTTTTCTTTTAATATTTTTTTGATTTCTTCATGAACATCATGAATCTCTTGTTCACCATTTATTATGAAAATTCTATTAGGCTGATTTTGCTGTAAGGACAAATAGGCCTTTCTCACTCTTGAATGAAATTCAAATGATTCATCATCAATTCTATTTCTACCAGGCCTTGAAACTATTCTACTTAGAGCTGTATTTACAGAAATATCAATTAAAAAGGTAATTGTAGGGTTAACACCTAAAGCCGCATGTACTCCAAGCTTTTTTACTAATTCTGTATCAATTCCTCTGCCATAACCTTGATAAGCTATTGTTGAGTCATAAAACCTATCACACAAAACAATTTTCCCCTCTGCTAATTTAGGTCTAATTAACTCTTGTATATGCTGTGCTCTATCCGCACAAAATAATGATAATTCTGCAATGGGCTCAATTTCAATATCATCATAGTCAAGAATGATCTTTCTTATGAGTTTCCCCACTTTTCCCCATCCGGGTTCACGAGTAGCAACAACATCAAAATGTATTTTTCTCAAAGATTCTTGTAAAAGTTCTACTTGAGTAGATTTACCTGAGCCCTCTATTCCTTCAAAAGTTATAAACAATTTTTACCCACTTAATAATTTTTTTTTAAACTCTTAAGTTCATTATAATCTAATTCTACTATTTTTCCTGGTTCCAACTCCCCTAGCTTGATCGATCCAACAGCAATTCTTTTTAATTTCTTAACTTTTTTATTGAAATATTTAAAAAAGTTTTTAACAATGTGATTTCTGCCCTCATGTATAGTAATTTTAACTAAAGTTTCTTTATTGTTTCTTGATAAAACCTCAAGATTCTCTGGTAAAAGAAATCCATCAGATAGCTTGGCCCCTTTGCTCATTTTAATTAATAAACCATCTGAAATGTCCCCGTCTAGATGAGTAAGATATGTTTTTTTGATCTCAAAGCTTGGGTGAGAAATTTTATGAGCAAAATCACCATCATTTGTAAAAATCAGCAATCCTTCAGTGTCATAGTCAAGTCTCCCTACGGGAAACAACTTGACATCATCTTTAGGTAAAAATTCTTGAACAGTTCTTTTTCTCTCGTCACTTGCCATTGTTGTTAAGCATAATCTTGGTTTATTCATTTTATAATATTTAAATTTTTGTGGTTTTATTGGTATAGAATCAAAATAAACAGTGTCAATTTCTGTATTTATAATAGTCTGTGGTTTTAATTCAGTCTGATCATTTATTTTTACACGACCAGACTGAATATATTCCTCAGACTTTCTCCTTGCAGCAATCCCACATAAAGAAAGAAATTTGTTTAATCTGATCTTCATTTATTTCTATTTAACTTTTTTTATTTCCAAAATTATCCGCTGTTTCCATTGTTATTCCAGCATGAGCCCAACCTGCCCCTGCAGCCATGACCATAGCTATGTTTACAGCTTCGGCGATTTCTTCTTTAGATACACCCTCTTGTATACCGTCTCTAACACAACTTCTAATACACCAGCTACATTTAGCCAAAATAGCACAAGCTAACCCCATTAAACCTTTTTTTAACTTCTTTGATAAATGACCATCTTCATAAACTAAATCATGAAATGCGGAAAACTTTTCGTGTTTTTCACCACTTAAATTATGAAAATCCTTGATTTGTGGAGTAATATTTTTTGAAAAAAAAGAACCTTCTGTAACATCTTCTTTATTTTTCATTTTATCGTAATTTTCAAANGCTATACTAGAATATGCATAAGGCTGTCCCATTTGTAATCGCATTGCAATAAACACTGTCTCNGCTATCTCTTCATCTGTTGCTCCAGAAGCTTTAGCCAACTTTGTCCTNGACCTTATACAATATGGACATGATGTCATATGTGCACAAGCTAAGGCTATTAATTGCTTATCCTTTTTTGATATTAAACCTTCTTCAAATACTACATTATGATAATCCATCCATTTACTGTTTAATTCAGGGGCTAAATCTTTAAGTTTCCCCATATATTGTGAAATATCGTCTTTATATATACTTTCTGACATAATCGTTTACCTCCACAGATTTAATAACTGTTTAATTAATATTATCATAGTAATATTTATCAATATAGGGAATGAATCAAAAACATATAATTAAGTTATTAGCAAAAAATAATATTAAAACAAAAAAAGCAACCAAGCTTAAAAATGATGCATCTAATAGAACCTATTATCGGGTTCCAAAAAAAAATCTTTTAATAGCACATATGCCAAGAGAGAAGAAAGAATCAATAAATAAATTTAAGCTGACCACCAGAATTTTAAAACAAAATCAAATTAAGGTTCCAAATATAATTGATACTGATANAGAAAACGACCTCCTCTTAATAGAAGACTTTGGAGAAACAAAACTATCAAAAATCATGAATAATCAAAATAAAAAGAAATATCTTAAACTATGTCTTGATGAAATTATTAATCTACAAAAAATAAAGCCTAGAAAAGCAATAAAAGAATTTGATGTGGAAAAAATTATTACTGAAACTATGCTATTTGTTGACTGGTACCTAATAAAAGATCAAAGGAAAAAAATAACAAATGCCCAAAAAAAAATATTTAAAAGAAAAATAAAATATCTTTATAGCTCAGTTAAAGGCACATATGTGTATGGACACATGGATTATCATGTTGATAATATCTTTTATTTTAAAAATTCAAAAAGCATCGGATTAATTGATTATCAAGATATAAAACAAACTCATGTTGCATATGATGTATTATCAATTCTTCAAGATGTTAGAAATCCAATAAAGAAAAGCTTGGAAAAAGAACTGGTTGAGTATTTTCTAAAGAAAAGTGAATGTAATAAATATAATTTTAAATCTGCATATAATTTTTTCTCAATTCAAAGGAACTTAAAAATCATAGGGATTTTTAGCAGGCTAAAACACAGAGATAGGAAAAACAACTATTACAAGCTAATTCCAATATGTTTTAATTTAATTAAAAAAAATTTGAAAGATACAAAAGCGATTAAATACAAAAATTTTTATCAATGGCTAGTTAAAGAATATGAAATTGTCTAATTTTAAAATAAATCAAGAAAACCTTTTATATAAATTTAGTGAAGATTCTGTCAAGTTGCTTAATATGATAAAGACATTACCACCTAATGCATATGTAGCTGATTTAGGTGCTGGTTCAGGAATAATATCCATAGGTATTTCAAAAAATTTCATAGTTAAAACAGTACACTCTTTTGAGATATTCAAAGATAGTTATGAATCACTTAAAAGCAATATATGTTTAAATAAATGCAAATCAATTATCCCACTTAACAAAAATTATAAGGCTTTAAAAAATAAAGAATTTATCAATTACTATAATTTAATTATTTCTAATCCTCCATATTTTAAAAAAAATGAGGGNAAACTTCCAAGATCAAAAGCATTACAGTATGCANGACATGAGATTGCTGCAAATTTAAAGGACATTATCAACATAGCAAGGAATTGTTTAAAAAATAAAGGTAGATTAATTTTCTGTTATCCCCAAAATAGAAATTCAGAAGTATTAGAGGAAGTTAAAGATAAAAATTTATTTCTTAAGAAAAAAGAAATTCTTAAAAACAAAAAAAGGAATTTAATTTTTTATGAATTTATAAAATTACTTCCAAAAGCTTAGANTAATATCTTAAAGAAATAACATCTTTTTCATTAGATTCNGATTCAAAAAACGATTTTGCTCTTACACCAATTACTTTAATGATTTCACCTCTACATTCAACAACTGGAATATATGGCCTAATAAACTTTGGTATTTTTTCATTTATAAAAATATCATGAAGTTTTTTAATTTTTTTCTTTTTTGAGTAAAGTATCTTATCGCCTGGCTTGTTTAATCTAATGATTATATCTTCGGGGTTTGTAACTTTTAAATATGAACAAATTCCCTCTATTTTGTTTTTTTTGCCAAAGTTAAATTCGAAAAAATTTTTTTTATATTTTNTTTTGTCAAATTTACACATAAAATCTTCTGGATAGAGCTTGCTTGGGTTATAAAAGAAAATATTTTTGTAACCCTTTTCAACTACAAGGCTTTTACTAATATGTACTTGCCCTGATGATTTNGATGAATAAATTAATTTAATTATATCATCAAGATTTTTAGAATTTACATACTCACTTNCATCTAAATCATCAATTAAAATTTTATACATAACTGATTTTAGTAGAGGACGAGCTTCAAGTAGTCTTGAATTTAATTTTAGTACTTTTAATTTCCCAAATTCATATAAAAAATTTCTTCTAAAATAATTGATTTGCCCACTTAAAAAAGCATTAACATCAGAGACATTTGATATAAGGTTTGATACAGCATTGTTAAATTTTGGGTTTAATTCTTGTAGTTTAGGTAATAACTCCAAGCGAATAAAGTTTCTTGTAAAATTTGTATCAAAGTTAGAATCATCTTGAACAAANTTAAGACTATTTAAATTTAAATATTCTAAAATATCTTTTTTTGAAGCATCAAGCATTGGTCTAAAATATATTCCATCATCAATTTTCATACATTCTATCCCTTTTAAACCAGTGCCCCTAGCTAAGCGCATGATAAAAGTTTCAACCTGATCGTCTTCGTGATGAGCTAATACTATTTTATCAGCTTTGACTTTTTCATACACATCTTCAAAGAAAATTCTTCTTCTTATTCGTCCCATTTCTTCTAAACCTATCTTCTTTTTTTTTGCTAGAATTTTTATATTTTCTTTCTTATAAAACAATTTGAGCCCATTTTGATTACAAAAATCCTTAACAAAGATATAGTCTCTATCAGAAAGTTTTCCTCTAAGATTATGGTTAAAATGACAAACAATAATTTGTTCTTTTTTATAAGATTTTAATAGTAAATGTAAAAGTACAACAGAATCTGCACCACCTGAAAAACCGAAAACAATTGTTGGATTAGAAGGCAAGAATTTGTCTAAATTAGAATTGATATTTTTTAATATTTTCTTCCTCATTGATAGAGAGGCCTCCAGAAACTATGAGCCTAAAAGCATCGTCGGGGGAAATATCTAATTCTTTAATCTGATCTTTTTCCAAAAAAATTAGAAACCCCGATGTTGGATTAGGTGAGGTTGGTATAAAAACTGGAATCTTANTAAGTTTATCATTTTTAATATCTTGGGTTGCAAATCCAATAGTATATGAACCCTTTCTNGGATATTCAACCATTACAGTTTTTTGATTTTTAGGACCTTCTGAAAAAATTATCTTTGAGACCTGTTTCATCGTAGAAAATATTGTATTAGCTAGTGGAATTTTTGATATTGTCTTTTCACCTGCATTTAAAAGCAATTTTCCTAGTAAATTTTTTGTTGCTAAACCAATTAAAGTTATAAATAAAATGAAAAAAATCGCAGCAAGGAAAAAAATTAAAAAATCTGAGATATAAGGATCTACAAAATCAGGAAATTTAATGAATCGTGCAGGAGTAAAATTAACAAAAGTGTTTAACCATTTAGTAATTTCTACAATTAAATAAATAGTAATTATGAAAGGTATAAAAATAGCGAGTCCTGACAAAAAATAAGATCTAATAAAGGAAAAAAACTTATTCAACTTTATCCTCTTCATTTTTATCTGAATTCAATTTAGATCTTAAAATTTTACTTGGTCTAAACACAATGGCTTTTCTACTTGTTATATCAATTTTTTCACCAGTTGTTGGATTTCTTCCAATACGTGGCTTTCTATCTTGTATTTTAAGTGAACCAAACTTGGGTAACTTCACATCTTCTCCGGCAGATAAAGTTTCTACAATAATTTCAAAAAATTTGTCGACTATTCTAGCAGATTCTTTTAAATTTAAACCGAGCTTTTTATGTAAAAGACTCGCTATATCTTTTTTTGTCATCAGCTTCTTACTTCCATATCAAAATTAGACTCAAGGTTCTTTATAATCTTCTCCATTGCTTTGACAATTTCATCATCTTGAAGTGTTTTTTCAAAAGATTCAAAGACTAGTGAAAAAGAAAGGCTCACTTTAGAGTCACCAATCTTATCATTTTTAAAATAATCAAAAAGTTTTACATCTCGAAGAATGTTAACTTTTGAATTCATAATACTAGTTAAAATTTCACCTGATTCTACTTTATCGTCAACTAGTAATGAAATATCTCTTTTAACTTGTGGGAAATTTGTAAACTTTTGCATTGTTTTTATGCCAACTTTTAATTTTGAGATTTTATCAAGCTCGACTATACAACCAATAACGACTTTTTTTATTCCAAAGTCATTCAAAAGTTCAGGGTGAATTTCGCCCAAAAAACCAATTGATTCATGGTTATAAAAAACCTCGCAACTTTTACCTGGATGAAAAACATTTTGAAAATCTGAGATATTGCTGTTTAAAGAAATGTTTTTTAAATCTAAGTTCAAATTCTTAAGTAACATAAAAAGAGATCCTTTAATTTCATAAAAATCAATCTTATCTTTATTCCAAAAAGAATTCTCTCTAGTTTCTGTTGAAAGAAAAACTAGTTGCTCTTTCTCCGTGGAACCATTTTCAGATAGGAAAATCTTTCCTACCTCAAACAATTTTATTGACTCAAATCCATGATTAATGTTATACAAAAAATTTTGTAAAACAGAAGGTAAAAGTGAAGTTCTTAAAGTTTCCGTATCAGATGACAATGGATTAACTATTTTGAGAGATTTGTTATCAAAATTTTTTAAAATCGATTTGTCTAAAAAGCTAAAATTTATAACTTCAGAAAATCCTTCATTTAATAATGTTGATCGAATATTTTTTTTAATTTTTCGAAAATTTTGAAAGCTCATCTTCGGGAACTGAGTTATTGGTATGTTTGGTGGAGATAGTGGTATATTGTCTATTCCTTTAATTCTTGCTACTTCTTCTATCAAGTCTTGGTCAGATTTTAAATCTGACCTGTAATAAGGGGGTTCAAAAACTCCATCAATTTTGGATATTTCTACAGAATTAATATTTAACGATTTTAAAATTTTAATTACTTCTTCATTGTCAATTTGAATACCTATCACTTTTTTTAATCTATCGAAGTTTAAATTGATAGTGGTTTTATTTTTAAGATTAGGCTTAGTATCTATGTATTCTTTAGAAATGGTTCCCCCACAAATATTTTTAATTAAATTGGCTGCAATTAAAATATCCATCTTATTTGTATAAGGGGGTACATCCCTTTCGAACCTAAAAGAAGACTCTGTAGATATATTAAGTTTTTTTGAGTTTTTTCTAACTGTTGATGGTGAGAAGGAAGCACATTCAATTAAAACCTTCTGTGTGTTATGAGTAACAGATGAATCTATGCCTCCAACAATACCTGCTATTGCAATAGGCTTATCGCTATCCAAAATAGCTAGAACATCATTAAGCTTAACCTGTTCACCAGATAGAGTTTGAATCTCAGCATCCAATTTATCTGATATAACAATTTTATCTGTCGAAATTTTATCACGATCAAATGCATGTATTGGATGTCCAAAAAGCAACATAAAATAATTCGTGCAATCGACAACATTATTGATTGAGGAAATATTAAATTTGGCTAAAAAATTTTTAAGCCAAAAAGGAGACTCTGTAACTTTAATGTCATCTATTTCAATTAAGCAATATCGTCTTAAACTATCTGAATTAGATTGAACTGTTATACCATTTAATGATGCAGCTTCTACTTGATTATCGTCAATATCAAATAGATCAGAAACAATATCTAGGTCCATCAAAACTGAAACTTCTCTAGCGATACCTAGAGCACTAAGACAATCTCCTCTGTTTGGAGTAATTCCAAAGTCTAAAATATAATCATTCAGTTCTTTAAAAGTATTAAGGCTTTGGCCAATTTTAAAATTGTCTGGTATCAAAAAAATTCCATCAAAAATATCATAGCTAATTCCTAGCTCAGAAAGGGAGCAAAGCATTCCATATGATTCGATATCTCTTATTTTTGATTTTTTAATTTTTAAACCTGTTGGTAATTTAGCACCAATTTTTGCAAGGGGAACTAAGTCTCCAACATTAATATTAGAAGCTCCACAAACTATTTGAAATGATTCCTCCAAAAGCTCAACTTTACAAACTTTCAATTTATCTGCATTTGGGTGTTTTGAAATATCGGTAATTTTGCCAACTACAACATTTGGGTCAATCGAAGAGAAATCTATTGGTTCTATAGAATCCACCTCTAAGCCTGCCAATGTTAACTTTTCTGAAACTTCGAATACATCTAATTGCTTATCGAAGAATTTATTAATTGATGAAAATGAAATAATCATAAAAAATGCCTAAATGTCCTATTATACTACTTTTTTTTTACTCAAATGTCAGTCTTTCAATAAAAAAAGATATCAACATTTNTCCACAATGTGTTGATATCTAAGCATAATTTAAAGCTAAGTGCNTGAAATTATTGACTATTTTCCAATACAAAAGGTTGAAAAAAGAACATCATAAATATCTTCATTGGAAATTTCACCTGTAATTTGTGCTATACAATCTATCCCTGCTCTAATTTCCTCTACAACTATTTCTAAATGAAAGCTTTGCTCGAATAAATTTCTTGCCTCGATAAAGTTTTTAATTGCATTTTGAGAAAGTGCGTATTGTCTATTGCTTGTCATAAGCACCTCTGAATCATTATCATCAAATTCAACTACTCTTTCAATCAAAGCATTTTCAAGAAGATCAATATTTGAATTCTCCTTTGCAGATACATGAACCAATTTAGTATCTTTAAAAATTTCTGAAATTTGTTTATTACAAGCTGATAATTGTGATTTAGTTAGTTTATCTATCTTATTTAAAACCAAAATCCTTTTTCCACGTGGAATTTTTAAGTTTCTTTGATCTGATCTTTCCAAATTATTACATGAATCATCGTCTAAAACATGCAAGACAATGTCTGAATAGTCTATTTTTTCCATTGCTTTTTTGATACCTTGTTTTTCTATTGGATTATTTGAATCTCGAATTCCAGCTACATCAAAAAAATTAAACTTTATGCCTTTAATTACTATTTCTGAGTGGATTACATCTCTAGTAGTCCCTGGTATATCACTTACTATTGATTTATCTTGCAATACGATCCTATTCATAAGGCTAGATTTGCCAACATTAGGTGGTCCAAGTATTAAAACCTTAACTCCATTCATAATCAAAGCCCCTTTTTTATAGCTTGAAACAAAAAAAGTTAATCGATCAATAATCTCTGCGAACTGATCTATTATTTCTTTTTTATTAATTTCGGGAACTTCGTCCTCAGGAAAATCAACTCTTGACTCGATATTTGCAAGTAANGAAATACCTAACCTCTCTGATATCATTGAATTTTTTATTTATTTCTCCCGAAAAATTTAGNANNGAATTCTTAAAAGCAGTATCAGAATCAGAATTTATAATGTTTGAAATAGATTCGGCTTTAACTAAATCAATTTTGTTNTTNATAAAAGCTCTGTAGCTAAATTCTCCTGGATCTGCATAAGTTGCTCCCTGATTTAAAAGTAATTCAATTGTTTTTTTAACAATTTCAGGACCTCCATGAACATGAAACTCTACTACATCTTCTCCAGTAAACGAACTTGGACCTTTGAAGAAAACACAAAGAGCCTCATCTATTAAAGATTGGTTTTTCAGAATTTTACCAAAATAAAAATATCTCGGCTTTTTAAGTTCTTTTGTAAATATCTTCTGGCAGATATCTAAGGCTTTNTTACCACTAACTCTAATAACCGCAACTGATGACTTTCCAGGTGGCGTACATAAAGCACATATAGTTTCGTCCACATTCCTTAACTTCATATAGTAATTATTTATTGGATGTTAAATAACGTAAAGTTTTCTTTGCAGAAAAATAGGTGCTCTGATATAATATTACGGTTCATATTAACCCCTAACACATTGAATTATTGGAGGAAACAATGAGTTTAAGTTTTGANTTTTCAGATGACCAAAATATGATGAGAGATGCTATTCAAACATTTTGTAAAGAAGAAATAGCACCACTAGTAGAAGAAGCAGAGGAAAAACAAGAATTTCCNTCTCAACTTTTCCCAAAAATGGCAGAAATGGGTTTTCTNGGAATTGGTTTTGAAGAAAAATATGGTGGCCTTGGGCTTGATAAGGTAACTCAATGTATCCTTGCNGAAGAGCTAGGTAAAACTTGTGCCGGAATTGCTAAAGGAGTGGCAGCCCATGTTGATTTGGGGTCTTTGCCTGTTGCAAAATTTGGCACTGAAGAACAAAAGCAAAAATATCTAGTTCCATCAATTGCGGGAGAAATGATTGGTGCTTTAGCTATAACTGAGCCTAATGCTGGGACTGATGCCAGATCAATTAAAACAAATGCANNTAAAGATGGTGACTCTTGGATTCTCAATGGAACTAAAACATGGTGCTCAAACGGTGTTACATGTAACTATGTAATTGTTGCTGCATATACAAACAAAGATGACAAGAAAAACGGTATTAGTATTTTTATTGTTGATAAAAATTTGCCTGGATTTGAAGTTTCTAGAAAAATTCACAAATTAGGTCACAGATCATCAGATGTCGCAGAACTTGTGTTTGAGAATTGTAAATTGCCTGGTGATGCCCTCTTAGGAGGAGAAGAAGGTAAATTTCAAGCCTTAATGGAAACACTTATTGCCGCCAGAATATCGCATGCAATAAAAAGTGTAGGACTTGCCACTGCNGCTTTTGAATATGCTCTTCAATATTCTAAAGAAAGAGAAGCATTTGGTAGACCGATCAACAAATTTCAAGCTATAAGTTTTAAATTGGCACAAATGGCAGTGAAAATAGAAACTGCTAGACTTCTGGGCTACAAAGCTGCATGGCTTTACGATCAAGGAAGACCNTGTGTTAAAGAGGCTTCGATGGCCAAACTTTATTCAGCCGAGGTTGTACAATGGTGTGCAAGTGAAGGTGTCCAGGTTCTTGGAGGATATGGATATGCAACAGAATATGCTGCAGAAAGATATTACCGAGATGCAAAATTATCATCAATTACAGAAGGAACNTCAGAAATTCAGCATGTAATTATAGCAAANGAGCTTGGAATTTAATTAAATTTTGTTAANCTAAAAAAATAAAAAAACAAAGGAGAAGTTATAATGGGTACACAAATACCAAACATAGAAGACACAAGAGAACTACTCAAGAANAACCAAATAGGTATTATTGGTGTAGGAGAAACTGAGCAGGGAAAAATTCCTGGAAAAAGTTCGTTTCATTTCTTGTCAGAAGCATCTAAGATTGCGATTGAAGATGCGGGACTAAATAAATCAGATGTAGACGGAATCATAACTGCTTTCTCGTTAGTTGAAGAAACATTTATGCATTGTACTACTTTTGCAGATTACATAGGAATTAACCCTAAATATTTTGAGTCTGTAGCAATTGGTGGAGCAACTGCTGTGTGGATGACTGCTGCAGCAGCAATGGCAATAAACTCTGGTCAAGCTGAAGTTGTTTTATGTGTAAGAGGAGACAACACACTCTCAGGAATTTCATCAACTGGAATGATAGCTTTAATTAGAGAAATGTGTCATGGAGAGTTTGAATACCCATTTGGGCTTACAACTCCAGGTGGATATGCACTAATGGCTCAAAGATATTTACATGAAAGTAAAGGAACTAGAGAACATCTAGCATCAGTTGCTGTTACTATGAGACAACATGCACAGTTAAAAGAAAATGCAATGAACAAAGATGATCTTACTATGGATGATGTAATGGGAGCTAGGCTTCTTGCATCTCCTCTAACAAAATTTGATTGTTCAATTATTTCGGATGGTGGTGCAGCATTTATTGTTACAACCGCAGCAAAAGCTAAAGAACTTGGCCTAAAAAGAGATCCTGTTTATTTACATGGTATGGGACAAGGATTTTCTCACCAGTACTTAACATCATGTGAAGATTTAGACCAAATCTATGGTGCTATTCAAAAATCAGGAGACAAAGCATTTAAAACAGCAGGTATGACTAATCAAGATGTTGATATAACATTCCTCTATGATTGCTTTACTATTACAACCTTGCTAGAGCTTGAAGGATTAGGAATTGTTCCAAAAGGACATGCAGGTGCAGCAGCCTTAGAAGGAAGATTACATAAAGATGCTGACATTCCTTTAAATACAAATGGTGGTCTTTTATCCCAAGCACACCTTGGTGCTATGCATCATGTAGTTGAAGCAGTATTACAACTAAGAGGTGAGGCTGGCGAAAGGCAAGTCAAAGATCCAAGTGTAGCATTAGTGCATGGCAACGGTGGAATCGTGTCCGCACATAGTACAATACTTTTAGGAAATGAACCATTAAGTTAATAAAATATTATTTAAATAAAGGAGAAATATTATGTCAGAAGAAAAAGTAGAATATGCAAAACCATTGCCAGATTTTAGACCAGAAACTAAGCCTTTTTGGGATGGTACTAAAGAACACAAGCTATTATTACCAAAATGTAAAGAAACAGGAAAAGTTTTCTTTTATCCAAGAGCAATAAGCCCTTTCCCTAATTCAACCAACATGGATTTTGAATGGGTAGAGTCTTCAGGAAAAGGAAAAGTTTGGACTTATTCCGTTCATTATATGGGACCTACAAAAGCTTACAAAGGTGAAACCTATGTGGTTGCTATGATTGAGCTAGATGACGGAGTGAAAATGATGTCAAATGTTGTAGATTGTGATCCTGAAAGTGTAACAATAGGTATGGAAGTAGAAGTTGTTTTTGAAGATGCTACTGATGAAGTAACATTTGCAAAATTTAAACCAGTCCAATAGGAGATTTAATATTATGAATGATAAATTATTTTATGAAGAAGTTGCAGATGGTACAGAACATGTTTCTAGTGGAAGAACTGTAACAGAAGCTGATGTTGTAAACTTTGCAGGACTTTCTGCAGATTTCAACAACATGCATATTGATGAAGAGTTTGCAAAAAACACTGTTTTTAAAACACGTGTTGCACATGGAATGTGTGTTGCTTCTATCGCCACCGGTCTTTGGTTTACTATGCCAAGGCTTGCAACTATAGCTTTTATGGGGCTTTCAGAATGGAAATTTAAAGATGCAGTTTTTCCTGGTGATACTATTAAAATAACTAGAAAACTAGTTGAAAAGAAAGAACATAAACGACCTAATATGGGTTTTTTAAATTGGGAAGTTAATGTTATCAATCAAGATGATAAAGTTGTACAAACAGGCATCTGGAACATTTTAGTTCAAAGAAAAGAATCATAATTAGAGATTATTTTTTTTTAAAAAAACCAGTGATTAAGGGGGTTTAGATCTTTTAATGGCTGGTTTTTTTTCTTTTTTGATTGACATTTATTAAGCAATTGTGTTAAAAACTAAATAACCTTAAAAAAGGAGGTATAAGTATATGTTAGGATATGTACTAGTACTAGTAGGTTTTGTATTCTTTTGTAACGGTATGACTGTTTTAGGAAAAACCGGTGGAAAAGAAGTTGGTATGTTAAACGGAGCAGTCGCTGTTCTAATCTTAATTGCAGCATTTACAGGTGCTGGATTAGGACCAGAAGGTGCAGCAAGCACTACTCTCGTTTCAGTTTTTGCCCTTATTTACGTAATCGCATTTGGTGTGTTTACACTGGGTCATGATGGTAAAGGGCTAGGTTGGTATTGTTTATTCGCTACTATAGTTTTTCTATGGTACGGACAATATTTCTTAGGTGTTGGTGCAATGGAACTAGGTATGTTCAATATTGCATGGGCAGTTCTTACTCTTGTAGCATTCTTAGTATTAGCTCAAGGTAAAGCATTAGGTACATTGTTAGGATATTTATTTGTTGCAGAAGCATTTGTAACACTTCTAATTCCTGGAATGAACTTACTTCTTAAAGGAACATTATTTTAGTTTTATTATAGTTTCTTATGGGGTCAAATTTTCTAATTTGGCCCTTTTTTTATGGCATCAGCCAGACAGCTTTCTCAAGATTTCCATCATTAACTTTTAAACTAGCTCTTAAATGACCTTCATAGTTTAGCTCAAGAATGTCTAGCTCAAATGGTTTAAATTCTAAAATAGAGAAAACTTTAAAGCCTAAATTTTGATCAGTGGAATCTATTTCTGAATTCAAAAAAGGAGTATTAATTTCAGTTGATGGTGAATGTGGAACATAATAACATCTTTGACTTATTTCTTGTGCTTGAGACCAGACTTCTTTTTTTAATTGTTCATCTTCTACCTCTTTCCCGATTGATCTTATTCTAACTTGCAACTTAGCTTTTTGATTGTAGAAAAGTAAATGTGTGTTCTGACAAGATTTAATGTGGTGGATTTTTTCAGATCTAGAATCAGTGTGAACTCTAAGAGTAAAACTATCTCTATCAATTTTTCTTAAAACAACGGTTCTAGAGTCAGGGAATCCTGTAAGGTTATTAATTGTAGACAAAAAGCACAAATGAAAAGGATGCTTTCTATCGACACTACCACGCTGAATTTCTCCTAAAATATGATTGTAGATTTCTTCAAAAGATTTATTTCTAATTGTCTCCATACCACTTAGGAATTTGTTCTCCTGTAAAAATTGATATATTTTTTATTTGTAAATATTCGTCTAGACCTTCATGGCCTAATTCTTTACCATAACCGCTTTGTTTGAATCCTCCATATGGAGTCTCTGGTATTATTCCACCATATGTATTAATCCATAAGTAGCCTGCTTCAATGCTTTTAGCCACTCGAATAGCTTTAGAGATATCTTTGGTCCAAATTCCCCCAGCAAGCCCGTAATGTGTCTTATTTGCAAGCTCAATAGCCTCTATTTCGCTATCAAAAGGTAAAATTGCCACAACTGGACCAAAAATCTCTTCTTTGAACAAAATGTTTTCAGGATCCTTCAATTTTAATACAGTAGGTGGATAAAAATATCCTGCCAGATTATTGAGTTTTTCTCCGCCTATTAATAATTCGGCCCCTTCAGAAATCCCATCCTTGACATATTTATGAACTTTTTCAATATGCTCTTTAGAAATTAAAGCACCTATTTCTGTCTTTGAATTCATAGGATCACCCTGACTAATCATTTTAATTTTAGCCAAATATTTTTCAGTGAATTCATCAACAATTTTTGAGTGAACCAACAGTCTTGTTACTGCCGTGCAATTTTCACCTTGATTAAAAAAGCCACCCCTTAAGTTGGCCTCTAAACATGAATCAATATCGCAATCTTCAAATAATATATTAGGAGCTTTGCCCCCGAGCTCAAGAGAGACTTTTTTTAAATTATCTGAGGAATCTTTAAGAATTTGTTTTCCAACTTTTGTTGACCCAGTAAAAGAAATTTTATTAATATAGGGGTTCTGAACAATGGCCGCACCTGCAACTTCTCCTATACCCGGACAAATATTAATAACACCATTAGGAACTCCTGCTTCTTCACATAACTTAGCAATCTCCAATGTACCCAATGGAGTTAGCTCAGAAGGTTTAATAACCATTGTACATCCTGCTGCAAGAGCAGGTGCGATTTTCCAAGAAGCAAGTAACAAGGGGAAGTTCCAAGGAAGTATTTGACCAACCACCCCTACAGGCTCCTTCAAAGTCAATGACAATAAATTTTCATTAATTACTTGAGTGTTTCCTAAAATTTTTGTTGCTGCACCAGCATAATAATCAAAAGTCCTTATAACTCCTCCTAATTCAACTATCGAACTTTCTCGAATTGGCTTTCCTGTTTCTTCAGAGTTTATTTTTGCTAACGTTTCAATATTACTTTTTATCAATTCTACTATTCGACTCATAATATTGCTTCTAACTGATGCTGGTGTTTGAGACCAAACTTGGAATGCTGCTTTTGCTGCCGTAGCGGCTTCGTTAACATCGTCTTGAGAACAAAGAGCAACTTCTTGTAATGGCTCTAATGTAGCAGGGTTTTCCCTAACTTGTGAATCGATGGTTTTTTTCAAATTTCCATTAACTAAACTATGAACATATCTCATCTAATTAATTTAGCATGAAAAAGGAATGATAAAAAAGAATAAATAAGAAGAGGGCCTTAGTTTAAGGCCCTCTAAAAGATCAAATCTTAAGCACCTGGATAGTAAGGTGTTAAGAATCTGTGTCTCATTGTATATTTGTAAGGAGTTGAGAACAATAGATGTTTTGCAACATCATCATCGTTTCTTTCAACTCTTTTTTCCCATACAATTGAAGCTGGTGGAATGATTAAGTTAAATGTAAATGAAATTAATCCATGAACTTTAACATCTCCTAATGAACCTCCCATGAAGTCGAAAGGAGTTCCAGCCATATACCATGATCTCATGTCATCACCAGTAGCAGTTCTAATTGAACTTGGGTCCAATTGGAATCTGTGTCCGTTTCCGAACTGTGGTGGTAACTCAGAACCAAGATAAGTAACTTGGTGATCACTGTATGCAACGCTTGGATGAGTTGTGATTCTATAATTTAGTCTACCCCAGTCTGTTTTACCAAAGAATGTTGGTTTAACAGCTACAGGTTTGTCTGAATAACGACCATTTGCTGAGTGAAGAACATAACCTCTTCTTTCCATTAAGAAATTGAAGTAGTTGTCATTTGTTCCGTGCTCAAAAGCAGCAATGTATGCAGCTTTTTTAGGGAACCCGAAAGGCTCTCTACCAGCGAAAATTGGTGAGTCGTTAGATAGATACATATAAGGATAATATCCACCTTTCCAGACTTGTCCGTCGCTTCCTTTAACTGTTGAAGAAGCTGTTACACCAAACTCCATATAAGGTCCTAACATTGTGTTTCTGTGTATAACATACCAGAACTCAAGAATAGGATCATGAAGCTCAACAGGATCAGGAATAATTGCTTTTAAAGCAGCTTCGTCAGCTTCAACAACACATGCCATCCAACGACTTTCTGTGTATGTTAAAGGAACGATATCATAGTCGAAGACTGGATCAGCAACACCCTGAGAGATAATATGAATTCTATCTCTATCAAGTGGTAATGGTGGAACTTCACCTTCTTCTAACCATGGATAGCTGTATTCGTTTGCTTGTTTAGCCATGTTTAT
>NZWF02000023.1 GCA_002701605.2 bacterium
GTGTCTGTTAATGGGTATCCAAATACTGCAGTATAAGTTTGCTGAATAGTATTTGCATCAGTTCCATCGTTACCATAGTTCATTGCAAGGAATAAGCTTCCTTCACCCATAGTAAGACCTGCAGCAGCTTCAATAATTTTCTGCTGATCAGAACCTTCATCATAGATTACATCTGAACCATTACTTACTCCAAGATAAAACTCATCAACAAATGAGACAGGAGATGGCATCATTGCTCTAACACCTGTATTTTGGAAATTGATTGAGTATCCAAAAAGGAAACTTCTTGTAATGTTGGGATTGTCTCCAGGATTAATTACCTCGTTCCCTAGCATAGTATCCATGTGTCCAGCCATAACTGTGAATGGACCTACTGGAATTATTCCATATGCTTGGTGTAAGAAGAATTCTTCGTCACTTGTACCTAAATCACCAGCCATTGCTCCAAATAGGGCATCAATAACAAAATAATCGTTAGAAACACCTAATTGTGCACTTGGTGTAAATGTTGACTCATCATCGCTAAATGTATAAAAATTATTAGCATTATCGCCACCATTATCACCGAAGTTTGCTGTACCTTCAGTTACAACGTAACCAGAAAAAGTTAGTGGAATAGTCTCACCAGCTTCTTTTGAGAATGCATTATGACTTGAAAAAACAAGTAAAAATGCAAACATAATTGATAGTAAATTACGCATAAATCTAACCTCCCTTCGGTTATTTATTATATTTATGGCAAGTACTATACCAATTTTTAAGAAAATGTTAAGTAATTTGTTAAGAAACCATTAAGTTATTTTGAAAAAAAGAAAAAAAGTTAGTCTAAATCCTTTCCCTTAGTTTCAGGAAGTGTTAAAAGAACTGCAAAAGCGAGTAAAGCAAAGATAGATGCGGTAATCAAAGCCCTACCATTTCCAATGATTTCCCCATTAAATAAAAAAGAAAATGAAGTTACAGCAATAAAAGCAAATAAGGGGGGAGCTATAGCAGATGCACCACGACCAACATTATAACTAAACCCTTGAGCTGTGCCTCTTGCTCTAGTAGGGAAAATTTCAGCAAAAATTGCACCAAAGCCTGAATAAAAACCTGTAGCAAAAAAACCTAATAATGGTGCAACAGTAAGAACTAATGCATCCAATGATATAAATCCCAAAAATTGTTGAATTTGAACTATATTTCCAAAAATAGGAACAAGTAGAGCAACAATTATCAAATATGATCCAAATGTTATTTTTCGTCCAATTCTATCGCTTATCAATCCAAAAGATATGCACCCTAAAATAGCCCCTATGTTAAGCGGGATAGTAAAACCAAAACCTTTAACAATTCCGAGCCCAGCTCCACCTTCAGAAACAGGGCTTGCTAGATAATTAGGGACAAAATAACTAAGGCCCCAGTAAGAAATCATACAAAAACTAGTTAAGAGTGTTGCTTTAAACAACATAGGTCTAATTTGATCAGATTTGAAGATTTCTAAAAATGTAAATTCCTGACTAGTCTTTGTTCTCTCCTCAGAAGATTTTTTCCAAATTTCAGGTTCTTCGCAAACTCTTCTGATATAAAAAACTAAAAATGCTGGAATAACTCCAAGGAAAAACAAAACTCTCCAACTTTCAACTGGGAAATCAGTATTAACAAAAGGTAGCATATTTAGATTGAAGTCGGTTATTGGTAGAACAAAAGTTGCAAGGATTGCAGCGAAAATGAAACCAAAACCCCAACCACTTTGAACCATACCTACCACTTTACCTCTATGTTTCTTAGGCCAACTTTCAGCAACTAGTATTTCACCAGATGCCCATTCTCCACCCATTCCTAACCCTAATAAAAATCTACAAACAACAAAAAACCAAATATCTGGTGCAAATGCTGACAACATTGTAAATAAGGAATATATCAATATTGAGTAGGTTAATGCTTTAACTCTTCCTACATAATCAGATATTATCCCAAAAACTATTCCACCTAATGCGGAAGATGCGAGAGTTATGCTAAAGAGAAGAGCAGCTTGTGTTCCAGATATATCAAAAGTTTGGGCGATAAACTTAAATGCAAAAACATATAAAAGTAAATCCATAGCATCTAAAGTCCAACCAAAGAAAGCTGCAATGAATGTTTTCCATTGCTTTGAATTTATATCACTAGTCCATCCAAGCATTTAAAGATGTTACTAAATATAGCAATAATAGTCAATTTAGAATAATTATTGAATAAACTTCAAACATTGTTAAAATTTGAAAAATGAAAAAAGAGAATATCTTTGTTGAAACTTATGGATGTCAGATGAATGAATATGATTCCGATCGTATTATTAACTCATTAGGTGCAAATCCTGTATCAGATGCTAAATCTGCTGATATTATAATAGTTAACACATGTGCAATTAGAGAAAAAGCGGACCACAAAGCTATCAGTGCAACTGGAAAATATCAAAAGCTAAAAAAAGAAAATCCTAATCTGATAATTGGAATGTCTGGCTGTGTAGCTCAATTGTATGGGAAGAAATTACTTAAAGATATTCCATATCTTGATTTTGTCTTAGGTCCTAGAGGAATTCCCAAATTACCAGAAATAATAAAAGGAATTAAAGATGGGACAAGCCATAGAACAATTGAAACTTCAATGGATGTTCAAGATGTTTTTGATGTAAACCCCTACCATCAAGAGGGTAAAATTTCTGGGTTTGTTTCAATTCAACAAGGTTGTAATAAAAGATGTGCATATTGCATAGTTCCTACAACTCGAGGAAATGAAATTAATAGGCCTATGAAAGATATTCTAGAAGAATCAAGAATTTTAATATCTAAAGGTGCAAAAGAAATTACTTACATTGGTCAAACTGTAAATTCTTGGAAATATGAAAAGCTTAAATTTTACGACCTGCTAAATCACCTTCAAGAACTGGAAGGCTTAGAGAGAATAAGATTTACAACATCTTTCCCCAGGGATATTACATCTAAGATGATCTCGTCAATGAAAAATAATAATAAAGTCTGTAGGCAACTACATTTACCAGTACAATCAGGTTCAAATGATGTGCTAAAAGAAATGAATAGAACTTACTCAATTGAGTGGTATAGGGATTCAATTTTGAAGTTAAAAGAAGCAATGCCAGACTTGGCTCTATCCACTGATATAATAATTGGTTTTGGTAATGAATCAGATAACGATTTTGAACAAACCATGAATCTGATAAATGATATAAAGTTTGATACTGTTTATTCTTTTAAGTATTCAGTTAGGCCTGGTACACCAGGAGAAAAAATGAAATTTCATGTGCCAGATAAAGTTGCATCTGAAAGACTTCAAATACTTCAATCTCGACAAAGGGAAATAACACTTCAAAGTAATGTAGAAAAAGTTGGCAAAATATTTAATGTACTTATTGAGGGAAGAAGCAAGCAAAATCCTGATGATTTATTTGGGAGAACAACTCATAATAAAGTTGTAAACATAAAAGATATTGATGCAAAAAATATTGGTAAAATACTTAAAATAAAAATTATTGATGCTATGCAAAACTCTCTTGTAGGAGAGCTAAACTGAAATCAAAAAACTTCAATGGTGTTACAGTAATTGGTGGGGGATTAGCAGGCTGTGAAGCTGCATTCCAATTAAGTCTTCAAAAAATTCCGGTTCAACTCATAGAGATGAAACCTAAAAAATTTACACCTGCACATAAATCATCAAATTTGGCTGAATTAGTTTGTAGCAATTCTTTAAAATCAGATTCAATTGATAAAGCTGCAGGGATACTTAAGAGCGAAATGATAAAACTTAAATCATTAGTTTTAGAAGCAGCATACAAAAATAAAGTTTCTGCAGGCGGTGCATTAGCAGTTGATAGAGAAAAATTTTCTCAATATATTACAAATAAGATTTATAATAATGATTATATTGAAGTTATTAACGAAGAAGCTACTGAAATTAATTTTAAGAATACAAATCCTATTATAATTGCAACTGGTCCAATGACATCAAATTCTTTAGCAGAAGAAATTGAAAATTTCATAGGTATGAAATCATTAGCTTTCTATGATTCTATATCTCCAATAGTTCTCTATGACTCTTTAGATAGAAGCCAATTTTTTCGGGCTTCAAGATATGAGGATGGAGTAGGAGATTATATAAATTGTCCATTAACTAAGGTTGAATATGTTAATTTCATTGAATCTTTAAATTCAGCAGAAAAAATAGATTTTCATAAATTTGAAAACCCAAATTATTTCGAAGGCTGTCTCCCAATTGAAGAAATGGCTTCAAGAGGTTTAGACACTTTAAGGTTTGGTCCAATGAAACCTGTTGGTTTAACCGATCCAAAAACAGCTAGAAGGCCTTATGCAGTTTTACAGCTAAGAAAAGAAAATGAAGCGGAGACAATGTGGAATCTAGTAGGGTTTCAAACAAAAATGAAGATTGGAGATCAAAAGAAGGTTTTTAGTATCATACCTGCTTTAAAGAATGCTGAATTTTTAAGATTTGGAAGTATTCACAGAAACACATATATAAATTCACCAGGGAAAATAAAAAACACTCTACAGTCTGAAAGCAATAAAATGGTTTTTTTTGCGGGTCAAATCACAGGAGTAGAGGGATATACAGAGTCTGCAGCAATGGGAATAGTTGCAGGAATCAATGCAGGGAGAGCTTTTAATAAAAAAACCCCCTACTCTTTTACAAAATTCTCAGCTTTGGGAATTCTTTTGGATTATATTTCCAATGCTAATTCTAAGGAATTACAGCCAATGAATATAAATTTAGGTTTATTTGGAATAGAAAAGCCAAAAAAGAATATTCAAATAATTCAAAACAATTCAAAAAAAGCTATTGATGATTTTATAAATAGCGAAAAATATGTTTAATGTTATTATTTACCTTTAATGAATTTTCAAAATATTATCCTCAAGCTTCAAGAATTTTGGGCAAACAATGGATGTGTAATACTCCAGCCATACGATTTGGAGAAAGGTGCGGGGACTTTTCATCCTGGAACTTTTTTAAGATGCCTTGGTAATACACCGTGGTCTACTGCATATGTTGAGCCTTGTAGACGACCAACCGATGGTAGGTATGGAGAAAATCCGAATAGACTTCAACATTACTATCAATTTCAAGTAATAATAAAACCTTCAGTAGATAATATCCAAGAGCTTTACCTCGAGAGTTTGGAATTCTTAGGAATTAATACAAAAAAACATGACATNAGATTTGTTGAAGATGATTGGGAGTCACCAACTCTTGGAGCATGGGGCTTGGGNTGGGAAGTTTGGCTTGATGGTATGGAGATAACTCAATTTACTTANTTCCAACAAGCNGGTGGNTTTGACTTAGATCCAATAACAGTAGAAATAACTTATGGAACNGAAAGNATAGCGATGTACCTTCAAAATGTTGACAGTGTTTATGACCTTAAATGGTCTGATAAGGTTAGCTACAAAGACATACACCATAGAACTGAATATGAATTTTCTAAATATAATTTCGAACTTGCAGATGTTTCGATGCTCAAAGACTTTTTCAATTCATCAAAAAAAGAATGTCTTAATTTAATTAAAAACAACCTACCATTGCCTGCTTATGACTATTGTTTGAAATGTTCACATTTATTTAATTTGTTGGATGCAAGAGGAAGTATTAGTGTAACGGAAAGAGCAAGATATATTTTAGAAATCAGAGAACTTGCAAAAAACTCAGCAAGCTTATATATGGAACAATATGAAAAATAGAGATAAAATTGAATTTTTTTCCGAAATATATGTTGAAGAGTTACCAGCCAGACTCGTTAACGATTTAGGTTTACAATTAAAAAATAACTTCATCAAAGGATTGGCTGAATATAATATTGAATATTTGGATATCATTTCAAAAAATACTCCTAGAAGACTTACTATTTATATAAATGGGTTAGATAAAAAAACTAAAGATAAGAAAGTTGAAATTTGGGGACCCCCTAAAAAAATATGCTTTGATAACAAGGGGAAGCTTTTAAAACCTGGATTAGCTTTTTTAGATAAAAATGGAATTGAAGAGAAAGAATTAAAATTCAAGGAAAAGAATAATTCAGAATTTCTTTATTTAAACAAAAAGATCAAAGGATCTCCTAATAAGGAAAATCTAAAAAATATTTTATGTAATTCTCTTAGAAATATAAATAATAAAAAATTTATGAGATGGGGTGAAGGAAAATTCCCTTTTGTTAGGCCTATAAAAAATATTTATGCAAATTTCGATAACAGTTTTATTAAAATTAAATTTGAGAATATAAAAAGCAAAAACCTTATTCTCGGTCATAGATTTTCCAAATTAGAAACAAATAAAATAAAATCTTATTCTGATTATTTAAAATTTTTAAAAAAAGGAAAAGTCATACTGTGTTTTAAAGAAAGAAAAGCAAAAATTATCTCTGAAATAAATAAAATAGAAAAAGAAAAAAAATTTTTTATTAACAAAGACCAAGATTTATTAGATCACGTTGCAAATCTTACAGAATTTCCAATGGTATTAATCGGTAAATACAATAAAGATTTCTTAAAAATTCCCAAAGAAGTAATTAATTCTGTTATGAAAAATCATCAAAAATATTTTTCAATATACAAAAACGACAACCATAAAGAACTCGTTGAAAGTTTTGCATTTGTTGCTGGCTCACCTTTTTTAAATTCTAAGACTGTAATTAGTGGTAACGAAAAAGTATTAGCTGCTCGTCTTAGCGATGGAAAATTCTTTTACGAAGAAGATTCAAAATTAGGATTAAATAAAATTCGTGAAAAAATTGATTCAATTACTTTCATAGATGGAGTTGGAACCTATGGGAATAAAGCAAAGAGAATTGTGGAAATAGCAAAAAAACTTAATATTCTTGGTAATTTTGATTTGGAAATTGAAAAAATTGAAGCATCAGGTGATTTATGCAAAGCGGACCTTGCTTCACAAATGGTATTTGAATTTCCAGAGCTCCAAGGGATAATTGGGGAATATTACTACAAAAACGTAGACACCGAAGTCAGTGAAGCACTGCGCCAGCATTATTTACCAAAAGGAAGAAGTGATGAGTTGCCAAATACAATTTTATCAAAAATCATAAGCTTGTCAGACAGATTCGATAATCTAGCATCAGCTTTTTCTTTAAAGCTATATCCTACCGGTAGCTCAGATCCTTATGGACTTAGGAGGAGTTGTATAGGTATAATTAGAATAACCGAGAGTCTTGATATAAAAATAGATTTAAATGAAATCTTAGATAATTCATTTGCTCAAGTTGATTTGGGCATAAAAAATAAAACTGATAAGGAATCGAAGCAAAAGGCAAAAAATTTTATACTTGATAGAATTAAAAACTATTATGTTGAGAATGGCTTCAGTGTAAATATATTGAACTCAGTATTAAAAACAGATAAAGAGATAAATATTAA
This sequence comes from bacterium, assembly GCA_002701605.2. Lineage (GTDB taxonomy): Bacteria > Desulfobacterota_D > UBA1144 > UBA1144 > UBA1144 > TMED126. Next base: position 7,419 of record NZWF02000023.1, read on the forward strand.
ATCAATATCAAATAAGATTAATGCTATAAAAAATCTTAATGAAACACCTGAACTGGAAAAAGGTGTGGAAATATTTAAGAGATTAAAAAATATAACAAAAGATAATAATTCTGAAAATATTAATGAAACCCTTTTAGCCAATAATTATGAGCAAGATTTGTATACCGAAATAAAAAGAATTGAAAGATTTTACAATGAAAATTCAGACAACAGAGACTCTGAAATATGTTTATATGAAATTATAAAATCTTTTGATAAACTTGCTAATTTCTTTGAACATGTATTGGTAATGGATAAAAATGAAGAAATAAAAAATAACAGAATTAATTTGTTAACAAGATTCAAGAATTTAATTTCTGAATTTAGTAATCTTTCAGAACTTTAATAATTGGAGGGCATAATGGGAACTAACAAAAAAAATAACAATTTTGTCTATTTTTTTGGAAACAAAAAGGCAGACGGAAAAGGTTCCATGAAAGAAATTCTTGGTGGCAAAGGTGCTGGTTTAGCCGAAATGACTGAAATTGGTATTAATGTTCCACCTGGCTTTACAATTTCAACAGAAGTATGTGGAATATTTTATGATAATAAAAAAAGTGTCCCCAAAGAAATTAATCAACAAATTGAAGAAAATGTAAAAAAACTGGAAAAAATGACAAAGAAGAATTTCGGAGATGCAAAAAATCCTTTACTTGTATCAGTTAGATCAGGAGCAATGTTTTCCATGCCTGGAATGATGGATACAATATTAAATTTAGGTTTAAATGACAAAACTGTTTTAGGAGTAATTGAAAAATCAAAAAATGCTAGATTTGGCTGGGATTCCTACAGAAGATTTATACAAATGTTTTCTGATGTTGTACTTAAAGTAGACAAAGAACTTTTTGAAGACAAATTAGAAGATCTAAAAAGAAAAAAGAATGTTAAACATGATGTTGACTTGGATCATAATTCATTAAAATCTTTAGTTCAGGACTATAAAAAAATAGTTAAATCAAAAACTGGAAAAAACTTCCCTCAAAATCCAAAAGACCAGCTATTCAGTGCGATCAATGCCGTTTTTCTTTCATGGAACAATGATCGTGCAATTTTTTATAGGAAACAATATGACATTCCTTCAGAAATTGGTACTGCTGTGAATGTTCAATCAATGGTATTTGGAAATATGGGTGATGACTGTGGAACTGGTGTTGGATTCACTAGAGATCCACTCTCAGGTGAAAAGGAATTATTTGCGGAATATCTTCTAAATGCACAAGGAGAAGATGTAGTAGCAGGGATTAGAACTCCTAAAAATATTAAGACTATGCAAAGAGAAATGAGAAAAGTTCATTCGCAAATTGAGAACACTGCTAAAATTTTAGAAAGACATTTTAAAGATATGCAAGATTTTGAATTTACTATTGAGAGTGAAACATTGTTTTTATTACAAACTAGATCAGGTAAGAGATCGGGTATTGCTGCTGCGAAGATTGCATGTGATATGGTAAAAGAAACCTTAATTACAAAAGAAGAAGCAGTATTAAGAGTTGAGCCAGAACATCTAGAACAATTTCTTTTCCCCATATTTAATCCAGAAGATAAAAAGAAATTTGAAGAGCTAACAAAAGGATTAGCAGCATCGCCAGGTGCAGCTTCAGGGAGAGTAGCATTAGATGCTCAAACTGCAGTGGAGTTAAGCAAAAAAGGTAAAAGAGTTATATTGGTAACTAAAGAGACAAGTCCCGATGATATTCATGGAATGGCAGCTGCACATGGACTGCTTACTGCGAGAGGTGGAAGAACTAGTCATGCAGCAGTAGTGGGAAGACAAATGGGGAAAGTTTGTGTTGTAGGTGCAGAAGAAATTAAAGTTGACATGTCTAAAAGAGTTTTTAGTGTTGATAACAAAGTAATAAATGAAGGAGATTATATCTCCATCGATGGTTTTGAAGGGAAAGTTTATGCTGGAGATATTCCAGTTGTTGCGTCTGAAGTTATACAAGTCATGCAAGGAAATATGAGGGAAATAGCATCAGAAAGATACCAAGTTTTTTCAACCATACTCAAATGGGCCGATAAATTTAGGACACTAAATATTAGGACTAATGCAGACATTCCTGCTGATGCTGAGACTGCAATTAAATTTGGTGCTGAGGGAATTGGTTTATGTAGAACCGAACATATGTTCTTTGCTGAAGATAGAATTAAAATTATGCAGGATATGATTTTGTCGAACAATCAAAAAGATAGGATTTTGCATTTGAACAAACTTCAAGAAATGCAAAAAGAAGATTTTATAGGATTGTTCACTGCAATGAATGGATATCCATGTACAATTAGACTCCTGGATCCACCTTTACATGAATTCTTGCCCAACAGAGAAGACCTAATGTTGGCAATCAAAGAAATGGAGATAACTGGGAACAATCAACAATTATTAGATGAGAAAATCAAACTTTTAGAAAGGGTTGAAGAACTTCATGAGTTCAATCCCATGTTAGGACTTAGAGGTTGTAGATTGGGAATTACTATGCCAGAAATTACTAAAATGCAAGCTAATGCAATATTTGAAGCTGCTATTGAAGTAGAAAAGAAAAAAATTAAAGTATTACCAGAAATAATGATCCCACTTGTAGGAATGGTTAGTGAATTTAAATATCAAAAGGACATAATAGATAATGTTGCTAAGAAAACTTTAGGAAAGAAAAAGATATCTTATATGGTGGGAACAATGATTGAGGTTCCAAGAGCCACAGCTGTAGCAGATCAGATCGCTAAAGAAGCAGAATTCTTCTCTTTTGGAACTAATGACTTAACACAAACTGTATTTGCATATTCACGAGATGATGCAGCAAAATTTATTAATACTTACATGGAAACACCAGTGACGATCGATGGAAAAACTGCAGAAATTCTTGAGAAAGATCCATTTGCAAGTATTGATAGAGATGGTGTCGGTGAATTTATGAAAATTGGTTTAAATAAAGGTAGATCTACAAGAGAAGATTTGAAAGTTGGAATTTGCGGAGAACATGGTGGAGATCCAAGTTCAATTGAGTTTTGTCATAATATCGGCTTAAATTATGTAAGCTGCTCTCCATTTAGAGTTCCAATAGCAAGATTGGCAGCAGCTAGAGTTGCTTTAACCAATAAATAAATAATTAATTAGCGACCGATGAAACTCTGACCTCTCTCACAACAGTAATTTTTACATTTCCAGGATAAGAAACTTCTTCTTCAATTTTCTTCGCTATATCATGAGATAATATAGTTGCTTCATCATCATTAACCTTATCACTTTGAACCATAACTCTTACCTCTCTACCAGCCTGAATAGCAAAGCACTTATCTACACCATTAAATGATTGAGCTATATCTTCTAGTTCTTTTACTCTTTTGATATATGATTCATAAGATTCTTTTCTCGCTCCAGGTCTAGCTGCGGATATTGCATCTGCAGATTGAACAAGAAGACAATAGAGACTATCGGGGTTATCAGTATGTGAAAGTTCAACTGCATCTATAACCTCTTTTGGCTCGTTATATTTTTTAACTAACTCAGCACCTAAATCATCATGGCTACCTTCCATGTCATGATCCACGGCCTTTCCAATGTCGTGAAGCAATCCTGCTCTCTTTGCAAGTTTAGGATCGAGTCCAACCTCAGCTGCTAAAACTCCACAAAGTTGAGCAACCTCTAATGAATGATCTAAAATATTTTGAGAATAAGATGTCCTGTATTTCATCCTACCCACCAAAGTAACTAAATCTGGATGCATATTACTAAGTCCTAATTCAAGTATTGCATCATCACCTAACTTTCTAAGCTCTTTACCAAGTTGTGATTCTATCTCTTCAACTATTTCTTCGATCCTTCCTGGATGTACTCTTCCATCATCTAAAAGCTTCTTTATAGCCCTAGAGGCAATTTCTCTTCTTAGTGGATTATGAGAAGAAACAGTAACAACTCCTGGAGTATCATCAATAATTATATCAACACCAGTTTTAAGTTCTATTGTTCTAATATTTCTTCCTTCTTTACCTATAATCCTACCTTTCATATCATCACTGGGAAGATTAACAACTGATGCAGTTTTCTCTGAAGTATATGATGCTGCATATTTTTGAATTGCAAGTGCAATTATGTTTTTTGATTTTCTTTCAGCATCATCTTGCATATCTTTCTCTATTTCTTTTATTCTTCTTGCCGAAATAATTTTAGCTTCATTTTCTACTGTTTTAATTAATTCTTCTTTTGCATCATCCCTAGAAAGTCCAGCAATAGATTCAATTTTTGTTTTAGCATCCTCTAAAATTTTCTCTAATTCGGTTTCTCTTTCACGATATTTTTCCATCAATTCCTCACATGAACTTTCTCTCATCTCAACTTGTGCTTCTTTTCTTGTTATATCCTTGAGCGAAGAGTCTAACTCTTTTTCTTTTTTATTTACCTCTGCTGTCCTTGAATCAATATCCTTCTTCAAGGAATCTATTTCTTGCTTAACTTTTTTCATTTGATTTTCTTTATAATTTCTCGCCTTTTTTTCTGTGTCTTTAATAATTTTATTAGCTCTATTTTTTGCAGAAGAGATAATCCTCTCAGATTGGCTTTCTTTATTTTTTATATCAGAAATTAATTTTTGTCTGGATAAAAACCAAAACAAACTAAACCCTGCAATTAAACACCCTAAATATATTCCTATTTCAATTAAGTTCATCACTTTCCTCCATGTTTTGCTTTTCAACTGAAATTACTTTCCCAATTTTAATATCATGAGCTTCGGCTGAAAAATCTCTTATTAATCTTCTAGGTCTTAGAATCGCTAGGGTTTTTTTGGAATCAATGTTTTTCATAGCTTTATCATAAAAACCCCCTCCATAACCTAACCTTTTATTATTTTCATCTATTGCTAGGCAAGGGATTAAAAACAAGTCAATGTAATCAATGTTGGCTTTTTTTGCACCTTTATGAGGCTCCCCAACACCAAATTCACCTATTTTTAAATCATCTAAATCTTCTACCAAACCAAATTCTAGTAAATTCGAACTAACCAGTGGATAAAAAATCTCAATTTTCCTTTTTTTAAGATAATAAAAAATTTCTAGGGTATCTATTTCATGCCTAGTTGGAGAATAGATTGCCATCGACTTAAATTTAAGATCTTCAAGAAAATTGATGAAGTTGTTAATTATAATAGAATCAAAACTGCAACTTTCCGAAGAAGAACTTTCAGTTATCGTTCTTCTTATAGACTGTTTATTAAACTTTTGATAATATCGACTTAATTCTCTCAAAATTCTTATCCCTTTCCTTTCTTAAGGTAAGAACTTCAAAAACTGCATTAATTAGAAGAAGGTTAGATATTTCAAGTTTAGGAATAGAAGTATTTTTTAAATTGTGTCTTTCATAATTTTCATTAATATATTCTTCAATTTGGTCAATAACTTCCTGGTCACATTCCGTTTTTAATTTTAACTTTTTATTTATGTGATTTAATTTTATTTCTCTCACTAAACATCTAAATCTTTTATAACATTCTCTAATTCAACAAGAACATTCTTTAACTCATCTTTATAAAGTCTATTCTTGTCTTCGAGGCTTTTAATTATTTCATTGTATTCTTTTACTTTTATTTCTAAAACCTCAATTTTGTTTTCAAGTTCGCCTTTTGTATTTATAATATCCTTAACTTTACTATCAAGGATATCAATATTATCCATATTTAGATTTTATCCAATAGTGTTGAGTTTGCAAGTTTTGCTATGATTGATGAAAAAATACTTAATGATCTAGAAAAGGCTCAAAATGAGCTGAATGATATAGATAAAGCTTTATCCTCTGGAAATATTGATTCTAATGAAATAAAGGAACTTTCAAAAAAAAGAAATACAATTTCAGATGTTGTTGGATATTTTATTAGATACAAAGAAATTCAGAAATCGATAAAAGATAACAAAGAGTTACTGAATGATGAAGATTTTAAAGAGCTTGCCCAAGAGGAAATCGATACTTTAAATGAAGAATTAATTACTGTAATTGATAAAATTAAGGAAGAAGCGAAACCAGTTGATCCCTTAGACTCTAAAGATGTCATACTAGAAATTAGAGCTGGTGCAGGTGGCGATGAAGCAGCTTTATTTGCCTCAGATTTATTAAGAATGTATATGCGATGTGCCGAAAGAAAGGGTTGGAAAACAGAAATTATTAACAAGAATGACATTGGTCTTGGTGGAATAAAAGAAGCNATAATTTCAATAACTGGGAAAAAAATTTATGGATATATGAAGTTTGAAAGTGGTGTCCATAGGGTGCAAAGAGTTCCAGAAACTGAGACAAGCGGTAGAGTTCATACTTCTACNGCAACAGTNGCAGTTNTACCAGAAGCTGATGAAGTTGANATTGAGATAAGCGAAAAAGATTTAAGAATTGACACTTACCGAGCCTCTGGTGCAGGAGGGCAACATGTAAACAAAACTGATTCGGCTGTCAGAATTACACATATACCNTCTGGNATAGTAGTTCAAAACCAAGATGAAAAATCACAAAATAAAAATAAACAAAGAGCTATGAAAGTTTTAAGGGCAAAAATACTTAAAATTGAACAAGAAAAACAATTTGAGAATATGTCCCAAACAAGGAAAGCACTAGTAGGTGGTGGTGATAGAAGTGAAAAAATAAGAACCTACAACTTCCCTCAAGGAAGAATTAGTGACCATAGAATTAATTTAACATTACATAAAATAGACGAAATCTTAGACGGTAATTTAGATGATCTTAATATAGAACTATCAAAAAATTATTTAAAAGAAGCATCAGGGATAAATTAAAGAATGATTTTTATACCAATGATATTTCTTTTGTCTTTCATAACTAATGTTATATATGTAATTGCAGGTAATATTTCCTTTTCAAAAATATCAAGAATACTAATTCTAATTTCATTACTATTCCAAACNTTCCTTATACTTNCAGATAAAGTTAGTATTGATTCAAAAAACTTTGAAATAAACCTATTTGTCTCTTCCTGGATAGTTGGAATTGCAAGCACTATTCTATTAAGATTTTTTATAAAAAATTTATACACCCTTTTTATTTCCCCTGCTTGTTTTTTACTATCGATTCCATTAGTTTTTGCTCCTGAAACAAATGGCTCTTTCTTTTCAAATAAGATTCTTGCGTTCCATGTTATGTCNAATTTTATTTCTCATACAATTATTTTAATATCTTCAATTGTTGCAATCCTTTATATATATCAACATACAAATATTAAAAACAAAATAATAAATAAAATAGACAGGCTTCCNAGTTTGTCCTCAATGGAGAAAATTATTTTTTTATTGATTTGTATAGCTTTCCCAATAATGACAATTGGGTTTGGTCTTGGCTTCATACTGTCAAAAGAGCAAATAGGTACTTATTGGTTTGGATCAGTGTCTGCTATCTCAATAATTTCATGGACTATTTTTTTTCTTATTATTCAAGTNAAAGCTTTTTTTAGTTTAAGTGGNTTNAAAATNTCNTATTATTCACTGNTTGGATTTATTTCAATAATACTTGGNTATATAGCAATGTATTCCTTNGAACTGCCNTCTCATACTTTCATTTCTATGGGTAGCTAGTTTTTACACTAGCTACCCAAAAAAATTACAGCATATTGTGTCCGCCATTAATACTTAGATTAGTACCNGTNATCCAAGAGCCNGCAGTTGAACATAAATAAAGAACTGCTAATGCAACTTCATCTGGATATCCAAATCTACCTAATGGAATTTCTGTCTTAATACCTGCTAGAAGATCAGCTGGAACTGTATGAAGCATATCTGTTTCAACAAATCCAGGTGAAACAGTATTTACTCTAATATTATCTTTTGCTAATTCTCTTGCTAAACTTCTAGTAAAACCATACATTCCACTTTTTGTTGCAGCATAATTTGATTGGCCAATGTTTCCTGTTTCNCCAATAATTGACGAAATTGAAACAATTGAACCAAACCCTGCATCCCTCATATGTGGAACACAAGCTTTNGACATATTAAATAATGCTCCCAAGTTAGTATCAATTACCTCTTGCCACTCTTCTTGTGACATTCTGCTGAAAGTAATATCTCTATTAATACCAGCATTGTTAACTAGAAAATCGATTTTCCCGTATTTTTTCACAGCTTCTTCACCAAGTGACTGACAAGCTTCAAAGTCTTTAACATCTGCTTGAACAACAATAGCTTCAGACCCTAAACCTTCAATTTCTTCAGCAGTAATTTCTGCAGCCTGTTTGTTGCTTACATAATTTAAAACTAATTTCGCACCTGCTTCAGCAAAAGCAAGAGCACATTGCTTACCAATACCACGAGAACTACCTGTTACTACAGCAACTCGATCCTTTACGTCATATAAATCTTCAATCATTTTAAATCCTCCCTAGATTGCTCTGTTTAATTCTATACAAAAAAAGATTAATAATCTACATTAAGATATTTACCAAGATTAAATTCATCAATATAATATAAATATTATGAAATTTGTTAAATCCCATGGACTAGGAAACGATTATATTGTTATTGATGGGAAAAAACTAAAAAAAAAATTATCTAAAAAGACTATTATAAACATATGTGATAGAAACTATGGTATTGGGTCTGATGGAATTTTAATTCTGGAGAAATCAAAGAGAGCAGATTTCAAGTTAATAATTTATAATCCTGATGGAACACAAGCAGAAAAAAGTGGAAATGGTTTAAGAATTTTCTCTTCTTTTCTATTTAATCATGGATATACCAAAAAAAAGGTTTTTACAATTGAAACTAAAGGTGGAATTGTCACCAGTGAGTTTATAAAAAAAACAAAAAATATTTCTTATTTTAAAGTTGCTATGGGAAAAGCTGAATTTAGATCAAAAGATATTCCGGTTAAAATTAAGGATATATTAGCAGTATCAAAAAAAATTAAAATTAAAAATAAAACTTTTGTTTTTACCTCAGTATCTGTAGGGAATCCACATTGTGTAATTTTTCTTAAACAAATATCTTCAAAAATAGCAAAAGAATATGGCCCATATATAGAAACAAATAAGATTTTTCCCAAACGAATAAATGTTCAGTTTGCTAAAATAATTAATCGTAACAAAGTCGAGGCAGAAATATGGGAAAGAGGTGCTGGATATACTTTAGCCTCTGGTAGTAGCTCATGTGCTATAGTTTCTGCTGGTTATAAACTTGGATTACTTGATTACGAAGTTGATGTAAAAATGCCTGGAGGAACTCTAAAAATTTCTATTGATAAAAATTACAATTTAAACATGGAAGGTCCTGTTGAAGAGATTTGTACAGGTAACTTATCATTTAAATGAATAAGATATTAAATTCTAAATTTATATACTGTCCAAAAAATGGTTTGCTGGAAGATCATTCTATAATTATTAAAAGAAATAAAATTTTTAGTATATTGCCTAAAAAATTAAGTGCCAAAATAAAATATCCAAAAATAAGATTAGGTAATTCAATTATTATTCCAGGATTTGTTAATGCTCATATTCATTTAGAGCTAAATTGGGTTAACCAGCTACTTCAGCCATTTAGTGATTTCCCATCATGGCTTAAACAAATTATAGAATTAAAAAAAAATAATAATCAAAAAAAAATGGTTAGGGAATCTGTAGCTGAATCACTTTTAGCATCAATAGATAGTGGTGTAACAACAGTTGGACAAATTAGCTCTTATGATGGNGAAGATATACAAGAAATCAAAAAATCAAAAATTCGTTGTGCTTATTTTTTTGAAATTGCTAATTCAAAATTGAAAATTGCATCATTAAAAAAAATAAGATCTAAGCATAAATCAGTTGAGAATAGCTTAATTAACTTTAGGCTCTTCCCACATTCTATATACTCTTTAGACACAGCAAGTTTAATTAAAATATTTAAGATTGCTGGTGATTTGAAAATTGGTCTTGGTATACATCTTTCTGAAAGCAATGATGAAGTAAAATTTATTAAAGGGTTAAAAAACAAATTTGATGACAAAATATTTCAACTACTAATCAATAAACCATTAGTTTCAAGGAATAAAAATTTTACACCTTTAAGTTATCTAAAAAAATTAAATTTACTCAATCATAATCCGACACTGATTCACATGAATAATATCTCTCCCAAAGATAAATTAGTTATAGAAAAATACAATCTTCCTATAACTGTTTGTCCAAGAAGCAACCTTTTCTTAAATGAAAAGATGCCAGACATAAAATTTTTAATTAACCGTAACAATATTGGACTTGGAACTGATGGGCTTTCAAGCAATCACTCCTTGAACTTTTTAGATGAAATAAGATTTCTCTACTTAATTAGTAAAAAAATTCTAAAAAATAAAACTGCTGAAAGAATTATCGAAATTGCTACTTTAGGTGGTGCTAAGTGCCTCAACCTAGAAGAACAAATTGGCACAATAGAAAATGGAAAACTTGCAGATCTTATAGCATTTAAAGTAAAATCTAAAGACCCTTTGAGTTCTATAATCAATGCATCCAATAAAGATATAAAATTAAAAATGATTAATGGAGAGGTTATTTAGTTTCTATAATGTCTAAATTAGGCATCTTACTAATTAAATTTTTCTTTAAAGCTTTTGTATAAAAAAACTCTAGTCCATATATTCCTCTAAAATTAATATCAACAGTATCAGAGTTCACATACATTAAGACAAATTCTTTGGCGATATCTCTTGAAACACCGCGGCCAAATTTCATTGAATAATCTAGTGCTAAATCAATATTTGATAATGCATAATTAATACTTGATTTAATAAGTTGAGATATTTCTTGCTGTTCTTGAATAGAGAAACTTCTTCTAACAACATTCAAACCTAATGGAATAGGATATTCACATTCATTAGCCCAAAGTTTTGGAATATCAATCAAAATTTTATATCCTAGCTCTTCGTAAGTTATTTGTCCTTCGTGAATTATTAAGGCAGCATCAATATCATCATTATCTAATGCTGAAAAAAGTGAATCAAAATCATACTCAACAAATTCTGCATCATCACAATAGAGCTGTAACAGCAAAAAAGCTGAAGTTAATTTCCCAGGAATCCCAATTTTGATGTTTTTAGTTGATGATAAAAATTTTTTTGAAACAACTATGGGGCCATATCCATCACCCATGCTTGCTCCACAGTCCATAATTCGATAATCATCTTGTATGGTCAGATAAGCGTGAGCAGAAACTGCAGTTGTATCTAATTGTTTTTCTATTGCCATATTATTCAAACTCTGAATATCTTTTATTACATGTTCAAATTCAAAATTATCGGAACTAACAATGTTGTTCGTTATGGCATAAAACATAAATGCATCATCAGCATCAGGGCTATGACCTAATGTTACTAATTGCTTTTTATTCTTTTTCATTATATTTTGCCCTACCATTCATAATCCCATCATTGACTAGTGAAAAAAACAAATCTATTCCAGAAATATGATCTTTAGAAAATTTATAAATTATATTTTCTCTTAAGTATTCCTCGATATATTTTTGAGATACATAAATATCATTAATATTTTGAATATAATCAAGTATTTTATCCAAACTCTCAATTCCTCTCTTAAAAGAAAAATCCAAGACATCTATTAGATCCTGAGAAGGTGTTTCGACATAGTTAAATGATGCAAATGTAAAAGGATAACCTGTTTCATTGAACCAGATTTCTCCTAAGTCATAGATTTGCAAACCAGACATTCTTGATGTTGATATCTCGAGGCCAAGGTCCCCTATTACCACATATCCTATATTCGGTTCAAAAATCATATTCCTAGTTGGCACATGTGTTTTCGATTCAAAACTAATCTTAAAAAATTTCTCTGCAATTACTCTCATCAATAAGTTGGAACTTTTAGACCTAGTATCGAAGAAGATTGTATTTATGTCCTTAAAATGGGACTTTGATACCAAAATTACACTCTTAACTTTTCCTTTAGAGCTGATGCAATATTTGTCTAACGAGAAAGCATTATTATTCGTGAAATGATTAGCAATCGGTAATAATGATATATTCGCTTTCTTCTGAATTAAGGATTCCATCAGATTGTTTGGATAAAAAAATTTTAAATTAATGTTTGGATCTATATTATTGATATAAAAAGTTAATGGATATGAATTAACAAATGGAACTGTTCCTATAATTTTCTTCATAATTAAATTTCAAAATCAATTATCGACCATTTTTTGGGTGAAAAGATGAATCTATGAATTTCCAATGCATACTCATCAGACATACCGGCAATAAAATCTCGACAATTGTCACTGTGGGATCTTGTTTTAGACTTATAAATCTCGTTCAACTTCTTGGGATTATTTAAAAAAAATAAATATAAATCCGATAATACTTTTTTAGCTTTATCAAAATTATTTCTTAATTTTTCATGATAGTAAACTTTCTCAAATAAAAACTCTCTCATCAGAAAAAGATTTTTTTCTAATAATTTTGAGATAGTAACCATTTTATAGTCTTTTCTTAGCGATTGCTGAATTGTATCCTCAACAACCTTGGATATTCTCATTGAATGTGTATCCCCAAAAAAGCTTATCAGTTTTTTTGGTATATCCTTTTTTTTGATTAGTGAGGCACGTAAAGCATCATCTAAATCATGAGTAAAATATGCAAAAATATCTGATAATCTTACAATTTGGCCTTCTAAAGTTTTGATTTTAATCCTTGGATTAACTATTGGGCCTCTCCCTTTTGAGTGCTTAGAAATTCCATCTCTTACTTCAAATGTTAAATTTAAACCCTTACCATCTCTCTCGATCTCATCTACTATTCTTAAACTATGAATATAATGTTTAAACCCACCTTTATGAACCTCATTTAAGGCTTGTTCTCCTGCATGACCAAAAGGTGTATGTCCTAAATCATGACCTAAAGCAATCGCTTCAGTTAAATCTTCATTCAAAAAAAGTGCTTTGGATATAGTTCTAGCAATTTGAGAAACCTCTAATACATGTGTAAGCCTTGTTCTAAAATGGTCGCCGTAAGGAGCTAAAAAAACTTGGGTTTTATCCTTTAACCTTCTAAAGGATTTAGAATGTAAAATTCTATCCCTATCTCTTTGAAACTCGGTTCTTAGATCACATTTTTTTTCTTTTTTTTGACGTCCTTTTGACTCTGAACTGAAGGAAGCATGAATTGATAAAAGTTCTCTTTCTCTTTTCTCTAACTCTAACCTTATAGATTTCATTAAATCCTTACCTTAATATTTTTATTTCTTAGGAATTCCTTAACTTGGGTAACACTATATTGATTAAAATGAAAAATTGATGCACACAATGCAGCATCAGCTTTACCAATAAGAAAAGCATCTGAAATATGTTCAAGGTTTCCAGCACCACCAGAAGCTATTATTGGAATCTTAATCCACTCATTTATTCTTGCTAAAATTTCTAAATCATATCCTTTTTTTGTACCATCTTTATCCATTGATGTTAATAAAATTTCTCCAGCACCTAAGCTCTGCATTCTTCTAATCCAATCCTCAGCATCTAAGCCTGTTTTATTTCTTCCTCCATGAGTAAAAACTTCCCAAGATCCATCTTTAATTTTTTTTATATCAACAGCTACGACAATACATTGAGATCCAAATTTACTAGCTGCTTCTTTTACAAGATTAGGATTATTAACTGCGGCAGTATTAATCGAAACCTTGTCTGCACCTGCCATCAACAGAGATCTCACATTGTCTAAATTTCTAACCCCACCACCTACAGTTAATGGAACAAAGACTTCATCTGCAGCTTTTTCAATAGTATTTATCATAGTATCCCTATTTTCATTTGAAGCTGTTATGTCTAAAAATGTTATTTCATCAGCTCCCTCATTGCTATACTTTTTTGAAACTTCAACTGGATCGCCAGCATCTATAAGATTCTCAAAGTTGACACCTTTCACAACTCTTCCTTGATCTATATCTAAGCAAGGTATAATTCTTTTAGCTAACATTTTGATAATCCGTAATGCATTTTTTTAAGTCTATCTTATTCTCATAAAGTGACTTACCAAGTATTGTNCCATATATTAATTTATTGTTTAAAGAATTAATCTGTTTTAAATCTGTNTGGTCCTTTATTCCACCTGATACAATCATTGGTATTGAAGAACTTTCAAGATATTCAAGAACTAAATTTCTATTAAATCCTTCAAGTGTGCCATCTCTATCAACTGATGTTANGATTATTAGNTCTATTCCTTTATTCTCAAATTTTTTAATAGCATCACTAAGTGTTAGATTAATTTTAGTATTCCATCCTTTTATTGCAACTTTGTTATCTTTAATATCTATCCCTACTGCAANTTTCCCTGGAAAAGCTTTACATGCTTCATTTAAAAAATCTTCATCAGTAAAAGCCGATGTTCCAATTATTACTCTTGAGGCGCCAATATTAATGTATGACTCTACAGTTTTAGTATTTCTTATTCCACCACCTATTTGAACTTCGCAATTAACAGTACTAGAAATTTCCTTAATCACTTCAAAGTTAATACTTTCTCCCTCAAGAGCTCCATCTAAGTCAACAAGATGAATAAGTTGAGCNCCACACTTTTCCCACTTTATTGCCATATCAACTGGATTCTCGGAATACACTTTTTGTTGCGAAAAATCACCTTTAAAAAGTCTTACACATTTCTTATCTTTTATGTCTATTGCCGGTATTAAAATCATAATTCTACATTTTACAAAAATAAATTAATAAATTAAATTAAAAGGCATGAAATATTGGCTTGTTAAATCCGAACCTTTTAAATATTCTTGGAACATGATGCTCAAAGATAAAATAACTTACTGGGATGGTGTTCGCAATTATCANGCAAGAAATAATTTAAAAAATATGAAAAAGGGAGATTTAGTTTTNTTCTATCATAGTAATGAAGGAAANGAGATTGTTGGGCTCACAAAGGTAGTAAAAGAATTTTATCAGGATCCAACAACTGATGATGATAAGTGGGTAGTTGTAGATCTAAAGGTNGAAAAAACCTTAAAGAGGCCGATTTCACTTGCAGAAATCAAGAANGAAGTAAAACTTAAAGATATATCNCTAATAAAACAATCAAGATTATCTGTAATGCCCTTAGATAAAATCCATTTTGACCATATAATTAAACTATCAGATGAAACATAGTGAAAAGGATTTAATAGATGGAATCAATTCTGGAAGTAGAGTTTCTCTTTCAAGATTAATCAGTTTAGTTGAAAGTGATAAATCTGCGATTTTTAGAATATCCAACTTACTGAAAAAGAAAGCCAAATCAACCTATGTTGTTGGTATAACTGGTCCTCCTGGTGCAGGAAAAAGTACTTTGACAAATAGATTGATACAAAATTTTAGATCAAAAAAATTATCTGTAGGTGTTCTTGCAGTTGACCCAAGTAGTCCTTTTACAGGGGGAGCAGTTCTAGGCGATAGAATTCGAATGCAAGAGCATGCATTAGATGATCAAGTTTTTATCCGAAGCATTGGAAGTAGGGGTGACTTAGGTGGTTTATCAAATTCTACATCNGCAATAATCAAACTGTTTGATAGCTTTGGAATGGATATTGTAATTATTGAGACTGTTGGTGTTGGACAAACTGAATTAGATATAATCAAGATATCAGATTGTGTACTTGTAACTTTAGTGCCAGAAGCTGGAGATGGGGTTCAGGCAATGAAAGCTGGATTAATGGAAATTGGAGATGTATTTATAGTAAATAAAGCTGATAGAGGTGGAGCCGATAAGTTGGCAAGAGAAATTGACTATATGATTTCACTTAAACATACAAATAGTTCATGGAATACCAAGGTAATATTAGCTGAGGCNGAAAACAATGTTGGGATTGATGAAATTGTTNAGCAAATAGAATCATTCAAGTCCTATGAAGAACAAAATAAATTANTAGAAGCTAAGAGAAATAAACGAAAGGTTACAGAGATTGAGTCATTACTATTGCAAAAGGTTAAACTTGAAGTGGAAGAACTAAAAAAAAGGGAAGAAATTATAAATATCATATCGGATGCATCATCAGGCAAAATTAAAACCGAAGAAGCAGTAAATTTGATTTTTAAATTTTTCAAAAATGGATCCTAACTTGAGAAAAATTTTAATAAACAAAATTTTAGATCAAATAAAAATTGCAATAATTGATGACAATAAACTCTCACATTTTTTTCTTGAATATGAGAATGTTCAATCAACAATTAGAGGAAACATCTATAAAGCAAAA
Organism: bacterium; assembly: GCA_002701605.2. GTDB lineage: Bacteria > Desulfobacterota_D > UBA1144 > UBA1144 > UBA1144 > TMED126. The sequence continues at coordinate 23,651 of NZWF02000023.1, forward strand.
ATTAATCCAAAAGCTAAGGGCATGGAAGCTTCATTCGTAGATATAGGAATTGGTCGATCAGCTTTCTTGTCTCAGTTTAACCCTCTTAAAGAAGTTGTTGGTGATGAAGGTAAAGACCAAAGTAGAATCACATCTGGAAGTTTTGTTCTTGTGCAAGGAGTAAGTGATTATGATCCTAGAAAAGCACCTAAAGTCTCCGATTTTATTGCATTACCATCAAAATATTGTGTAATTGTAAAAAAACCCAAATTTTTTGGAATATCAAAGAAGATCAATGATAAGAAAAGAAAAAGGTTTTCATCACTAAAGAAACTTGCAACTAAAGATTGTGGAATAATANTAAGAACTTCATCCGAAAATGAAACTATTGCTGAAATTAAAAAAGATATTTCAATAACTAAAAGGAAATGGAAAAAAATTATTAAAGATTTTAAAGAAAATGAACAACCTGGAATAATTCATCAAGAAAACAATATTGTAGATAACCTTTTAAGAGAATTTTTAATTAATGATGANAATATAATTCAAACTGACTCAAGGGCCATATATAATAGGCTAAAAAAAGATTTAGATAAAAAAACTGATATCAAACTAGTNAATAAAAAGNAAAATATTTTTTCAGAAAATAACTTANCACAAGAAATAGATAAAATTTTCTTTAAAAAANTAAAGTTAAAAAATGGCTCNTTCCTTCTAATAGANGAAAANGAGGGATTAACAGTAATTGATATTAATTCNGGTAATAGCCTAAACAATAGNANAGANACAATTTTCAATNTTAACAAACAAGCTGCAATTGAAATATGTAGACAAATAATTCTCAGGAATCTTCATGGGTTAATACTNATCGATTTTATTGATCTTAAAAAACCNAAGGAGAAAAANGANATATTAAATACTATGATTANTAATTTAAAAAAAGATAANGCNAAACACACAATATTGCCGATGTCTAAATTTGGAATTATAGAAATGACNAGNCAAAAAAGAGGTTCTCGAATTTCAACTACATTAAGNGAGGATTGTGAAATNTGTCATGGCTATGGTGTAATGCCAAGAAAAGAAATTAAATGNTATGAAATTATTTCAAACATTATTAATCATNCAAAAAAAACTAAAAAGAAAANNATTANCATAAAAATAGGNAATAGNTTATTTTCGCTTTTANATGAAATAATCAAAAAAAATTCTTCATCTCCATCTTTAAAAGNTNTAAATATNAAGCTTNTCANTGAAGAAATANAAAGAGANTTNGAAATAATTTGATGAATTANAAATTCTTATATAATATTATTCCGCTATGAATATNTTAAAAGTTGGAAACTTATANCATATAGGTATTGCTGTTAGGGATGCAGAAAAGACTGCAAAACTTTACATTGATNCANTNGGATTGAANATTGAGCATGATGAAGTAGTTATGGATCAAGGAGTGAGNGCTATAATGATGGTGCCAGAAANTGGGAATTCAAGTGCTATTGAATTATTGGAACCAGTNATAGAAGATTCACCTATATCTAANTTTATGGATAAAAAAGGTGAAGGNATGCATCATATTTGCTATTTAGTTGATGACATAAACATAGGNATNAACCATCTTAAAGAAATAGGTATTGAAATGATTGATAATGNACCCNGAGAAGGNTTAAANAATACACTTGTGGCATTTGCNCATCCNAAAAGNATGAACAGTGTGNTAATNGAACTAGCTCAAAAGATTTAAGATTTATCAGTTTCTTTTGGACTATCTTTTTCAGAATCATCATCTTTAACAGCNTTTTTGAATCCNGAGATTCCTTTACCTAAAGCTGANCCNATATCCCCAAGTTTACTTGGACCAAATATTAAAAGAACAATGATTAATATAATTATTAATTCTTGTGCACCTAAACCAAACATAAAAACCTCATATTTTAAAGCTAACTCATTGATAGTGCAGTGTCAATTACACCTTTTATAAAGATATATATCTAATATACTTAAAAAGTGAAAGTATTAATTTATACTCATGAATATCCACCTTTCCAGGGNGGGATAGCAACNTCTTCAGANAAAATTGCAACTATTTTTGCATCTGAACATTCAACATATGTCTGTTGTCCNAAATATNNTTTAAANGATNATTATGAAAGCAAAGGAAATCTNCAAATACATAGAATTGATTTTATAGGTGGGNNANATTTTAAAAAAATTCCTTTTATGCAATTTATTAAGGGCTACGGTTTTCTAAAAGAAAAAATAAAAGATATANAACCTGATTTAATTTTTTATTTAGGTGAAGAAGCAGAGATAGTTGGTGGNNTTTTAAACAATNNAGAAATTNATCAAATAGTCAGAATAGCTGGATCAGGTATTAAATCTATCCTTGAAAGTAGGAANCCNAGCAACTTAATAAAAAAATATTTAATGTTAAGGCTTTACAGAAATTCTAAAAAAATTATTGCGGTAAGTAAAAACACNCAAAAATTGATGAATAACAATCCTTTCTTTGAAGATAAGCAAAAGATNAGACTTATTTACAATGGATTTGATGAGGACTTTGCTAATAAGCCTAAAGAGATTTCTCTTAGAAAAGAGCTTGGATATAGTGAAAATGATTTTATTTTACTAACTGTCTCTAGAGTCCTACCCAGAAAGGGTCAAGATTATGTAATAAAAGCTATCTCAGAGCTAGGGATAAANAAAATCAAATATATTTGTGTTGGTGGGGGTAAATATCTCGAAAAATTTAAATCNATGTCAAGAGANCTTGACATTGAATCTAATATATTATTTNCCGGCCCNAAAGATAAANATGAAGTCCATANATACTATGATATATGCGATNTTTTCATATTATGNAATAGAACTTGGAACTCCAAAATTGAAGGTTTACCAAATGTTGNNATAGAAGCAATGGCTAGAAAGAAACCAGTAATAGGATCAAGAAATAGTGGAACTGAAGAGCTTATTGTTGAAAGTAATACAGGATTTAAAGTTAATGGAGAAGAAATAGATGACATTAAGAAAAAGATACTGTTAGCATATGAAAGTAAAGTTGAACTAAAAAATCTTGGATTAAATGCTTATGATATGCTTGAAAAAGAATTTTCTTATAAAAATATGGCTAAAAGATATATGGAAATATTAAATGAAAATTAAAATTTGTGGAATTACAAATGAAGAAGATGCACTTATTTGTGAAAAGCTTGGTGTTGATTACCTTGGCTTTATCTTTTACCCAAAAAGTAAAAGATTCATCAATTATCAAAAAGTAAAAAAAATAATTCAAAAGTTAAATGAGAATACAAATAAAGTGGGTGTCTTCGTTGATACTAAGGTAGAGGAAATTAATGATATAGCTAGAGAAATAGGCTTAACCCATGTTCAACTTCATGGCAATGAACATCCTGATGAGATCAAAGAAATAGACTTTCCTGTTATAAAAGCAATCTCTGGCAATAATGAAAATATAGAACAAGAAATTGAAAATTTTGCTAATGCAGATCTAATATTACTTGATTCAATAACTACATATGAAAAAGGTGGAACGGGAAAAACTTTTAATTGGTTAAATATAAAAAATATAAAAAACAAATCTAAAATTGTCTTATCTGGTGGCTTAAACGAAGGGAACATAGTTAAAGCTATTAATGAAACAAATATAAAATTTTTTGATATTTGTTCTGGAGTTGAAGAAAGGCCTGGGTTAAAAAATATAAAAAAGTTAGAAACTATTGTAGAATTAATTAGTAATGAAAAATAATAAAGTTAATTTCTTATCACTACCTGACTCTAATGGTAGATTTGGTGATTATGGCGGCAAGTTTGTATCAGAAACACTAATGCCTGCACTAGATGAATTAGAAAAAAATTACAGGAAAATTAAGAATAATAATAAATTCAAAAAAGATGTTTCAAAATTACTAAAAGATTTTGTTGGTAGACCAACGCCTTTGTATTTAGCTGAGAGGACTACAAAATCTCTTGGTGGTGCAAAGATTTATCTTAAAAGAGAAGATCTTGCCCATACAGGTGCCCACAAAATAAACAATACAATTGGTCAAGCAATACTTGCAAAACTAATGGGTAAAAAAAGGATAATTGCTGAAACAGGTGCTGGCCAACATGGGGTAGCAACTGCCACAGTTTGTGCACTTCTTGGTTTAGATTGTGAGATATATATGGGAGCAACAGATACAGTTAGGCAATCAGTTAATGTTCAAAGAATGGAATTGCTTGGTGCAAAAGTTATCCCTGTAAAATCAGGTTCTCAGACCCTAAAAGATGCCTTAAATGAAGCTTTAAGGGATTGGGTTACGAATGTAAGAGATACTTTTTATATTATCGGAAGTGTCGCTGGTCCTCACCCTTATCCAATGATTGTTAGAGATTTTCAATCTATTATTGGAAAAGAATGTAGAAATCAAATTCTAAAATTAGAAGGCAAACTACCTGATTTATTAATAGCATGTGTGGGTGGAGGTTCTAATGCAATTGGACTTTTTCATCCTTTCTTAAAAGATAAATCAGTGAAAATGGTTGGTGTTGAAGCTGGGGGTAGCGGAATCAGATCAGGACAACACTCGGCTACTATTGTCGCTGGATCAGTTGGAGTTTTACACGGCAGTAAAACATACATCCTGCAAGACAAGCAGGGCCAGGTTATAGAAACTCACTCTGTATCCGCAGGTTTAGATTATCCAGGAGTTGGGCCTGAGCATTCATATTTAAATGATATTAAAAGAGTTGAATACAAATCAGTTAAAGATTTTGAAGCTGTAAAAGCATTACAATATTTCTCTGAAAAAGAAGGAATTATTGCTGCTTTAGAAACTTCACATGCACTTTTTTATGCAATGAAAATAGCAAAAACAATGAAAAAGAACCAATCTATTATTGTTAATTTGTCTGGTAGAGGAGATAAAGACCTCGAGTCAGTCAATGCCTTTATCAAAAAAAACAGGTCAAACTAAAATGAAACTAATTGATAAAATAAAATCTAATAATAAATCTGGAAAAATTTCATTTGTTTCTTATATAACTGCGGGTGACCCTGATATTAAAACAAGTTTAAATATAATGGAAAATTTAGCTGAAAATGGTACCGACATAATTGAACTAGGTGTTCCTTTTTCAGATCCGATATCTGATGGCCCTACTATACAAAAGGCCACTGAAAGGGCTTTGAGTAACAAAGTTGATATGAAAAAAGTATTAGACCTAGTTAAGAAATTTAGAAAAAATTACTCTACACCAATAGTCATTTTTGGATATTATAATCCATTCCTAAAATATGGGTTAAATAAAATTATGAAAGATATTAAGGCCGCTGGGGCAAATGGGGTATTGGTAGTCGATCTTCCCCCAGAAGAAGCAGAAGAAATACAATATGCTGTTAATAGGCAGAATTTAGAGCTTGTTTATCTTGTAGCTCCAACTAGCACAAATAAAAGAATTCAGACAATAGCTAAACTTTCTAATTCATTTATTTACTTAGTATCAGTAACCGGTGTTACTGGAACAAGAACTTCACTAGATTCAAATTTAGTTCCATTTATAAAAAGATTAAAAAAGCAGACCAAAAGGCCTATCTGTGTTGGCTTTGGCATTTCTACACCAAAGCATGTAAGAGAGTTAAAGAAAAATGTTGATGGAATTGTGATTGGTAGTGCAATTATTAAGATAATTGAAGAAAATCTTAAGAATAAGAAGGAAATAATCAAAAAGGTATCTAATTTTTCCAAAAAAATATCTGAAGCCACTAAAATTTAAGGTCTTTAATCTTTTTTATCTATATGGCAGAATATAATATTCAATTTAAACATTTGTGAGCTTATCACATAAAAATATAGGAGTGAATATTTATGGAATTACTATTTAAAACACGATCCACAGAATATACTGGACCTGGTGGCTTGCCAAATGGCAGCCTAGATAATACAGGCGAATGGAAGCCCATGACTAAATATTTAGAAGCAGGTGCTGAAAATTATCCTGACAAAGCCATGTTCAAAATTGCTGATGGAGACGGAAAAGTTGTTGAAACTTATACTTATAAGGAAACAAACGATAAAGCTAACCAAGTTGCTAACGGCTTAATTTCAAAAGTTGGGGTAAAGAAAGGTGATAAGGTTGGAATGTACATGTTAAATTGTGCTGAATTTGTTCTTTCTATTCTTGCAATTCATAAAACTGGAGGAATTCAAGTCCCAATAAATAAAGATGAAAAAGGTGAAAGGCTTGCTTACATTATTAACTATTCAGACCAAGTCGCACTTGTTGTTGACCCATCTGGACTTTCACTTATTGAAGACATTGCTGATAAGCTAGAAAATCTAAAAATTATTTATGTAACAGGTGATGCTGCAAATGTTCCTGAAAAAATTGGAAGCATTCCTGCTGAACCCTTCAATGCATTACAGGAATTTCCTACAGATAATCCCAATGTAGATGTCCAAATAAGCGATAAAGAAAGATGTATGTTTACATCTGGTACAACTGGTATGCCAAAAGGTGTAGTAAGAGAACATGGTGGAGTTGTTCTAACAGTTAGAGCATATATGCAACAACAAGGTGTAAGAAGTGATGATATACTTATGAGTGTACTTTCACTTGGACATGCTAATGCTCAAGCATTATGTTTGTTCTGTGCAATTGGTGCTGGTGCAACTGCAGTTTTCTTCCCTAAATTTTCGGCATCGAATTTCTTCAAATGGGCACATGATTGCGGTGCAACATGTGTAAATATGTTAGGAGCTGTTGCAGAATACTTATATGCCTCAAAACCTAGTGAATATGACCAAAAACATAATATTAGAATTATGCTAGGATCTCCTGCTCCTAGAAATCTAGAAGAATTTCAAAAAAGATTTAATGTAAGGGTTATCGATGGTTATGGTTCAACTGAGATGGGAATGGTCCTTTGGAAAAATCCTGAAGATGTAAGACCAGGCTCATGTGGATATCCTACAGAAGGTTTTTATGTAGAATTAAGAAATCCTGAAAATATTCAAGAGGTTATAAGGCCTCATTGGGATCCATATGTTGATTCAACACCACCTGATTCTGCTAAAGGAATTCTTTATATAAGACCATTGGTTCCAAACACGACCTTAAATGAATATTTCAAAGATGACAGAAGAACTAGGGAAGCTTTTGATGATGATGGATTCTTTAATTCCGATGATGTTATGGCATGTGGTACTGATGGTAGATATTATTTCATTGGAAGACATACAAGACTTAGAGTATCAGGAGAAAATGTTGATCCAGTAGCTGTTGCTGATTTAGCACTTATGCATCCAGCAGTTCAAGATGCTATAGCAGTAGGATTAAGACTGCCTGATGTTTCTGATGATGAGCTGAAGCTTAATATTATCTTGAAAGATGGTGAAAAATTTGATGAAGCCGAATTCTGTACTTGGATGGCTGAACAATGTATCATCGCCATGGTACCAAGATTTATAGAAGTTCTTGATGGTTGGCCAATGACTGCAACTCAAAAAGTTAAAGTAGCCGAATTAAAAGAGATTACTGATAAAACATGGGATAGAGCAAAAGCTGGCCTTAAATTTAGTGCTAGAAAATAATTTATGGAGCTTTTTTTCCGACCTACTGAAAATAAATATGAGGGAGAAGGAATTCTCCCTCATGGAACTTTCAACAACACTAATGACTGGAATCCTTTAATTAAGTATTTAGAAAAAGGTGCTATAGAGTTTCCCGATAAAACAATGTTTAAAATGGGAGATGGCAATGGCAAGATTATCGAAGAATTTACATACAAAGAAACCAATCAAAAATCTAATCAAATCGCTAATTACCTCATTGAAAACTGTTCTATTAATAGTGAAGACAAAATAGGAATTTTCATGCTTAATTCCTCAGAGTTTGTTTTTTCAATACTTGCAACTCATAAAACTGGGGCCATTCAAGTTCCTGTTAANAAAGATGAAAAAGGNGAANGACTTTTATATGTGATTAATTATTCNGAGATGAAAGTTTTAATTATAGATAAAAGTGCNATTGATTTAATTGAACCTATCGCTGATAAATTTGAAAATTTGGAAAGAATTTTTATTTCTGGAAGTGAGGGGAATATTCCAAGTAATTTAGGAAATATTGGCTGTGAAGAATTTGAATCATTTAACAAAGGCAGCATTGATAATCCAAATATTGAATTAACTATAGCCNATAAAGAAAGATGTATGTTTACATCTGGTACAACTGGTATGCCAAAAGGTGTAGTAAGAGAGCATGGTGGTGTACTTATGACNGTTAGAAGCTATATCCAACATCAAGGTATTAGAAGTGATGATACTTTGATGAGNGTCNTGTCCCTAGGCCATGCAAATGCTCAGGCAATGTGTTTATTTGCNGCTATAGGTGCAGGTTGTACNGCAGTNTTTTTTCCCAAATTTTCTGCTTCTAATTTTTGGAAATGGGCACATGACTGTGGTGCGACTGTAACNAATTTCCTTGGAGCNGTCGCGGAATACNTATGGTCGGCAAAGCCAAGTGATTATGATCAGAAACATAATGTTAGAATTGTTTTAGCAGGCCCTGCCCCCAGAAATTTAATAGAATTTGAAAAAAGATTCAATCTTAAAATAGTCGAAGGATATGGATCTACTGAAATGGGCATGCCTCTATGGAAAAGCCCNGAAGATGGCAGAGTTGGTTCATGNGGATATCCTGTTGANGGGTATTATCTAGAAATCNGAAATCCTGAAAACATTGAGGAAGTAATNAAACCNCATTGGGATCCNAGCTTAGAAGAAAAACCTCCAGAATCTGCGAAAGGATTATTATTTATAAGACCAAATGTACCAAATACAACTTTAAATGANTATTTTAAAGATGAGAGAAGAACTAGGGAAGCTTTTGATGATGATGGTTTTTTTAATTCTGATGATTTATTTGCTGCAGGAACAGACGGAAGATATTACTTTATTGGTAGATATTCNAGATTNAGAGTTTCTGGTGAAAATGTTGATCCNATNGCTGTNGCTGACTTAGCTCTAATGCACCCTGCAATTCAAGATGCAATTGCAGTAGGNTTNAGACTTCCAGANATTTCTGATGATGANCTTAAATTAAATATAATAATAAAAGATNGTGAAAAATTTGATGAAGCTGAATTCTGTACTTGGATGGCTGAGCAATGTATAGTTGCAATGGTTCCAAGNTTCATTGAGATTTTTGATGGAGGATTCCCTATGACTGCCTCTCAGAAAGTTAAAGTCGCTGATTTAAAAGAAATAACAGATAGAACATGGGATAGAGCCAAATCAGGGTTAAAATTTAGCTCTAGAAAGTAACTTCTAATTCCTTACATTTATAATCAAAGAAATCTTAAAAATGCTTCAATTTATATCAAACCTAAGAATAAAAANAATTACTTTATTTCTAATTCTAAATCTTGTTGGATTTTCTTACCCGTGCTACTCTGAGCAATTATTAAATCAAGATATTGATATATCATCAGGATCTACTGTTTCACACTCTACACAAGTAATACAGCAACTAACAGGTGGTCCTTATACAATAAATAATGAGGGAACAATTGAGGCATCAAATATTACTTCGCATGCTGAAGCAATTCTATTAGAAGTTGGAACATCGGTTGACAACTCAGGTCTAATTACTACTAATGGAAGTGCAAATGTAAATGGTATAAATTTTGAAAATAACTCGGGAACCAATTTGCTAACTAACAGCGGAACAATTCAATCTAATACAACAGGAAATTACGGNGGAGGAATCNTAATTAATGAAGCAAGTGTGTCAGAAATAGTTAATACCTTAACCGGCACAATTAGAGTTGTTGACTCATCAGTAAATTCAGCCCCTATAAGAGTAAACACCGGGGGTATAGTGAATAAAATTGAAAATAGTGGGACAATATCAGCCACTGGCTCCAAACACACTCGTGGAATAATCTCAATTAATACTGGCATTATTGACCAGCTTATAAATACAGGAACTATTTCTGCTCAAGATGGTAGTAATTCTAATCATGGCATTGCCATTTGGAATAACAGCGGAACTACCCTAATAAATTCAGGATCAATTTCAGGCTCAGGGGGAAGTTATTCATATGGTATAAGAGTTGGTAATGATGGAAATATTTCTTCTATTACAAATGCGGGAACAATATCAGGAGGTACACATGGTATTGCAAATTCTAATAATATTACAAACATAACAAATACTGGAACTATTACTGGCAGCACAGGTTATGGTATTCATAATAATGAAGGTAGCATTACAAATCTTACAAACTCACAAAATAATCTCACTTTACTAGGAAACCTGCCAACAAACTATTACATAAAAGTTAATAGCACTTCTAGTTACGGTAAAATAACAATTACTAATCCCAATGGGTCAATGAATGTGGGAGTTACTGATGATTCAATCCTTTCAGTAGGAACATATTCTGCAGTAATAAATGGACTGTCAGGGGAAAATATATCAAATAGTTCTGGAACTTTTATAAATAATAACAACCATTACAAATATTCAATAAATAATTCAGCTGGTACACAGTGGGATTTAGTAATTGATGATCTAACCTCTGATACCCAATGTTCTGTTGATTCAAATAATCCTGGTTGCTCAAAATCTAATTGTATA
>NZWF02000003.1 GCA_002701605.2 bacterium
TTAACTTCAGCTCTGTAAGCTGATCCTGTTTCAACAACTTCTCTGAGCATTTTTCTAATTTTTTTTGTTGTTTGATATTTTAAAACTCTGGTATTTTTTTCAGCCTTATAATCATAGATAACTTTGCCATTTCTATTCTCAATCTTTTTTATTATATATGGTTCAACAAATGTTCCTCCATTTGCTATTATTGATAAGGCCTGTGCTAATTGAATTGCAGATACAGACATTCCTTGACCAAAACTTATATTTGCAATTTTAATTCTGCTCCAATTATTTGGTTTTGAAAGCAAACCATTTCCCTCACCTGGTAAACCAATGTTTGTTTTCTTCCCAAAGCCAAATAGCTTGAGATATTCATAATATTTTTCTGCCGTTAATTTTTCAATAATTTTAGAAGCACCAATGTTACTTGAATAACGAAGAACATCCTCAGGATTGAGCTTGCCTTTTGGATTAACATCTTTTATTGTATGCCCTCCTATTTTTCTTTTCCCGTTTTCACAATCAATTACCGTTTCTTCATCAATTACACCTTCATTTAATGCTGAAGCTACTAGAAAGCTTTTCATAATTGATCCAGGCTCAAACATATTCCATACAGGTAGATTTTTTTTCTCTATGTTTGAGTATTCAGAATATTTGTTTGGATCGAAAAATGGATAAGACGCCATTGCATATATCTCCCCAGTATTTGGGTTCATTAGTATTCCATAACCTCTCAAAGAACCAGATTCCTTAACAGTTTTTTCAATTTCTTCTTCTAGTACGAATTGGTATTTACTATTTATTGTTAGGGTGATATCGGATCCAGAATTAATTGAACTTGTTGAAGTGCTGCCAGCAATGATTTTACCCATTCCGTCTTTATAAACTTTTATCGTTTTTTTTGATCCTAAAAGGTATTTGTTGTACTTGTATTCTATTCCCTCCATACCAACCTGGTCTATGTTCGTATGTCCTAATATTTGTCCGGCTAGATGTTTTGAAGGGTATATTCTTTTGGGCTCCATCTGAATTCCAACATGTTTTAGATTTAGATTTATTATTTTTTCCCCCTCCTCAGGGCTAGCCAATCTCTTGATCCATACAAAATATTTTCTGGAATCCAATTTCTTTTTAATCTGTTCTTTTGGAATTTTTAAAACTTTAGATAGTTGTTTTACATAGAACTCTTTATTTTTTATAGCCCTAGGATTCAAATAAATTGATGGATATTCAACACTTGTAGCAAGGATTTCTCCATTTATATCTTTAATGGTCCCTCTGTCTCCGGTCAGTGTAAAAGGATTGCTAACAGCAGCAGAAAATTTTAGCGGTTTTTCATTATCTATTATTTGTAAGAAGAAGATTTTACTAACTATTAACAAGCTTACTATTAAAAAAACAAATCTTATTAACTTTAATCTTTTTACAAAACTATTTTCTTCTTTTTTAAGAGCAGCAATAATTTTACTCATACTTAACACTCTTTATATCTTTTTTTCTTGGGAATATCATTCCATTAGATTCAGCAATTTTTTTTATTCTATAGTTAGATTTTAAAGCTGACATTTTAGTTCTTAGCAGTTTATTTTCTAATTTAGTTTTTTTAAGAGTTTTATTGTTTTCTGCTAATGAATATCCTATTTTTGTTATATTAGCCTTTATTGAAATTATTGATAATAAAAGTATGAAAATTAAGAATAGAAGATAGGATTTTTTAAGTAAATTTTTCGCAGCCCTAACTACTTTAGATTTTTCTCTGATTAAGCCAATCAATCCTGTGTTAATCATATTGCTTCACCAACTCTTAGTTTTGCACTTCTTGAACTTGGATTTTCACTTATTTCAGATTCACATGGAAGTATAGGTTTTTTTGTTAGAATTTTTAGCTCTGATTTTTTATTGCAACTACAAAACATTTGTGTTGATGGACAAATACAATTTTTTTCTGAAAATTTCATAAAATTTTTAACAATTCTGTCTTCTAATGAATGGAACGAAATAACCATCAATCTACCATTAGGCTTTAAAAGACTTAATGAGTTTTTAAGAAATTCTTTTAGTGAGTCCAGTTCGTTGTTGACTTCTATTCTTAGTGCCATAAATGTTTTTGTTGATGAGTTTATTTTAGATTTTTTAGATGAGCATCTGTCGATAAGATCCGATAACTCTTTGCATGTATTAATCTTTTTTTTAGTTCTTTCCTTACATATATAGCTTGCAATTTTGTAATGATTTCTTTCTTCACCAAAGTCTCTTAAAATATTAGATAAATTATTCAAATTATAGTTGTTAATTATATAGTGAGCATCTAAAATTTGCTCTTTATCCATTCTCATGTCTAGCCTTTCATCACTTGTGAAACTAAATCCTCTTTTTTTATTTGATAATTGATAAGTTGATATTCCCAGGTCTGCTAATATGTAATCAACCTTATCGTCAATATAGTTTTTTAGATTTTTGAAATTAGTATGAAAATATTTTATATTTTCTTTAAAAGGTGACAATTTTTCTTTTGCAATTTCGATTGACTCTTTATCTTGATCAAAACATAAAAAATTAAATTTTCCTGAACTAGCTTCAGATATTGATAAAGTGTGTCCACCCATACCTAAAGTTGCATCTATAAGTGTTTTATTTTCTTTTGTATTTATAAAAGATAGTATTTCATTTTTCATCACCGAATAATGACTATATCCCATCTAAGACATCCCTACTTTTTTGAAATTTTTTAAAACTATTTTTTGAATTTATATTCCATGATTTTTCTGACCAAATTTCAAATCTGGATAAAAGACCAACAAATATTAAATTCTTGCTTAATCCAAGGTCTTTCCTGAGAATTTGAGGAATGTTAATTCTTCCTTCGGTGTCGATCTCACATTCATTTGCATTTCCAATTAAGTGTCTTTCAAAATCAACCGTATCTTTTTTAAATCTCGGAAGTTTTAGAATTTTCTTCTCTAATTTTTCCCATTCTGGTAGGGGATAGCATGATAAACAATTCTCAAATAGAGTAATTATAATATTTGATGTCTTATATACTTTTTTAAGATTCTCTCTAAATTTGGAAGGAATACTGACTCTTCCAGTTTTAGAAATGAGATGTACAAATTGACCTCTAAACAAAATAAAATTCCACCTTATGCCAAAATATGACAATTCATGCCTAATATAGATTTTAAGAAAATTATTTAATAAAGTCAATAAGATAAGATATTGTTTTGTATGGCTAACATTAAAATTAAATTAAAGGAAATATCCGATATCGTAAATTTTCATTTTTATTACTCTCAATACCAACATATTGGCTGGCCAAGGTCTTCCAGAAATGTTTCGACAGTTATTACTATTTATACAACTAATGACTTAATTGAGAAAAATTTAGAGATTCTAATGTTAATAAAAATGTATTTGAATTTTGAAATTTTAAAGACCACTTTAAAACCTCAGAGCTTTATTCCTGATTAATTAAATGAACAAATCCCGTAATGCTTCCAACCAGTGCTTTTCTTAGTCCCCCAAAATCTTCAGACGCAGAAAAAAGTCTACCGGATTCTAGGTCAACTCCTGATATTTCCTTTGCTATGGCTTCTTCTTCACTAATTCCCTTTTTCAAACAATCTGAAACACAGAGTTTCCATGATTCGAGTTGATCAATGTGCTTCTTCAAAAGCAAATCTGCATTCGGTCTGATTGCATGGTGAGCATATGCAATTTTCTCAGGCTTATATTCTATCATTGCATTTAATGATTCAATCCCTGAGCTCATCCTATATGGATGAGGTGTAGTGGGAACAAGAGCATCATTTAATCCAGGAATAAACATTCCCGCTGAATCTCCGGAAAACATTATTTTCTTATCCATCATCATAAAGCTAAAATGATGACTCGCATGGCCAGGAGTTTCTATCCATTGAAATTCTAAACCATCTACATTTATTTCAAAAGTTTTATCTTGAATTGCTATAAGACAATCCTCACTAACAGGATCAGGCTTTTGATACATTTCAGCAACCCACCCTAATGTATCAAGTGATGATTGCCACAGCACTTTATACGGATCAATTAAATGTGGAACACCTCTTCTATGAACAATTACTTCAGTGTCTGGAAAATTTTTCAAAAGGGTTCCTAATCCCCCAGAATGGTCTAGGTGAATATGTGTAAGAAATATGAATTTAAGATTTCTCTGGTTTACTCCCATGATTTGTAATTGTCTTTCTAGTTCTGGTATGCCGACTTTTGGTCCAATATCTACTAATATAAAAGAATTTCCAGCCTTGATTAAGTAAGGAGCTACAAATTCAGTTTCATTATCTACTTTCAGATCTAATTGCCATATATTTTCTTCTAGATGTCTTATATTTTCCATTTATAGAGCCCCCANGTTATTTTTTATCTTATCAAACAATATAAATATAATAGCAAATATATAAAAAATTCTTTTAATTTGCTTTCAGTTTATAGTTTAATTATAACAATATGATCGGTAAAGATAAAAAGAAAAAATTTTCATCATCTGTTAATGTAGCGATTTTAACTTTTTTCAGCAGAGTTTTTGGTTACTTGCGAGACTTAACAATAACCTTCTTTTTTGGTGCCAATACACTTACGGATTCATTTTATGTAGCTTTTAGGATACCTAATTTGTTTAGGAGGTTAGTTGCGGAGGGNACATTAAGTTCCACTTTGGTTCCTTTCTTTACTAAATATGTAAATAGCAAAGATGAAAATAGTTTCAAAAAATTTCGTTCAGANGTTTTCTCAATTCTTATTTTAGTTCTAATTTTTTTTACATTATTGTTTTTCTTTTTCTCTAAAGAAATAGTATCGCTTTTTGCATTTGGATTTTCTGAGGATCAATTAGAATTAAGTTCAAACTTATTAAAGAGGATGTCACCTTTTTTANTTTTTATATCATTATCTGCATTTAATATGGGTCTTTTAAACTCTAAGGGAAAATTTTTTGCTCCTGCATTTTCTCCAGTAATGTTTAATTTGGCAATAATTTTAACTTTATTCACATGCTATTTTTTTTTAGAATTAACAATNTATTCACTTTCATATGCTGTTTTACTAGGTGCTATAGCTCAGTTCCTGATTCAGTTACCGTTTATTTCGCACAANCATTTGAATTATAAATTTAGTTTGGAAACTTTTTTAAGNGAAGAAACTAAAGCAGTAATAAAAGTTTTAATACCTCAGGTTGTAGGGCTTGGAGTATATAACTTAAATATTTTAATTAATACACAATTTGCATCATTCATGGAAGATGGCTCGGTGACTTATCTGTATTTAGCAGAAAGATTGTTAGAGCTTCCATTGGGAGTTTTTGCAGTTTCTATTGCAACTATTTCACTAACTCAACTTTCAGAATTTTCAAATAATAAGAATTTAATGAAAATGACTAAATATTTAAATGATAGAATGGCTTTTTTATATTTTCTATTATGCCCATGTTGCATAGTTTTTTTATTCTGGGGTGATAGTATTTGTGACTTACTTTATGTAAGGGGTGAGTTTACATTAAGTGATTCTTATTTTACATACAAAGCCTTGATAGCTTATTCGGTTGGATTGATATTTGTCGGTGGGGTGAGACTTTTAACACAAGCTTTTTTTGCTATTAAAGATACCGCTACTCCTGTTAAGCTCGCAATAATTAATTTAATCCTCAATGCTCTATTGTGCTACTTTTTTTCAATAATTTTAAATTTTGGTTTTATTGGCTTGGCTTTGTCATCATCAATATCTTCTATTGTTTTGTTTCTCTCTCTTACATACTCCCTAAGAAAAAATAAAATAAATTTAAAATTTAATTTATTAATCAAATTTTTAGTTTTTATATTTTTTTCCTTTATTGCACTTCTTATTTCAAATTATATTATCGAAACATTGATTTTCAAAAGTTCAATTGNGACTCTATTTTTAAAATTTATATGTTTTGCTGTATTTTACTTTCTATTTTCATATTTAACGAAAATGAAGGAGCTTAAACTTATTAAAGAATAATGTTTTACATATTTAATATTTGCTTTAATCTAGAAAGATGAAAGTTTTATTTATCAATGGTCCAAATTTAAATATGTTAGGAACCCGAGAAGAAGATGTATATGGTTCTTTAACTTTGGATCAAATTAATGAAAAAATTTTATCTAAGGCTAATGAGCTCAAAATTGATACTGATTTTTTTCAGTCAAATGTAGAGGGTAATTTAGTATCTAAAATTCAAGAATCCTCCGATTTTGATTATATTGTTATTAATCCCGCAGCTTTTACTCATACTAGTATTGCAATTAGAGATGCACTATTATCAATAAAGGCTAAGTTTATAGAGGTGCATCTTTCCAATATCTATAGCAGAGAAGACTTCAGACACAACTCCTATGTTTCATCAATTGCTATTGGGGTAATTTCAGGATTTGGNTTTCATGGTTATTTAATGGCACTTGATTATATTTTAAGTCTTAAGGACTAACCATTAAAAAAAATGAGAAAAATTTGGAGAAAACAGACTGCAAATAGTGAAATAGTTTCTCAGCTAGCGAGTGAAATAAATAGTACTGAAATAATAGCAACTCTTTTAGTAAACAGGAATCTTGTAAATAAAGAAGAGGTAGAAAACTTCTTTGTACCAACATTAGACAAACTGCCTAATCCAATGTTGATGTCCGGTATTGAATCTAGTATTAGTAGAATAATAAAAGCGATACTTAAAAAAGAAAAAATCGCAATATATGGAGATTTTGACTGTGACGGGATTACTTCAACATCTATACTTTATGGATTTCTCGAATCAATGGATGCAAATGTGACCTTTTATAATCCACATCGAATAGAGGAAGGATACGGAATAAATTTCCAATCAATTGAAAAACTTGTAAATGATGGTGTCAGCCTTATTATATCCACGGATTGCGGGATTTCAGAGAATGAAGTGATTTTAAAGTCAAAGAAACTTCTTGTTGATTTTATAATTACTGACCATCACACAGTTCCTGATGTATTACCAGAAGCATTTTCAATAATAAATCCTAAAATTAAGGAATGTAAATATCCATTTAAAGAAATTTGTGCTGCAGGGGTAGTTTTCAATTTAATTGTTGCATTAAGAACAAAATTAAGAGGTATTAGTTTTTTCAATGAGAGGCCAGAGCCAAACCTAAGTAAATATTTAGATCTTGTTTCCATAGGCACTGTAGCAGATAGTATGCCAATTTTGGGTGTGAATAGAATTTTTGTTTATAATGGATTGAAACAGATTGCAGCAACTGAAAGAAAAGGTTTAAAGTCCTTAATTGGAAAGCAAAAAGAGAAATATTCTGTAAGAGATATCTCTTTTGGCATTGCCCCTAAAATTAATGCAGCTGGAAGGGTAGGAAGTGCAACAGATGCAGTGAAGCTTTTAACATCTAAAGATGAAAAAGTAGTTGAACAATTAATATCTATTATTGAAAAAAACAATGTAAAAAGACAAGAAATTCAAGAACAGGTATTAAAAGAGGCTGAAAATCTTGCAAAATCTGAATTTATCAAAAATCCTGCTAGAAGCTCATTAGTTTTATATTCCAATGGATGGCATCCCGGGGTAATTGGAATTATAGCTTCAAGAATTGTTAAGCAATTTGGAGTTCCATGTGCAGTTTTATCCTTAAACGATTCAATTGCTAAAGGTAGTTTGAGAACTGCAAATAATATAAATCTATATAATATTTTGGAACAATGTTCAGATCTTTTAATTCAGTTTGGTGGCCATAGTGGAGCTGCCGGAGTTACAATTAATGAAGATTTAATCGAAGATTTTAAAAATAAATTTGAAAATTTAATTGCTGAATATGATTTTGATTCTGGTGAATTGATAGAATTAGAATGTGATATAAATTTTGAAAATATTAAAATCCAGTTAGTAAGAGAGATCGAGAAAATGGAACCATTTGGCAATGGAAATCCTTTCCCAATATTTTCCACAAATAATGTCACTATAAAAAATAAAAAAATAATTAAAGAAAAACATTTAGAAC
Organism: bacterium; assembly: GCA_002701605.2. Taxonomy (GTDB): domain Bacteria; phylum Desulfobacterota_D; class UBA1144; order UBA1144; family UBA1144; genus TMED126. Next base: position 8,010 of record NZWF02000003.1, read on the forward strand.
TATTATTAGAAGAGGATTCCATCCAGCATAGAGCAATTTGGTTCAATTTTCGAAAACCATTACCAACTGCAAACATTGTAAATGTTGCATTTTCAATCCAAAAAGATTCTTATAGAGGTGGAGACAACATAGTTTTAAATATTGTAGATATTCAAGAGCCTTGACATTAAAAGTTATAGGGTACATAATCTCAACAAATAGAGGTGTATTAAATGAAATTTTATAATTTTTTTATTATTTTATTAGCAGTGATTTTTATATCATCAGCTGGAATTACCAAAGATACTGAGGACACACAGAGTGAGGAATATTCATCAGTCGCAAAAGATGTTAATGATTCAGCAGAAGAGCCAAAAAAGTTTAATTACAATGAAACCTATGGGCCTGCACCGCTTTTCAGTATAGGTGGTGGATTTGCTATAGCTCCAGGTGGATATAACTTAGACACAAAACTTGATATACCTTATAAAGATGATTTATATATTGGACCACATGTGTACTATTCAAGCAGCAGTGATGAAACAAATTTTGGCATAACTGGAAATGTGAAAAAAATCCTTGAATCTGAAGATCCTAAATTTATTCCATCAATTGAAGCAGGTGTTGGGATTTTGGTTAGGGATGAGGATAATAATAATGACAATAATAGTTCCTACTTTTTGTTTCAGATTGGAGCAGGTGTTGATAGAGTTATTTCTGACAATTTAAGTGTAGGGATCCACCTTTATAATAATTATGGGACAGATTTTGATGATTCAACTCATCATTTAGCACTAGTTGCGGGATTACAAATACGTCTCTATTAGTTTTTAGCCCACAGGGGCATCGATAATGTCTTCTTCAAAGCCAAATAATATAATAGTTTTAGGATCTGGTGCCACAGGCGGGTACTTAGCTCAAGAGTTATCAATAGAGAATAATGTCATTTTAATTGATAAAGATATAAGTAAGATAAATCAGATAAAAAACAGAGGCAATGTTGATATTATGGCAATCAATGGAGATGCTGCTGATTTAAATACTTTTAATGATTTAGACTTAAACTCTATCAATTTCTTTATTGCTTGTACAAATGATGACCAACTTAACTTATTAACTGCTATGTATTTCGAAAGGATTCCAGGAATTCAAACTTTAATAGTTTTGAAAGATAGTAAGTACAAAGATTATCCAGGTAGATTAGGTTTCCCTGAAATCAAAACATTTTATCCAGGCGACATTGTTTCAGAAAAGATTGTTAACTTGTTTGAAACACCGTATGCATGGGAAAACGACAAAATAGCAGATAAGAAGATTCTATTGCTTAAAATAAAAATTGAAGAATCGAGTTCTTTACTAGGTAAATCAATTTATTCACTTAATAAAACTGGAAAAAATAAGTGGAAATTTATAGCAGTAACTGAAGATGCACAATCCGAAAAACTTAATTACATCCAAGTTGATAATCCTTCTGTAAGACTTAAAAATGATGATGTTGCACTTGTTGCAATTGTCGAAGAATACGAATCAGAATTTGAAAAAGAATTTTTTGATGTAGATGATGCTGAATTAAAGAATATCTTTATTGTAGGAGAGTCTTATATCTCTACTAATGTGGCAAAAAGGCTATTAAAGAGAAATTGTAATGTAAAAATTTTGGTCTCTGATAAAGCTAAGGCAAGAGAAATGTCAGAGTCTTTAAGTGGTGCTGAGATTATTTTTGGTGAACCAACAAATAAAGAGCTCTATACAGAACATGGTGTCGATGGTGGATGTGATTATTTTCTAGCATTAACAGAAAATGATGAAACAAATGTTTTGAGTGCATTGCTATCTAATAAGTTAAAGGCCAAGAACTCTTTGGTTGTTTATTCGAAATCTGAATACCAAAATATCATAAATAGTATAGGTGCCGAGAGAGAAGTTAATATCAAATATTCTGTAGCAGGTGAAATTAATTCATATGTTATGAGAAAGAAATTTTCTCACGAAACGATTATCGATGAAAACACAAAGGTATTTGAATTTAAAGCAAAAAGGGATTTAGATTTCAACGGCTCTTCCTCAACCATTGTTGCACTAGTTATGAGAGGAGCTGACGAAGTGAGAATCATTACAGATTTAGATGATAAAAAAATACTTAAAGATGATTATGCAATTGTAGTAACATTAGACCAAGAAGCAGAGAAGAGTTTAGAGACTGTGATTCTAGAATGAATTTAGCAAAATCTTTTTATCTAACAAGTATCTTTATCAGATATTATTCATATTTTTTATTGGTACCAATATTGTCAATATTTTTCATAGATCCTACTTTGGGGAGCATAAATCAGTCTAAAATTTTAATACAGGCATACCCCTTCATACTTTCTTCTCTACTAACTTTTTTTTGTAGTGTTATTGTAAAAAGGTTTTCTTATAATGAGTCGATTCAAAATGATGAGTTAGGAAGGAAGGATGGTTTCTTAATAGCATCAGTAGTGTGGATATTTGCAGGAATATTTGGGGCTTTGCCATATATTTTCTCATCTCTTCTTCTACCATTTCAGGATTCTATTAATTTGGTTCCAATTTTTGAAAATAATATAATTATTAATTCTTTTTTTGAGTCTGTATCAGGGATTACGACAACTGGTGCATCAGTATTTACTAATTTTCCCTCTCTCGAGCATCATTCTATGCTTATATTTTGGCGATCTTTAACCCAATGGTTGGGTGGTATTGGGATAATTTTATTAGTTCTTATAATTTTTCCAAGAATTTCTGTTGGTATAATGCAAATCGCATCAGACCAAGAAGGGACGGGTCCACAAAAAGAGAGAATAACCCCGAGATTATATCAAACAGGCATAACCCTATTGATTATATATGCTGTTATAACATTAATTTTATTTTTTTTATTATTTTTTATCGGCGACCTTAATTCTTTTGACTCTATCGTACACTCTTTTAGCACAGTATCATCAGGGGGATTTTCTAGCTACTCATTAAGTATAGAAACTTTGAATAATTTTTCAGTTGAAATGATAATCTTATCTTTTATGTTTTTATCTGGAATTAGCTTCGCTATTTTTTATTTTGTCATAACGGGGAATTTTCAAAAAATTTGGGAAAATTCAGAATTTAAAACATTTGTACTATTTAATATACTTCTAGTTCTTTCATTGGTATTAATCTTACAAAACCAATATAATTTTGAAACTGCTTTAGATTCTTTTAGGTATGGCTCTTTTCAAGCATTGTCAATTTCAACTGGAACTGGTTTTACTACATATAATTTTGACCAATGGCCAAGTCATGCAAAAATTTTACTATTAATCTTTCTAGTAATTGGTGGTTCTTCAGGTTCTACTACAGGAGGGATTAAAATTGTTAGAATTTTAATTGTAGTTAAAAGAGTTTACCAAGAGATTAGACGTAGAATTAGTCCCAATGTTGTCTATACAGTTAAAATTAATAATAAATCTTTAGATGATGAAGTGGTAACCGGGGTTTTATCTTTTCTTTTTTTATTTGTTTTTATTTGTGCAATTTCAATCTTATTAATTATTATTTTAGAACCNAATNTTACATCCTTGTCAGCTGCATCAGCAGTATTGTCTTCAATCGCAAATGTTGGACCAGGATTTGAACAAGTTAATGCCCATTCAAATTATTCAATTTTTTCTACGCCAACGAAACTATTACTTACTTTCTTGATGATGCTAGGAAGACTTGAAATATTTACAATGATTGCATTATTCCTACCTTCTTTTTGGAAGAAATATTAATTTTTTTTGTGTTAAAATTCTATACCTATGAGCGAAAAGAATATTGTCTTAATTGGAAATTTCGATGGAGTTCATGTTGGACATCAATCATTGATTGCTCTAGCACAAAAACTTTTAAAAAGTGAAGGTGGTAATATAGTTGTTATTACTTTTAAGCCTCATCCTAGGGAAGTAATTTTAGATAAGAAAATTGACTTGATAGTTCCCTATGATGAAAAAAGAAGGTTGTTAGATTTATACGGAGTAGATATTGTTGATGAAATTGAATTTAACGATTCAATGTTAAAAATGTCATCGTTACAATTTGCTAATGATTTTATTATAAATAAATATAAACCGTCTCATATAATTATAGGTGAAAATTTCAGATTTGGTCATCAGGCCTCAGGAAATAGTAAGTTTCTAGAAGAAATATCTAATAATAGATATAAAGTTCATTCTTTAAATATTCAGAAGGTTGGATCCTCTCCCGTCAGTTCAACTTACATAAAGCAGCTTCTAATTCAAGGCGATGTCAATAAAGTAAAAGACTTCTTAGGAAGAAATTATTCAATTAATGGTATTGTAGTTAAAGGTGAACAGCGAGGAAGAGAGATTGGTTTTCCAACAACTAATTTAGAAACAGGTTGGCGATTTTTTCCTAAGCCTGGAGTATACGTATCATTTGTTGAAATTGATAATATAAAGCATAAAAGTATTACTAACATTGGGTTTAGGCCAACATTTGGAAATTTTAATTTACAAATTGAATCTCATATATTTAATTTTAATGAACAAGTTTATGGTAAAAGCATAACTATTGAATTTCTGACCAGAATAAGAGATGAGAAAAAGTTTGAAACCGTTGAAAAACTTATAGAGAATATAAAGATGGATGTAATTTTTGCAGAAAAATATTTTAAGGATTTAAAAATATGATATCAGGAAGTACAAAGGTATATACAGTAATTGGAAATCCAATAACACACAGTAAATCACCAAATATGCATAATGCTGCTTTTCAAAAGTTAAATATTGATGCATGTTATGTTCCTTTGGCACCTAATACAAGTGAGGTTAAAAATATATGCGACTTAATTAGAACAGGAGTAATTTCTGGTTCTAATGTGACTATTCCATACAAAGAAGAAGTTATGAAATATGTCGACATTCTATCTGACGAGGCTAAGCTAATTGGCTCTGTAAACACACTTTATTCAAAAGATGGGAAACTAATGGGTCACAATACTGATGGACTAGGATTTAGTAAATCATTGTTTGATGATAATGGTTTTAACCCCAATGGTACAACAGCACTAGTTTTGGGAGCTGGTGGAGCATCGAAGGCTATATGTTCTAAATTGTGCTCTAATGACGTAAAGGAAATATTTATCTTTGATATATTCAAAGATAAGGCAGATGAATTAAAAACACATCTGGATAGCTTTAACTTTACTTCTAAGGTTAAAATTATTGAGAATGATGATATAGATCCTACATGCAAAGATTCAAACCTTATTGTAAATTGTACTCCAATTGGAATGAAAGACTCTGATCCAGAGTTAATTAATTCAGATAGTATTTCAAGTGATCAATGTGTTTACGATTTAATTTATTCACCTCCTTTAACAAAATTGTTAGATACAGCTAAAAACAAAGGAGCTAAATATGTTAATGGTATGAATATGCTTGCATATCAGGGAGCTGAAAGTTTCGCAATATGGGAAAATGTTAATCCACCTTATGAAATAATGTCAAAGGAGTTGTCGGGTGGATAATTTTAATTGTTGGTACCAAAGCATTGAGAATTCAAACAATAAATATCCAATAGAAGAAATTCTTTATAGATGTCCTGAAACAAATAGTCTTTTAGAAGTTACACATGACTTAGAAGCATTGGCTAAATATGATTCTAAATATTGGAAAGACCTTTTTGATTCAAGATATAGAAAGCAAAATTGGCCATATGGAAGTGGTGTTTGGGGAAAGAAAGAATGGGTTGTCCCATTTATAAAAGATGAAAATATTGTATCAATGTATGAAGGTGGAACCAATCTTTTTTGGGCCGAGAGATATGGCGCCCAAGTTGGTGTTGAAGATCTATGGATCAAAATGTGTGGAAATAGCCATACAGGTTCTTTTAAAGATTTAGGTATGACAGTTTTAGTTTCTGCTGTAAAGCAATTAATTTCGAATGGGAAAAACATAAGTGCCGTTGCATGTGCCTCAACTGGAGATACATCTGCTGCTTTGAGTGCATATTGTGCTGCTGCAGGTATAAAATCAATAGTTTTTTTACCTAAAAATAAAGTATCAGTCGCTCAGCTTGTTCAACCACTTGCAAATGGAGCAACAGTACTTTCAATAGATTCAGACTTTGATGGGTGTATGAAGATTGTTCAGAAAGTTTGCGAGGAGAAAAACATATATCTTGCGAATTCAATTAATTCTTTAAGAATTGAAGGTCAAAAGACTATAAGCATAGAATTGTGCCAACAGTTTAATTGGGAAATTCCTGATTGGGTTATTATTCCAGGTGGTAACTTGGGTAATATCTCTGCACTTGGTAAAGGTTTTTTAATGTTAAGAGATTTGGGTCTTATTAAAAAGTTACCAAGACTTGTTTGTGCTCAAGCCGAAAATGCAAACCCTTTATATCTTAGTTATTTGAATAATTTTGAAAATTTTGAATCCGTTAAAGCGAAAACTACACTAGCTAATGCAATTCAAATTGGTGATCCAGTTAGTGTAAAAAAAGCAATTAAGATTCTTAAAGAATTTGATGGTATTGTTGAGCAAGCATCAGAAGACGAACTTGCTTCATCTACAGCTAAAGTAGATTTAACAGGTACATTTAACTGTCCACATACTGGAGTTGCCATAACAGCATTTGAGAAGCTTGTTAAAAAAAATGTAATTAAAAAGAATGATAAAGTTGTGATTATCTCTACAGCACACGGTCTTAAATTTGTAGATTCAAAAATTGATTATCACCTCGGTAATTTATCAGATATCTCTTCAACTTTTTCGAATTTACCAATTGATGTTGATAATTCAATTGATAAAGTTTTAAGTGTCTTGGACAAGCATTTATAAAATGAAAGATTTATTAAAAGGACTTTATTTGATTACTGATGAATCGTTAATTGATCAAAGTAATTATTTTAGTTTGATAGAAGATCTTTTGTCTAATCATATAGATATACTTCAACTACGGATTAAAGATGCTTCTGAAGATGAGGTTCTTTATAAAGCAAAAGAGCTAAGGAAGATTACTTCAAAATATAAAACATTATTCATAATCAATGACAATCTTAATGTTGCATTGCAATCACAGGCAGATGGTTTGCATATTGGAAAAAACGATCAAAGTTTTAATGAATGTAGGAAAGCTTTGGGTGAAGAAAAAGTGATAGGTGTATCATGTTATGGAGATTCAAGTAGAGTAAAGAAATTTAAAAATTTAGGTGCAGATTATGTAGCCATTGGCACACCATATTTTACCAAAACAAAGCCCGATAGGGAGCCAACACCTTTTTCTTTGATGCAATCTATAATTAACGAACATCCTGGCTACCCGATTTTTGCTATTGGTGGTATTGAGATATCTAATGCTAGAGAAGTTTTATCAACCGGAGTAACTGGTATAGCAGTCATAAATGGAATTTTGTCTTATCAAAATTCATCCGACAGAGTTAATAAATTTAATGAAATTTTAGAAAATTTTAGTTAATTTTTTTCCAGCTCTTTTTGTGCCCTTTAATCTTTCGGATAAGCCATGACTAAGAATCGGTAAAGCAATTGTTGCATCACAATAGCATTGAACGAGATCACCTTCTGGATCTTCTTTACCCCATGAAACTGCCTCTTCAAAGGTGCAGCCTGAGAGACTACCCCACTGAGGTGAATCAGTAGTTATTTGAATTGCATATTTATGAGGATAATAAGTTTCTGTCTCATCCATATCTTTTCTTAATCTTCCATCGTTCCTGTTAGGTATTTTTCTATCTTTGTATAACAAGTCAGCAGTTACTGAAAATAGTTGTATCCAATCTTTGGGAACCCCACCGCCTATATAAACAACACCAGTTTCTATAGAATGCTCAGCTAATGACATATATTCGGTGTAATCCTTTATTGCATCAATTTTTAATTTAAAGTTTTTTGAATTTGCTATTAATGCAGCATCACCATATGGGCTATCAGCAAAAGCAGGACAAAAAATAGGTACATTGTTTTTTGCGGCAATGGTAACAATAGATTCTATTCCTTTTGCCCCGAGCCAATCACCAAATAATTTTAAGAATTCTCTAGATGAATAATTGTAATTTTCATCTAGAGTTAAAATAAATTCAGCTATTAATTCCGTCATATCAAGATATTCAGACTCATCTCCAAGAATGTCATAATATCTGTTATAACCCATTTCAAAAAGTTTAGGATCATTGGAGTTATGGGTATGTTGAATATATGCACCACCCATTGCTTCAACTATATCTTCTGATATATTTGCACCAGTTGGAATTAAAATATCAATATAATTATTTTCCAATAACCAGTTAATAATTTTCCATTGTCCAGTAGTTGATAAAGAGGCTGCATATCCAAAAAGGATAGTAACATCTGGGTTTTTTATCATTTTTTCATAAACTGACACTGATTTTGCAAGATTTTTACCCTGAAATCCAGTATTTTCCATTAATTCCAATAATTCTGAGATTTTTCTATCAGGTTTCACTTCGATAGCGGATACTTTTTTATTTTTATCAATTTTCAAATTTCATCCCTCAACTTTTTCTCTTTTACTTTGATNTTAATTTCTNATTAAACCAATTTGACAAAAGAATTATATATCTCATAATTTTTATTTCAATCAGTAAGAATTGTTATATTNAGAGGGCCCGGAGGTATTATTATGGGATACAATTTTAGTAAAAGAACTGACCACTTCACACTGCCAAAACAGTGGGCAAGCATGCGTGTAGCAAAGAAGCTTGAGAAAGAAACTGGTAAAAAAATTATTCATTTAGAAAAAGGAGATTATCAAGGTTCAGATTTTGAAACTCCTGAACATATTTTGAAGGCAACTGTTGATGCATTGAATGCAGGTTATGTTAGATATGATCCAGGACCAGGATTACCTGAGTTGAGAGAGCACATTGCTTATGAAGTTATGAAAGAAAGAAGACCTGGAACAAAACCNGAAGAAGTTATTATTTGTGCTGGTGCAAAGAATGCNCTAACCATGACACTATTAACATTACTAGAAGATGGGGATCATGTAATTTTCCCTAACCCTGGCTATCCACCTGATGAAGTTTGGGCTAAATATGCCAATGCTAAAATTGACCACACTCCACTTAATACAGACGATTGGCAGTATGACTTAGAAAAGCTTGATGCAATGATTACTGATAAGACAAAANTATTAATTATTAACACACCTCAAAGACCTAATGGTCAGATTGTTGAAAACCCTGAAGAGATTGCAAAGATTGTTCTAAAACATCCTAATTTACTTGTCATTACTGATGAAATATTTAGTCAGGTTATATATGATGGTGGAAAGCATAAAACTATATCATCTATTCCTGAGATGAAAGATAGATGTATCGTTATTGATACTTGGTCTAAAACTTATGCAATGACTGGATGGAGAATTGGTTTTGCTGTAGCAAATGAAGAGATTATCACTAAGCTATCTATTTTCCTTCAGGATTCTATAACAAATGTTGCAGCCTTTATTCAAAGAGCAGCCTATGAAGCGGTAACTGGACCACAAGATTGGACTTATGAAAAACGTGAATTACTTCAACATAAAAGAAATCTCATGGTTAAAGGTTTAAATGAAGTTCCTGGTATAAAATGTATAACTCCTCCAGGATCTTTTTATTGTTTCCCTGATATAACAGGTACAGGTTTAAGCTCACAAGAATTTACTGATAGATTAGTTGAAGAGGCAGGTGTAGCTGTAGTTGCTGGAACTGCTTTTGGTACCCAAGGAGAAGGTTTCGTTCGAATAACATATGCTGTTCATGATGATGATATTCATGAAGGTATAGAAAGAATGAAAAAATTCTTTTCAAAATAACTAGATGATAAGCTTTTTAAAAGGTAAGAGACTATTTAAAGAATTTGTAATAGCTCTTACCTTTTTATCTTTATTTGTAATATCTTGCAGTACNGTCCCAATTACNGGTAGAAGTCAATTAATTTTAATTTCCGAGTTCCAAGAACTCCAGCTNGGTTTACAAGCTTACAATCAAGTNCTTGAAAAAGAAGAGCCTTCAAAAAATAAAAGATATGTTGAATATGTTAATGATGTAGGAAATAGAATTGCTCTTCAGACCGAGAAAAATTATCAGTGGGAATTCAATGTCTTTCAAGGTGACGTAATAAATGCTTGGTGCTTACCCGGCGGTAAAATAGCCTTTTATGATGGAATCTTAAATATCATGGATAATGAAGCTCAAGTAGCCACTGTTATGGCGCATGAAATTGCACATGCAACTGCTCGTCATGGTGGAGAAAGAGTTAGCATAGGAATCCTAGCTCAAGTTGGTGCAGTTGCAGTCCAAATTGCAATGAGAGATAAAGATCCAGCAATACAATATGCAGTTTTCCAAGCATATCTACCTACAGTTTTGGTTGGAGTAATTTTGCCTTATAGTAGGAAGCATGAAAATGAAGCAGATAGAATGGGACTTACATACATGGCAAGAGCNGGGTNTAACCCTGANGAAGCATTGATATTTTGGGAAGCAATGTATGAAGCAACTAAAAGNAAAAAGCGACCACCTGTTTGGNTNAGCACTCATCCTACAACTTTACAGAGAATTGAAAATATAAAAGCTTTATTNCCAGAGGCATTAGAAATTTATAATGATTCAGATAAAGCACCAAATAGAAAAATTAGATAANGTTTCCATGTCTAATTATTGTTCCAGTTTGAATATAATAAGTATCTTCAGCAATGTTGGTTGCTAAATCACCAATTCTTTCTACATCTTTTAATATCAATAAAAGAAATTTTGCTGCATCAATAATTGATGGATCATTTTTCATTAAAGAGATTATTTCTTCAGATATTTTGATATACGATTTATCAATTTCCCTGTCTCTTTCACAAACATCTATTGCCAATTGCTTATTTCCAGAGATAAATGATTTGATAGAGTCGCTAACCATTTTAGAGGCAGAGAAAGCCATATTTGGTAAATCTATATATTCTTTCACCGTTGGGTACTCCAAAAGCTCTACTGCTTTTCTTGTTATTCCAACTGCATGATCACCAATTCTTTCCAAATCTTTATTAATCTTCATTGCCATAACAATATATCTCAAGTCTTCTGAGACAGGTTGAAATAGTGCAAGTGTTTCAATTCCTTGAGTATCAATTTCATTATCCAAGTTATTTACTTCTAATTCTTGAGCAAATATTTCATCTGATAATGATTTATTCCTGTCTATAAGGCATTTTAGAGACTTGTTAATATTGTCTTCCACTAAAGAAGCCATATTAACTAAAGAGTGCCTTATTTTATCAATTCTTTCTTCTAGTTCTGTCATCTATAATCTCCTATTCTATAATAGTATAATTTCTATAAAAAAAATATTATTAACCAAATCTTCCGCTAATATAATCATTAGTTTGTTGAATACTTGGATTCATAAATATTGTCTTTGTTTCATCAAACTCAATTAATTCTCCTAAAAACATAAAGGCTGTATAGTCAGATACCCTAGATGCTTGTTGCATATTATGAGTAACAATTACAATTGTATAATCTTTTTTCAACTCTTTAATTAATTCTTCAACTTTTGCAGTNGCTATTGGGTCTAATGCAGAGCAGGGTTCATCCATCAATAAAATTGTTGGCTCTACAGCAATAGCTCTGGCAATACACAGTCTTTGTTGTTGGCCTCCAGACAAACTATATGCCGATTCATTCAGTCTATCTTTAACTTCATCCCAGAGTGCAGCACCCTTTAAGCTCTTTTCTATTACATGGTCGAGTTTATCTTTATCTTTAATACCTGCTATTTTTAATCCATAAGCAATATTTTCATATATTGAAAGTGGAAAAGGATTTGATTTTTGAAATACCATTCCGACACTTCTTCTTAAATTAGTTAGATCAACAGATGGGTCATATATATTCGTTCCTGAAATTTTAATTTGACCCTCAATTTTGACTCCTTCAATTAAATCGTTGAGTCTATTAAGACATCTTAGTAATGTAGATTTACCACAGCCTGAAGGCCCTATAAAAGCTGTAGATTTATTAGCTTCTATATCTAAAGTAACCTCTTTTAAAGCTTTAGATTCTCCATAGTAAAGAGACAAATTCTCTATNCTTATTGCTTTGCTCATTTTATATCATCCCCTTATATTTTTTCTTTAATTTATTTCTTAATAAGATAGCTGTTAAATTTAATGTAATAACTATAAGAATTAGTAATAATGTTGTTGAAAATACCATTGGAAGTGCTGCCTCTGAGTTAGGTGATTGAAAACCAACATCATAAATATGGAAACCGAGGTGCATAAATTTCCTTTCAAAATGAACATACGGAAAAAAACTGTCTATAGGCATTGATGGTGCCAGTTTTACAACACCNGTAATCATTAATGGTGCAACTTCNCCTGTAGCTCTTGCNATAGCAAGTATCAAACCAGTTAATATTCCNGGTGTAGCACTTGGAATTATAATGTTTTTAAGTGTTTCCCATTTNGTNGANCCTAATGCAAGTGACCCNTCCCTTATTCCTTTTGGGACAGCATTTAATCCTTCCTCAGTTGCGACAATAACTACTGGAACAGTTAAAAGAGCTAAGGTTAAAGAGGCCCATAAAATTCCACCAGTACCAAATGTTGGAGATGGTAAAGCTTCTGTAAAAAATAATTGATCAAGTGTTCCTCCAATTCCATATATAAAAAATCCAAGTCCAAATACACCAAATACAATTGAAGGGACGCCTGCTAAATTGTTTACACATATTCTAATAAAATTAAGAAATTTCCCTGGTTTTGCATACTCATTAAGATAGACTGCAGCTATAACTCCTAGTGGCAATACCACTATGCTCATTATTAAAACCATTAATACNGTNCCNAATATTGCAGGAAAAACNCCACCNTCTGTNTTTGATTCTCTAGGGTCATCGCTAACAAACTCCCAAATTTTACTAAAATAAAGACCAATTTTTTCAAAAAAAGATAAAGAATTAGGATTTATATATCTCTCTATATTGTCTAAAGTTAGAGTTTTCTCCAAGCCATCAGAGGTGTATAGATATAGTTTTATTTTTTTTAATTTAGTGGCTTGTTGAAAAAGCTCCTTTTCTAATATTTGATATTTTGCCTCTATGGACAAAATTTCACCTTCAATTTCTTTTACTCGAATTGAACCCGAGGATTTTTTTTCTAAATTTAAATTTCTTAAATTATAATTTATTTCGCTTATTTTATATTCTATATCCTCCATTTTTTTTCTAATAGCTTGTTTGAAATTTAATTTTTCTTCAAGGGCTTGATAAAATCTATCTTTATCTGTTTCATAAATAATTGTTTCATTTTCAATTGAAAGTTCTTTGGGAAAGCCATAAAAAACTCCCCATTCATTTCTTTCGATAAGCAGTAATTCTTTATTATAATTTATGCTTTCAATATTTTTTTTATTAAACCATCTGAAGTCTAGTCCATATAAATCACGATTTCCTATTTTTAATTGAACAGTATCTTCATTATCATAATTTTTACCCTCTTTTTTAAATTCGCCTGAAATATAGGAACCATCATTTAACTTTATTGTAGCAACATCATTTTGCCAAAAGGTGCTGAAACCATAATAAAAAATTAACATAAATAATCCAGCAACTAATAACATGCTTAATGATGCCATGACACCAGTTAGCCATACATAAGTAGATCCATCTTGAAAATATTTTTTCATCTCTTTTTCTATAGTTCCTTATATTTTNTTCTTAACCTAATTCTTACAGTTTCGGCAATAGAGTTGATAATAAATGTAAACATAAATAATATGATTGAAGATAGAAACAGCATTCTATACAAACTTCCACCAACAGGTGCTTCAGGTATTTCAACTGCTATGTTAGCAGCTAATGTTCTAAATCCATTAAATATATCCCAATCCATAATAGCTGTATTTCCAGTTGCCATTAAAACAATCATTGTTTCTCCAATTGCTCTTCCNATNCCTATCATTACACCGCTGAATATTCCAGGACTTGCACTAGGTAATACCACCTTTAATGCTGTTTGCCACCTTGATGCTCCAAGAGCCAAGGAGCCAGATACTAAATGTTGAGGAACATTAGATAATGCATCTTCAGAAATTGTAAAAATTATAGGTATTACTGCAAATCCCATTGCAATTCCAATAACTAATGCATTTCTCTGGTCATAATTTACTCCAGCTGACTGATAGAGCCAATCGGTAAAGCTTCCTAAGAAAACAGTATTTTCAATGAAATCTCCTAAAAATATACCAAAGTAAAAAATTACAAGTATTACCGGAATTGAAATTAAAAAGAATTGAAGACCTTCAGTTTTAACCTTGGTCTTATCTTTTATCTTCTCCCATATTGGAGGTAATATAAAAGCTGTAAGAATCAATAAAATGGGAAAAATTATAACCCCAACAAGAACCGAATCTAATCTTGGTGCTAGCCATAGGCCAGCAAGAAATCCTAAAACTACACTTGGTAATGCTGCCATAATTTCAATAACGGGCTTAATTGTATTCTTAAGTTTAGGTGCCATAAATTGAGAAACACAAATTGCAGCTAAAATTGCTATTGGGAGTGCGAAGATTACAGCATAGAATGTACCCTTTAAAGTACCAAAAATAAGAGGTATTAAGCTTAATTTTGGCTCAAAATCATCTGTACCTCCAGCTGATTGCCAGATATATTCAGGCTTTTCAAAACCTTCATACCAGACTTTAGAAAATGTGCTTTTTATACTGGTTTCAGGGTGTTCAATATCAAATTCATTTATTTCGACATTATTTCCACTTAAAGCTAATAGCCCAATATCTTTATAAGCAAAATTAATTAATTCGAAATCGTTTATTTTAAATTTAAGAAGCTCTCTTCCCGAAGTTGTTGAGCTGATTTTTACATTCCCTTCAGTATCCACTGAAGTAAATATTTTTTTTAAATTTCCTCTAAATGCATGTCGAATAGGATATTCATGCCTCGGAAGTTCTCTTATTTTTTGAAGTTTATTGTTAATTAAAAAAATTACAGAATTTAATCCATTCTCATCTGAAATTACCATTGAATTTCTTC
The DNA here is from genome assembly GCA_002701605.2 of bacterium. Lineage (GTDB taxonomy): Bacteria > Desulfobacterota_D > UBA1144 > UBA1144 > UBA1144 > TMED126. The sequence goes on from NZWF02000003.1 coordinate 23,057, forward strand.
CACTTAACATTGTAATTTCATTAATATTTAATTCTGAAAAACTATTTTTTTGTAATAATTCAACTGTTTCATCATCAACATTCCATAGATATAAATCTCCATTTTTAGTAGATACTACAACTGAAGATTTATCAAAATATAAGCCTATATCAGTGGGGGAATCCTTTAAATCAACTATCAAATCATAGACTTTGATTGCAGAAGATGTTTGTGTTTTTTCAAATAAATCATCTTCATCAATTTCTTCTTTATAAAAAAATTTTATTTTTTCCTTTGAATCTAATGCTACAGCAGTAATGGATTCCGTATCTTCGATAAGATCAAATTTAATAATTTCATTTTCACTAATTTTAAAGGATTTGCTTGGAGTTATTGTAAGATCGACCATTCTGTCCAAATCAGAGGTGTATCGAAGTTTATAATCTAAATTAAATGATAGAATTCTTCCACTACTAGTTCCTAAAGCTAAAATTCTATTTGTATTTGCAGGATAGCTGTTTGATGAAACAATTTTTTCACCTTCTAAAAGGATTATAGAGTAGGAGTATCTAACTTTCTTCTCCTTTAAATTATAAAAATTTAATTGACCATTTTTGTTAACAAATAGAAGATTTTCATTATATTCATCTGGATAGAAATTAATAATGGCACCAGCAATTTCTTTGTTAGTTAAAAAATTTTTTTTTGAGTCAACTTGATAACTTTTAAATAATGGAACAGCTTCTTTTCCAATAAAGAATATTATTAAAAAAATTGAAATAATTATAAAAAAACCGCCAAAAGCGAAAATGCTTTTGGCGGTTTTATCTTTAAGTTTACGGAAAGGCTCAATTTTCCTTTTTAAGTCAGTTTTAAATTGAGCCATAAAATTTTTTCCTTAATTACTATTTATTCAATTGTGCTAAAACATCGTCAACTTGTGCTTTATTTAATGGAATATATCCATCTTTTATAACAACTTCTTGACCCTCTTTACTTAAAGCATATTGTATAAATTCATAAACCAATGGTTCTAACTTTTGACCTGGTTTTTGATTTACATAAAATTGCAAGAATCTTGCTAAAGGATAAGTTCCTTTTTCAATTGATGCAACTGTTGGATCAGCACATGGTTTACCCTTTTTACTTAAAGCTATAGCTTTAACGCCTGAAGTTTTATAACCTATACCGCTATATCCAATTGCATAAAGATCATTTGTAATCCCTTGAACAACAGCAGATGATCCAGGTTGTTCTTTTACAGAATCTTTATAATCTCCCTTACATGTAGCTTTTTTCTTAAAGTAACCATAAGTTCCTGAGGCTGAGTTACGACCATAGATGCTTATAGGCTTGTATCTTAATTTACCTTTAAGACCAAGTTGTCCCCAAACAACTATATCTTCACTACCACCACATTTTCTGGTTTTTGAAAAAACAGCATCCACTTGTTTAATGCTCATACATTCAACTGGATTGTCTTTATGAAGGAAAACAGCAAGTGCATCCATTGCAGTTCTGATTCTTATTGGTTTATAACCAAAAGCGGATTCAAATTTTTTCTCTTCTTTACCCTTCATTTTTCTAGACATTGGGCCAATATTACTGGTTCCAGCAATTAGAGCTGGTGGAGCAGTACTTGAACCCTTTCCTTCAATCTGGCACTTAACATTTGGGTAAACCTTTGTAAAACCTTCACACCATAATGCCATCATGTTATTCATAGTGTCTGATCCGACACTTGAAATTGTTCCACTAACACCACTTACCTTTTTATAAGATGGAATTGCTTTGTCAACTTCTAGAGCAAAACCTGGGACTGTTATAAGAACAAATAGTAAAAAAATTGTTAAGAATTTTCTCATAAATTCCTCCTTAATATTTTATATTAAGTAAAAAGGAGATTTGTTAAGATTTTGTTAAGGATTTGTAAACTTAAAGTTAATTGACTATGGGTAATGTGATTTTAAAATGTGCACCATCATTAGATGGTAAGGCTTCAATTTGACCTTCATGAAGATTGACTGCATGTTTAACGATGCTTAACCCAAGCCCAGTGCCGCTTAACTCTTTCGATCTACTGTGATCAACTGTATAGAATCTCTCAAAAATTTTTTCTAGGTCTTGAGGACTTATGCCAGGACCATTGTCTTTAATTTCAATTATAATTTTATCTATATTTTGTTTAATGTTTATCTCAATTTTTCCATTATTTGAGATAAATTTTAATGAATTTTGCAGGATATTTGTAAATATTTTTTCAAGTTCATTTGCAAAGCCATTGAAAGGTATCGGTGCATTTTGATAATTTTTTGATATTTTAACTTCTTTTATTTTTTGAGTGGAAAAAATTATTCCTTCCGCATTTTTAATAATTTCTCTAAGATCAACCACGTTTCTTTTTAGCTGGCCATTTTTTTCTTTATTCTCAATCTCTGATAGGCTAAGTAAATCTTGAGTTATTTCGTTTAATCTGTTTGAATTCCTTAGAATTATATCAATCATTTTATTGATTGTTTTATCTTCGTTTTTTAAATTTTGGTTTAAATATTCAATTGCTCCAATTATTCCACTTAATGGAGTTCTTAATTCATGAGATACATTTAAAACTAACTCTTCTTTAATTTTAGTTATCTGCCTATTCTCTGTAACATCATTTATAGTTATCAATATTTTATCTTTATCATTATTAATAAATCCAATTCTAATTAATAAAGTTTTATCTTGAATTACCCCAAAGTTTATTTCATCTTTTACATAAGATTTATTTTTCTTAGCTAAGTTGACAATATCATTAAATGAATTATTTAGAATTATTTCCCAATATTTCTTATTAAGACATTGCTCAGTATTTGGAATCTCTATTATTTTTTTAAGTTCATTGTTTATATAAATAATTCTATCTTCTTTGCTTTCAATTACCATCAAACCAAATTTTATATTTGCTAGAATATTTTCTAATTCACTTACAGAATTTTTTTCTTTTGATAGTTCTTTTGAAAAAGAGTCTATAATTTCATATGTTGCTTTATCATAGGAATCTTTTGCATTAACTAAATTTATGTCAGTTGTAAATTCCCCACTAATTATTTCATTAGAAAGTTTTTTAATTTTTTTTGCTGAAGATATTAACTTGACTACAAAAGTTACAGAAAAAAGATAAATTATAGTTGATAGTTGAAAAAATGGATTAGCTAAAAAACCTAGAATATTTTTACTATTAAAAATCTGCTCTAAAATACCAAAAAAATAAAGTATTGTTATTAAAATAATTAAATATCTTCTTCGTTCAAAAATATTAATCATCTGATTCTATTTTGTAACCTATCCCTCTAACAGTTTTGATATATCTTCCACCAGAGCCTAATTTTTCTCTGAGATTTTTAACATGTACATCAATTGTTCTATCATATATTACTTTATCGTCACCCCAAATTCTTTTTCTTTTAATTAGTTGATCCCTAGACAAGACTCTTCCTATATTTTTTAATAGGGCCTCAAGTAGTAAAAATTCTGTTGTAGTAAGTTGAATTTTTTTTTGGTTTACAGTTGTAGTATAGGAATCCATATTAATAATTATTTCATTAAATTTTAATAAATTTTGATCGATGATGTTCGGTGACCTATTTAAGAACCTTCTAATCTTTGAAAGTAGTATTTGGGTGCTTACTGGTTTTACTAGATAGTCATTTCCACCAACTTCATGACCTACTACAATATCAGATTCAGCTCCCTTTGCTGTTATAAAAATAATAGGCACATCTTCAAGTTTGGATTTTTTTCTAAGAAGCTTACATGTTTCAATACCATCTAAGTTTGGCATCATTATATCTAGTATTATTAGGTCAGGAATTATTAATTCACAAAATTTTAAAAGGTCTAGACCATTTGAAAAAATTTTAGTTTTATAACCCTCATTATTTAAATTGATCGATAATATTTCAGCAAGGTCTTTTTCATCCTCAGCAATTGCAATTAATTTATCCATAATATCAATTATTAAATAATATTCTCTTAATGAAAGTAAAAAATTTTGGAATTAACAAATTCTTAACAGAAATTTTACATTTCTTAATATCTTATTTTTGTAAGTAAAATAGTATCCATTTTTTAATTAACTCGACTTTAACTGGAACTTAACACAAGCTTAACAATCAAAAAATATATTTAAATCAAAATTTTTATAAATTCTCAAGGAGGTTTACATGAGAAATTTAGCAATTATTTGTTTATTATTTGCTTCTCTTTTCGTTGCACCTGCTGCATTTTCTAAGGAAGTTGCTTCAGCGAATATGGATGGGGATTCAGCTTATGATAAATTTGGCTCCACTTTTGGTACTGACATTAATACAAAAGGTAAAGATTTTAAAGTCAGTTGGAAAGCTGGAAAAGGTTTGACTTTTAAGTCTGGTGACGCTTTTAAACTATCTATAGGTACAAGAATTCAAGCTCGTATGGATAGATTTGAAAAAAGTGATGATACACAAGACGGAACAGGCTATGAATATGGTACAAGAAGGTTCCAAATAGCTTTAAAAGGTTATGCATATAGCCCTAGTATTTTTTATAAGTATGTTTTCAACTCAGACAAAAATGGTGAGGAGATTGCTGGCGGTACAAAAGAGGGTGGTCTTGGTATTGAAGATGCTTTTTTTGGTTATAAAAAAGGAATGTTCAAGATTACACTTGGTCAAATGAAAGTACCTTTTGATTCTGAAGAACAAACTTCATCAAGTAGCCTAGAATTTGTTGATAGATCAGCAAAAAGACATATTTGGGAAAGAGATCATGGTATCAAAATTGATCTTACTCCAGTAAAAGATCAGGTTCAATTTACATACTTCTTTGGTTCAGGAACTGGTGGAAATAACACTGAGTCTTTCTTTAAGCAAAGTGGAAATACTGATGACCACCTTCATGCTTATAGAGCACAAATTACACCTTTTGGTAAATACAAATTTAAACAAGGTGATTTAAAAGGTGGTGATTTAAAAGTTAGAGCAGGTGTTGCTTATGTTCACTGGAACAATTTAAGTGTAAATGCTGACTATGAAATCAGAAATGATGCAGGGAATGATTTTGTTAAAGGAAAGCTAGATGATATCTTAGACAAAATCGAATTAGCAATGGAAAATGCTGGAATGACTCCAGCTGCTACTACTGACTTAGATGTAACAGCTTTAACATATGACTTTGCAGCCAAAATGAAAGGTTTTGCATATGAATATAACTACTCAAAACTAAGTGGTAAAGATAGTGATAATTCCGGGGTTGGAAAAGCATCAACTGATTTTTATAGACATCAATTGTCATATACATTACCAAGTGGTTTAATGTTTGGTTACAGATATGCAGTAATGGATGAATCAACTGGAGCAAATTCCGGAGGAGATAACCATATTGAAACTACATATGGTATTTCTAAATACTTTGCTGGACACAATTTAAAAATCCAAGCTGATTATGTAGAGCTTGTAGAAGAAAAAGCTGGTAAAGATGCAACAGATGATATTATCAGAATTCAAGCGCAACTTAAATTCTAACAGTCCCTTTGTTAGACTGGGAGCAGGTAAAACTGCTCCCTTATTTTTTTTAAATATTT
>NZWF02000027.1 GCA_002701605.2 bacterium
TAAGAATGCACCTATGCCACAAGCTGTATCTGCAAGAGAAGTAATTGCTCCTCCATGAATGTATCCATTTGGGGCCATTAACTTCTTTGATGCATTTAGTTTTAAAATCACTCCTAAATCTTTTTTTTCTATGAATTCTATTCCTAGCTCCTCAATAAAATTACCTTTAAGCATTTCCTGTATCCATTGAATATCCATAAAACCAATTAGTTTGCATATAGGGCACTTGCAACTAATATGCTTATTATAATAATCCAAAAAGACATGAAAATTGTAAGTCCACTCTTTGCTTCCTCCCTTTCTAAATAAGTTCTTCCTCTGAATCCTTGACAGATAAANGTTAGGCTTCCAGATAGCTGGACACAAACAGTATTNATTAGCAATAAAATNAAAGCTCCTGCTGCCATTTCATATCTTTCATTTGCCAATAAAATTGCAAAACTTGCAGCAGGGGGNAGTAGTGCAACAGAAACCATAACACCAACNAGNGANGCAGANATACCAGTTGTCATTGAAAGTGCNGCNGCAGCACCGGATGCTAGTGCTAAAACAATATCACCAAGACCAACTTTAGTTCTTGAAATTATTTCATTACTCAATGAATTNATATCAGAAAAAAATGAAATAGAAAAAGTAATTCCTAATGTCAATGCTATACCTATAATTAATGACTTAAGTGAAGATATTGCAAGTTTTTTTGATCCTATTGTAGCTGCAAAAGATAGAGCTAGGTTGGGACCTAAAAGAGGTGCTATTACCATAGCTCCAACAACGACTGCAATATTATCCTCTGATAAGCCAATAGTTGCTACTATAGATGAAAGGATTACCATAAAAACATAATTTATATTAAAATTGATTCCNTTACTTACTTGTTCAAAAAGTTCTTCCCTAGTTGTTTTTGATTTAATATCAGAATTTTTATCTTTATCCTCTTGTAGTCTTGGTATTGATGCATCAACAGGCAGAATAAGTATTTTTGCTTCNTTATCATNTTCAAATAAAACTTGAATGCTATCAATCAATGATTGCCTTGCATCATCTGTTACTACCATGGTGTAAATTTGTCTTCCATCTTCTAGTTCTGATGACCACCAAAAATCTATTGCTCCTTGNTTATCAGCAATAGTTTTTAAAATTCGCTTGTATTTTTTGTTAGCAATTATCTCACATATTCTCATTTACAGTAATATTATCACAGATGATTAAGTTTTATTTATATTTGATTTGAAATCCANACAGTTTGAAATGGTTTCAAATGTAGATAGTCCTNATCAAATTCAAGTGATTCTTTAAGTATCAAATCATTCCATTTTCCCGATAATTTAATATCTAGATCTATTAAGGAAATTGAATTATANGTTTTTGTTACATTGCTTATNCAAAAAATAGTTTGCNTTTTGTCTATGCTTTGTCTGTAAAAACCAAAAGCCTTTTTTCCTAATTGTAATATNAATTGTTGAGCATTAGGGTGAAAAGCAGGTTGTAATGACCTTANTTCTATTAAATATTTTAGTGCTTCNAACTTTCTTGAATTATGACTATATTTATCAGAAAGAATATCTTTTACCTCAATATCATTCCATCTATATCTNTTAATGGACCTGTTAACNTTTGTTCTTTCTAATCCTATATAATCATTCTTTTTTCCAAAAAATGAATTTATATAAATTGCAGGAACACCTTCTAATCCAAGCATTATTGCATGAGCACACATAAACCTCTCAAAACTATATTCATCTGGACCATTAATATCTCCACTAAATGCATCCACAGAAGATATATTTATTTCATAAGGTGAAAGATCTCCACAGTTATTTTCTCTTGATGATATTCTTCCACCAAATTTGACCATTGTTTCTGCTAATATATGTAATTCTTTATTATTAAGCAATCCTTCAGCAGGCCTCAATCCAATTCCATCGTGAGATGATATAAAATTTAGGTATGAATTTCCCATTTGAGTGGGCGGCATTGTCATTGCCCATTGCCTTAATCTTGTACAGTCACTAGTTATCATAGTATGAAGTAGAAGGGGAGGTAGTGAAAAATTATAAATCCAGTGAGCTTCGTTCCCATTTCCAAAATAACTTAGATTCTCTCTTTTTAATATATTTGTTTCTGTTAGTAGAACGGTATTCTCGTAAGTATAATCTAGCAATGTCCTAATTAACCTAACTATTTCATGTGTTTGACTTAGATTNATACAATTAGTATCTTTNTCCTTCCATATAAANGCAATTGCATCAAGTCTAAAAAGTCTTATTCCATTNTCTAAATAGAATTTTATAATTTTCACAAATTCTCTNANNACATCAGGATTTTTAAAGTTAAAATCAATTTGATCATGGCTAAAGGTGCACCAAATATTTTCAGATTTTCCATTTATTTGAACTTTTTTAACAATACTTGATGCTCTTGGTCTAAAGACTTTCCTTAGATCGATAGATGGATCAACTTTTAAAAAAAAATTTTTTCCTTTTTCCTTATTATTCAGGAAGTTCTGAAACCACTTACTTTGACTGGACATATGGTTGATAACCAAATCACTCATAANNAGGTAATTNTTTGATATTTCTTTTATATCATCCCATTCNCCAAGATCTTTATTGACCTCATAAAAGTTTTTGACCGAAAANCCTTCGTCAGAGCTGAAGGGAAAGAAAGGTAAAATATGAATAATCGTAAATGTTTTGGGAAATTTTTTTGTTATTAACTCTTTCAAATTTTTAAGTGGAACTTTATTGTTACCCTTAATGGAATCTCCGTATGTGATTAACATACAATCCTTTTCTGACCATGAACTTAAATTCTTAGATCTATTTTGATATTTTCTACCTTTTCCAATAATNTCAATTAGGTCTTTTCCAATAGTTTCTATTTTTTCGTTAAGTTGTATTCCACGATAAATTTTCTTTAAGTGTAAATTTACTCTTTCTTTAAATTCCTCAATCATTTTAATTGTNNGATTCAACGGCTTTTTTNAGTCTTTTCATGAATCCTGGNTTAGCACTNTCTATACGATTCCATGTAGGTATAAANGGTGTCTCTAAAGGTTTATCTAAAAATNNTTCACCTGCTTTCATTACATTTTCTGCAAATAGCTCAACAGCTTTCTCCTCTTTATGTATATCCAAATTTATAGAATTCATTTCACAATCTTTTTTGTAGATTTCCACAAAATCAAGGGCGATTCTATAATAAGTAGCTTTAAGAGTTCTAAAATTCTCCATACTGAAAGTATTGCCCTGAGTTGCAAGTTTCCTTAATAGGGTTTTAGCTATATCAACTGACATTTTTGATAAACCTTTGCTTGAATCATCAGGTGATAAATCCTGATGCTTATGATCATACTCATCTGCAATATCAACCTGNCAGATTCTGCTNTTCCTATAATTTCTATGCATCTCAGATAAAATTCCAATTTCAAGACCCCAATCACTTGGTATTCTAACCTCCCGCAAAATCCTTTTTCTAAAAGAACATTCACCTGCGAGTGGGTANCTAAATGAATCCATAAAATCTAGATATTCNGAAGGTCCTATTATTTTTTTTAATGCTTTAATAAGAGGNGTTACCAATAGTCTTGATACCCTNCCATTGATNTTACTTTTAGAAATTCTTGGATAATATCCTTTNCAAAATTCAAAGTTTAACTTTGGATTNGCAACTGGATATATAAGTTTGGNTAGAATTTCGTTCGTATAAGTTTTTATATCACAATCATGTATAGCGATAGCTTCAGCATTATCACATGCAATTGAATATCCCATGCAATACCAAACATTTCTTCCTTTTCCAAAGTTTTGTGGGCTAAGATTAATTTTTGCAAGTTCCTTATCTAATTTTATTAAGTTAGGTCCATCATTCCACAGAATTTTATGTTTAATTTTTAAAGTAGAGAAAAATTCCTTTGCTTCTTTGAATTCTTCCTCCGATGCTTGATCAAGACCTATTATTACCTCGTTAATGTAATCCACTTTATTTAATTCATTAATAATTCTTTTTAGTGCAGGTCTTTTTATTTCTGAAAATAGGGAAGGTAATATAAGTTGGATTGGTCTTTTTCTTGAAAAAATCTTCAACTCCTTTTCAACTTCACTCTTTGTTTTAATTTTGAAATTATGAAGAGTTGATATAATTCCATTTTGATGAAAATCTGACATTATACTTCCTCTAANATTATTTGTTTAAAGTCATCTAGTGATAATATTGACTCTTTCCAACCAAGNGGTGCTGGATTNATAGATTTTCTTGCTTTTTGAGAACTTTTAAATTTAATAAAACTTCTNTTAGGTATTTTTATTAAAAAGGGATNATCACTCATTTGNAACATTTCTATATCATTTTCACTGTCTCCAAGAGCAATTACTTTGTAATTATCAATTTTTTTAGCTTTTTTCATATAATTTATAAGATCTTTCAATGCAACTCCCTTGTTAGCTTGACCTTTAAGATGCAAGAAACGTGCCCCTTTTGTAANAGAAAGACCAAATTCTGANAATTTAGATTTAAAATCTTGNAATTTCTTTTGNTTAGACTTCCAAACTAATAATTCACTAAATTCNCTATTTAATAAATTNTTTAATTTTNCTTNNGGTAATCCTGAAATTTTTATTAATTCNTCNNTGCTTAGTTCATTCGTCANTTTGAAANAAGNAGAAAATTCAGANAAATGCAGATTAATTATTTTATTTATATCATTNCGNGTNNGACCATNCGANATAAGTTTAAAATCATTTTTCGAATANTTATTTTTTGATTTATTATTTTTAATAGGATAGAAAATTCCTGAACCATTTTCTACTATAAAAGGCATATAAAGCTTTAATTCGTTTTTAATAGCAATTACTTCATCAAAAGTTTTACTAGTATTAAAAATTATTGGAATATTCCTTTGAGCTATTTTAGATATTAATATCTCATTAACTTTATAATCAAAATTTTCATGGCCAAGAAAAGTTCCATCAAGATCAGTAGATATGAGATAATTATTTTTCATTTATTTAAAATAATATAAATAAAAAGAATTATTATAAAATATTTTTTTAATCATAGATAAGATTTTCAAAGATTTCTTCGATTGTTTTCTTCTTCTTCTTATTTGCTTTCTTGGTTTTCGTATTGTTTGTATTTCTTTTGTAATAACCATCAGCTAATGATTCAATTATTTTTTCCACTGCAGTGTTCTCGTTTTTTCCAATATCTTTTGATGAAGATTTATTTTGACCTATGTAGCTTCTTGAATTGATAAGTTCGGCAATAGCCTCTCTTATCACATCTGATAAATTCCTACCTTCTTTTTTTGCAATTTTGCTTAGCTGATTATAAATATTTCTGTCAATTCTTAAGTGAAACTGTGCATCTTTACTCATATTTAATATAAATTATATACCATTTTGGTATATATACCAAATCGGTACATTATTTTTTTGATAAATTATAAAAAAAGGTTTGTAAAAATATTTAAATTCCTTTATTCTGAAAATATAAGAATAAGAGCAGAGATTCATACCCCCTTGAGTGCGACTTACAATATGAATTTCTGCTCTTATAATTCAAAGACTTTCTTTAAGAAACTTATCATCATTTTTTCATTTATTCTTCCAGTGTTTACATTCCTTGGACTAGGATGATAACAACAATATAGTTCCTTATTGTCAGGCATAAGATATTTTTCTGAGTGTATAAATTTTACTTTATCATTAAAATTGTAAAATTTTTTATAATATTTTATGCATGCATCAAAAGCAATTTTTCCTAAAGCTATAATTTTCTTTGATTTTTTCAGTTCATCTATTTCTTGTTTAAAAAAATTAAAACACTCAATAAGTTCATTTGCTGTTGGTTTGTCTTGTGGAGGGACACACTTCAGAGCTGTTGTAATATAAGTTTTTTTTAACTTTAAGCCATCATCTATTTTGGTTGAATCATTAAGGTTACTAATTCCTACTTTATTAAGACATCTATATAAAAATGTAGCTGATTTATCTCCTGTGAATACTCGTCCTGTTCTATTTCCACCATGGGCAGCAGGAGCTAATCCAACAATAATTATTTGAGCATTTATCTCTCCAAAGCCAGTTATTGGTTTTCCCCAATATACTTCGTTCTCATATTGTTTTCTTTTTTCAGAAGCTATTTTTTCTCGAAATTCAACAAGGCGCTTACATTTTTTACAATTTACGATTTCTTTATTCAACGAGATCATGGTTTTTATTTCAATTACTCAACATGCCAAGAGCTATCTGTTCAACAATTACTTCGGCTAATAAATAATCATTTTGGATTGCTAAATCATAGTAATTTAATGGTGAAGGATTATTCTCAGAGCAATCTTCGTCCTCACTAACAATCAATCTTCTATCCAATAAGATTCTTTGACTGTTAAAAAACACAAATATGCTCATGTCAGTACTATATGTATTTTTTGAACAATAAACCCTAGTATCAACTGATTCTAAACATTTAAACTTTTTAAAATTAAAGTCTATACATTTAGGATAAGTATAATTCCTTGAAGAATAATCTTTAAACCTTTCATTTATAATAACTTTTGCATTATAGGGGTAGCTTTCTCCTTTAGAGTCTGACAAGAAGGCAAGCCTAACATCAGGCATTGCTTGATTAAATATCTTAAATATATATGGCTTTAGTTTGTTCGAGTTAATTGACGAAATATCAATTTGAACACTTCCTTCTAAGAAGTTTATTTCACCCTTTTTCGAAATCAAAATTGAGTCTTCTTGAGAAGAACATGAAAGCATTAATAAAAGTATTAAAAATTTTATGTTGAAAAATTTCATTTTAATCCAATAATTATAATTAATGTTGAGAATTATATCATTTTTCTTATTACTTGTTTTTACTAATAATATTTTTGCTCAAGAACTCGAAATAAAAACATCAGCTACTTTAAGTTATGAACCTGGTTTCTTTTTTAAAAAACCAAAATCTGATGACATGGATAAAGCACTAAAAGAAATTAAGAAAAATGTTTGGCTTTCTTATACTTCAACCTTTTCTGATGCTAAGATGAAACAGTATTTAAAGGTTAAAGAACAAATAGATCCAGAGATTGATAATTTTATAACATCCTTGAGTGTTGTTGATGTTAATGTTAAAAGTGAATTAAAAACCTTTACTGTTTATGCTAGAGCAAA
>NZWF02000012.1 GCA_002701605.2 bacterium
CTAATAACATGCTTAATGATGCCATGACACCAGTTAGCCATACATAAGTAGATCCATCTTGAAAATATTTTTTCATCTCTTTTTTTATAGTTCCTTATATTTTTTTCTTAACCTAATTCTTACAGTTTCGGCAATAGAGTTGATAATAAATGTAAACATAAATAATATGATTGAAGATAGAAACAGCATTCTATACAAACTTCCACCAACAGGTGCTTCAGGTATTTCAACTGCTATGTTAGCAGCTAATGTTCTAAATCCATTAAATATATCCCAATCCATAATAGCTGTATTTCCAGTTGCCATTAAAACAATCATTGTTTCTCCAATTGCTCTTCCAATACCTATCATTACACCGCTGAATATTCCAGGACTTGCACTAGGTAATACCACCTTTAATGCTGTTTGCCATCTTGATGCTCCAAGAGCCAAGGAGCCAGATACTAAATGTTGAGGAACATTAGATAATGCATCTTCAGAAATTGTAAAAATTATAGGTATTACTGCAAATCCCATTGCAATTCCAATAACTAATGCATTTCTCTGGTCATAATTTACTCCAGCTGACTGATAGAGCCAATCGGTAAAGCTTCCTAAGAAAACAGTATTTTCAATGAAATCTCCTAAAAATATACCAAAGTAAAAAATTACAAGTATTACCGGAATTGAAATTAAAAAGAATTGAAGACCTTCAGTTTTAACTTTGGTCTTATCTTTTATCTTCTCCCATATTGGAGGTAATATAAAAGCTGTAAGAATCAATAAAATGGGAAAAATTATAACTCCAACAAGAACCGAATCTAATCTTGGTGCTAGCCATAGGCCAGCAAGAAATCCTAAAACTACACTTGGTAATGCTGCCATAATTTCAATAACGGGCTTAATTGTATTCTTAAGTTTAGGTGCCATAAATTGAGAAACACAAATTGCAGCTAAAATTGCTATTGGGAGTGCGAAGATTACAGCATAGAATGTACCCTTTAAAGTACCAAAAATAAGAGGTATTAAGCTTAATTTTGGCTCAAAATCATCTGTACCTCCAGCTGATTGCCAGATATATTCAGGCTTTTCAAAACCTTCATACCAGACTTTAGAAAATGTGCTTTTTATACTGGTTTCAGGGTGTTCAATATCAAATTCATTTATTTCGACATTATTTCCACTTAAAGCTAATAGCCCAATATCTTTATAAGCAAAATTAATTAATTCGAAATCGTTTATTTTAAATTTAAGAAGCTCTCTTCCCGAAGTTGTTGAGCTGATTTTTACATTCCCTTCAGTATCCACCGAAGTAAATATTTTTTTTAAATTTCCTCTAAATGCATGTCGAATAGGATATTCATGCCTCGGAAGTTCTCTTATTTTTTGAAGTTTATTGTTAATTAAAAAAATTACAGAATTTAATCCATTCTCATCTGAAATTACCATTGAATTTCTTCCACTTAACATTGTAATTTCATTAATATTTAATTCTGAAAAACTATTTTTTTGTAATAATTCAACTGTTTCATCATCAACATTCCATAGATATAAATCTCCATTTTTAGTAGATACTACAACTGAAGATTTATCAAAATATAAGCCTATATCAGTGGGGGAATCCTTTAAATCAACTATCAAATCATAGACTTTTATTGCAGAAGATGTTTGTGTTTTTTCAAATAAATCATCTTCATCAATTTCTTCTTTATAAAAAAATTTTATTTTTTCCTTTGAATCTAATGCTACAGCAGTAATGGATTCCGTATCTTCGATAAGATCAAATTTAATAATTTCATTTTCACTAATTTTAAAGGATTTGCTTGGAGTTATTGTAAGATCGACAATTCTGTCCAAATCAGAGGTGTATCGAAGTTTATAATCTAAATTAAATGATAGAATTCTTCCACTACTAGTTCCTAAAGCTAAAATTCTATTTGTATTTGCAGGATAGCTGTTTGATGAAACAATTTTTTCACCTTCTAAAAGGATTATAGAGTAGGAGTATCTAACTTTCTTCTCCTTTAAATTATAAAAATTTAATTGACCATTTTTGTTAACAAATAGAAGATTTTCATTATATTCATCTGGATAGAAATTAATAATGGCACCAGCAATTTCTTTGTTAGTTAAAAAATTTTTTTTTGAGTCAACTTGATAACTTTTAAATAATGGAACAGCTTCTTTTCCAATAAAGAATATTATTAAAAAAATTGAAATAATTATAAAAAAACCGCCAAAAGCGAAAATACTTTTGGCGGTTTTATCTTTAAGTTTACGGAAAGGCTCAATTTTCCTTTTTAAGTCAGTTTTAAATTGAGCCATAAAATTTTTTCCTTACTTACTATTTATTCAATTGTGCTAAAACATCGTCAACTTGTGCTTTATTTAATGGAATATATCCATCTTTTATAACAACTTCTTGACCCTCTTTACTTAAAGCATATTGTATAAATTCATAAACCAATGGTTCTAACTTTTGACCTGGTTTTTGATTTACATAAAATTGCAAGAATCTTGCTAAAGGATAAGTTCCTTTTTCAATTGATGCAACTGTTGGATCAGCACATGGTTTACCCTTTTTACTTAAAGCTATAGCTTTAACGCCTGAAGTTTTATAACCTATACCGCTATATCCAATTGCATAAAGATCATTTGTAATCCCTTGAACAACAGCAGATGATCCAGGTTGTTCTTTTACAGAATCTTTATAATCTCCCTTACATGTAGCTTTTTTCTTAAAGTAACCATAAGTTCCAGAGGCTGAGTTACGACCATAGATGCTTATAGGCTTATATCTTAATTTTCCTTTAAGACCAAGTTGTCCCCAAACAACTATATCTTCACTACCACCACATTTTCTGGTTTTTGAAAAAACAGCATCCACTTGTTTAATGCTCATACATTCAACTGGATTGTCTTTATGAAGGAAAACAGCAAGTGCATCCATTGCAGTTCTGATTCTTATTGGTTTATAACCAAAAGCGGATTCAAATTTTTTCTCTTCTTTACCCTTCATTTTTCTAGACATTGGGCCAATATTACTTGTTCCAGCAATTAGAGCTGGTGGAGCAGTACTTGAACCCTTTCCTTCAATCTGGCACTTAACATTTGGGTAAACCTTTGTAAAACCTTCACACCATAATGCCATCATGTTATTCATAGTGTCTGATCCGACACTTGAAATTGTTCCACTAACACCACTTACTTTTTTATAAGATGGAATTGCTTTGTCAACTTCTAGAGCAAAACCTGGGACTGTTATAAGAACAAATANTANAAAAANTGATAAGAATTTTCTCATAAATTCCTCCTTAATATTTTATATNAAGTAAAAGNGAGNTNTGTTAAGATTTTGTTAAGGNTTTGTAAACTTANAGTTAATTNACTATGGGTAATGTGATTTTAAANTGTGCACCNTCATTAGATGGTAAGGCTTCAATTTGACCTTCATGNAGATTGACTGCATGTTTAACGATGCTTAACCCAAGCCCAGTNCCGCTTAACTCTTTCGATCTACTNGNATCAACTGTATAGAATCTCTCAAAAATTTTTTCTAGGTCTTTAGGNCTTANACCAGGACCATTGTCTTTAATTTCAATTATAATTTTATCTATATTTTGTTTAATGTTTATCTCAATTTTTCCATTATTTGAGATAAATTTTAATGAATTTTGCAGGATATTTGTAAATATTTTTTCAAGTTCATTTGCAAAGCCATTGAAAGGTATCGGTGCATTTTGATAATTTTTTNATATTTTAACTTCTTTTATTTTTTGAGTGGAAAAAATTATTCCTTCCGCATTTTTAATAATTTCTCTAAGATCAACCACGTTTCTTTTTAGCTGGCCATTTTTTTCTTTATTCTCAATCTCTGATAGGCTAAGTAAATCTTGAGTTATTTCGTTTAATCTGTTTGAATTCCTTTGAATTATATCAATCATTTTATTGATTGTTTTATCTTCGTTTTTTAAATTTTGGTTTAAATATTCAATTGCTCCAATTATTCCACTTAATGGAGTTCTTAATTCATGAGATACATTTAAAACTANCTCTTCTTTAATTTTAGTTATCTGCCTATTCTCTGTAACATCATTTATAGTTATCAATANTTTATCTTTATCATTATTAATAAATCNAATTCTNATTAATAAAGTTTTATCTTGAATTACCCCAAAGTTTATTTCATCTTTTACATAAGATTTATNTTTCTTAGCTAAGTTGACAATATCATTAAATGAATTATTTAGAATTATTTCCCAATATTTCTTATTAAGACATTGCTCAGTATTTGGAATCTCTATTATTTTTTTAAGTTCATTGTTTATATAAATAATTCTATCTTCTTTACTTTCAATTACCATCAAACCAAATTTTATATTTGCTAGAATATTTTCTAATTCACTTACAGAATTTTTTTCTTTTGATAGTTCTTTTGAAAAAGAGTCTATAATTTCATATGTTGCTTTATCATAGGAATCTTTTGCATTAACTAAATTTATGTCANTTGTAAATTCCCCACTAATTATTTCATTAGAAAGTTTTTTAATNTTTTTTGCTGAAGATATTAANTTGACTACAAAAGTNACAGAAAAAAGATAAATTATAGTTGATAGTTGAAAAAATGGATTAGCTAAAAAATCTANAATATTTTTACTATTAAAAATCTGCTCTAAAATACCAAAAAAATAAAGTATTGTTATTAAAATAATTAAATATCTTCTTCGTTCAAAAATATTAATCATCTGTTTCTATTTTGTAACCTATCCCTCTAACAGTTTTGATATATNTTCCACCAGAGCCTAATTTTTCTCTGAGATTTTTAACATGTACATCAATTGTTCTATCATATATTACTTTATCGTCACCCCAAATTCTTTTTCTTTTAATTAGTTGATCCCTAGACAAGACTCTTCCTATATTTTTTAATAGGGCCTCAAGTAGTAAAAATTCTGTTGTAGTAAGTTGAATTTTTTTTTGGTTTACAGTTGTAGTATAGGAATCCATATTAATAATTATTTCATTAAATTTTAATAAATTTTGATCGATGATGTTCGGTGACCTATTTAAGAACCTTCTAATCTTTGAAAGTAGTATTTGGGTGCTTACTGGTTTTACTAGATAGTCATTTCCACCAACNTCATGACCTACTACAATATCAGATTCAGCNNCCTTTGCTGTTATAAAAATAATAGGCACATCTTCAAGTTTGGATTTTTTTCTAAGAAGCTTACATGTTTCAATACCATCTAAGNTTGGCATCATTATATCTAGTANTATTANGTCAGGAANTATTAANTCACAAAATTTTAAAAGNTCTAGACCATTTGNAAAAATTTTAGTTTTATAACCCTCATTATTNAAATTGATCGATAATATTTCAGCAAGGTCTTTTTCNTCCTCAGCAATTGCAATTAATTTATCCATAATATCAATTATTAAATAATATTCTNTTANTNAAAGTAAAANANNTTGGAATTAACAAATTCTTAACANAAATTTTANATTTCTNNATATCTTANTTTTGNAAGTAAAGTAGNATNCATTTTTTAATTAACTCGACTTTAACTGNANCTTAACANAANCTTAACAATCAAAAAATATATTTAAATCAAAATTTTTATAAATTCTCAAGGAGGTTTACATGAGAAATTTAGCAATTATTTGTTTATTATTTGCTTCTCTTTTCGTTGCACCTGCTGCATTTTCTAAGGAAGTTGCTTCAGCGAATATGGATGGNGATTCAGCTTATGATAAATTTGGCTCCACTTTTGGTACTGACATTAATANAAAAGGTAAAGATTTTAAAGTCAGTTGGAAAGCTGGAAAAGGTTTNACTTTTAAGTCTGGTGACGCTTTTAAACTATCTATAGGTACAAGAATTCAAGCTCGTATGGATAGATTTGAAAAAAGTGATGATACACAAGACGGAACAGGCTATGAATATGGTACAAGAAGGTTCCAAATAGCTTTAAAAGGTTATGCATATAGCCCTANTATTTTTTATAAGTATGTTTTCAACTCAGACAAAAATGGTGAGGAGATTGCTGGCGGTACAAAAGAAGGTGGTCTTGGTATTGAAGACGCTTTTTTTGGTTATAAAAAAGGAATGTTCAAGATTACACTTGGTCAAATGAAAGTACCTTTTGATTCTGAAGAACAAACTTCATCAAGTAGCCTAGAATTTGTTGATAGATCAGCAAAAAGACATATTTGGGAAAGAGATCATGGTATCAAAATTGATCTTACTCCAGTAAAAGATCAGGTTCAATTTACATACTTCTTTGGTTCAGGAACTGGTGGAAATAACACTGAGTCTTTCTTTAAGCAAAGTGGAAATACTGATGACCACCTTCATGCTTATAGAGCACAAATTACACCTTTTGGTAAATACAAATTTAAACAAGGTGATTTAAAAGGTGGTGATTTAAAAGTTAGAGCAGGTGTTGCTTATGTTCACTGGAACAATTTAAGTGTAAATGCTGACTATGAAATCAGAAATGATGCAGGGAATGATTTTGTTAAAGGAAAGCTAGATGATATCTTAGACAAAATCGAATTAGCAATGGAAAATGCTGGAATGACTCCAGCTGCTACTACTGACTTAGATGTAACAGCTTTAACATATGACTTTGCAGCCAAAATGAAAGGTTTTGCATATGAATATAACTACTCAAAACTAAGTGGTAAAGATAGTGATAATGCTGCGGTTGGAAAAGCATCAACTGATTTTTATAGACATCAATTCTCATATACATTACCAAGTGGTTTAATGTTTGGTTACAGATATGCAGTAATGGATGAATCAACTGGAGCAAATTCCAGAGGAGATAACCATATTGAAACTACATATGGTATTTCTAAATACTTTGCTGGACACAATTTAAAAATCCAAGCTGATTATGTAGAGCTTGTAGAAGAAAAAGCTGGTAAAGATGCAACAGATGATATTATCAGAATTCAAGCGCAACTTAAATTCTAACAGTCCCTTTGTTAGACTGGGAGCAGGTAAAACTGCTCCCTTATTTTTTTTAAATATTTAAATAATATTAAAATATATTATAGTTTCTATTAGGAGAAAATTAATATGAAATTCTTAAAGTTATTAGTTTTAATGTTTATGCTTTCAGCTTCACTTCAAAGCTGTTCTTATATTTCAAAGAAATGGGATGAAAGGCCATCTTGGATGGGAAATAAAGAAGAGTCAGCAGGTAAAGAAGTAAAGCCAGAGACAGAAGCTAAGTAAAATATAATTTAAAATATTTTTTTATAATTATGTTTATAATATTCACTAATGAATGAAGAATTTGTATCACAAATAAAATCACTCCTTGGTGAAAGATTTAGCACAGTAAA
>NZWF02000005.1 GCA_002701605.2 bacterium
TGTTGCTAAGAATGATAAATCTCATGTGAATTTATCCTCACAATTTAAAAATAGATTAGTATTGAAAACTTATTTGGCTGTTGTACATGGTCAGCCCCATAAAGAAAGTGGTAGTGTGGATCTTAAAATAGGAAGAGATAAAAAGAACAGATTGAAGATATCCAATAATTCTTCATCTTTAAGGGAGGCCAAAACTGATTGGAAAGTAGTTGAAAGATTTGGAAACTTTACACTTATTGAAGCACACCCAAAGACAGGTAGGACACATCAAATTAGGGTGCATTTGGAATCGATAGGTTGTCCGATATTGGGTGATAAACTTTATGGGTCTCGCAAGAAGATAAGTGTTGTTGATAATTTGAAAATTAATAGGCATATGTTGCATGCCAAAAAGCTTGAGTTTTTTCACCCTATAACGAAAAAAAAATTATCCTTTACAGCTAATCCTCAAGATGACTTTAATTCTCTTATAAGTAAAATCAGGAGCTTTAATGAGCAATTATAAATCCAGAAAATTGTCAACAATTAAAAACATTAATTATTCTTTTGGAGATAAAAAAACAAAATCTGATGCTTTTACTTTAAATCAAGTCCACGGAAGTGATGTTGTGATTGTAGATAAAGTTCCAGATAATAATATTATAATCTCGGGTGATAGCATCATTACTAATGTTAAGAACTTTAGCATTGGAGTAAAAACAGCTGACTGTTTACCTATATTGTTAACTGATAAAAACTCTAGTTTTGTTGGAGCAGTTCATGCTGGCTGGAGAGGAACATTTTACAAGATTATTTGTAAAACAATAAATAAAATAGGAGACAACTTTAATGTAAATCCAAAGGATATTATTGCAGTTATTGGTCCATCAATTGCGAATTGTTGTTTTGAGGTTGGTGAAGATTTGTATAAAAGGTTCATCAAAAATTTTCCAAACTTTAAAAGTTGTTTTTTACAGGACGAATTTAAAAAAAAGATTGATTTGAAAAGAATTAATTACCTCTTATTAGAAGAGATGGGAGTGAGAGAAGTTGAGATTTTAAATGAATGTACTAAATGTAATCCAAATTTCTATTCATACAGAAGAGATAAATCTAAATCTCAAAACCAAATTAGTAAAATTAATCTTAATTAGATATTATTAAATAATTCAATGAGGTGATTTAAATGTTAAATTTAGGATGTTTAATTGATGGAGAAGATTATAATAGATTGGTACCTTTGTCCTCTGTAGATTCAATTCCTGCAGCATCATATATTATGACAGTTACAGATGGTCCCGAAAGCGATATGTCAACAGAGTTGAACTTATATGTTATTGAATTTCAATCTGTTAGTATCGTTGTTGGGTTTACTCTTCCTGAAAGTGTGAAAATTGAAAAAGAGATTGAATTTTTATTTACAACTCAACCTACTGCAGATAGACCAATGCCCTCAGATATAAAATTTGTACTAGAGTTTTCAGATGAAAAGAGATCCTCTGCACATGCTGGTAATGAGCTTGAAAAATTAGAATATATTGGAACTTTTTTAGAGAAAAAATATGAAAAAACTAAAGCCACTTTTTATCTACTTGATTATAAAGGTATAGGAAGTCAAGAAAAGTAAATTATGAAGAAAAAGAAAATTGTTCTTGCTTATTCTGGAGGCCTTGATACATCAGTAATACTTCATTGGTTAAAAGCAGAATATAATGCAGATGTGATTGCTTATATAGCTGATTTAGGTCAAGGTGAAGATTTAAAGCTTGCTGCAAAAAGAGCCAAACAAGTAGGTGCCTCTAAAGTTTATGTAGAAGATTTAAAAAAAGAGTTCATCAATGACTTTATTTATCCAATGATACAATCATCCGCAATTTATGAAGGAACATATCTATTGGGTACATCGATAGCTAGACCCTTGATAGCTAAGAGACAAATTGAAATAGCGAATAAAGAAAAAGCTTTCGCTGTATCACATGGTTCAACTGGAAAAGGTAATGATCAAGTAAGATTTGAATTAGCCTTTCATGCATTGAATCCTAAGATTGAAATTATTTCTCCTTGGAGGGTTTGGAATTATAAATCCAGAGAGGATTGTATTGAATATGCAAAGAAAAATAAGATTCCAATTACTGTTACAAAGCAAAAGCCTTATAGCTGTGATAGGAATATTTTTCATGTAAGTTACGAAGGAGGAATTTTAGAGGATCCTTGGGCGGAGCCACCTGATAGCATGTTTGAGACAGTTAGACCATTGAGTAAATCTTTGAATAAGCCTTCTAAAATTACTTTATCTTTTAAGAACGGAATACCTATAAGATTAAATGGAAAAAGAATAGATGGAGTGAACTTATTTAGACAACTCAATAAATTAGCTGGCAAACATGGGATTGGAGTTGTCGACATTGTTGAAAATAGATTCGTTGGGATGAAGTCTAGAGGAGTTTATGAAACTCCAGGTGGAACAGTTTTAAATATAGCTCATAGAGCAGTGGAGTCTTTAACAATGGATAGAGAAGTTATGCATATTCGCGATTCATTAGTTCCAAAGATTTCCCAATTAATTTATAATGGATTTTGGTTTTCTCCTGAGATGAGAGTCTTATTGTCCTTCGTAAAAGAATCACAAAAAAATGTTACAGGTGACGTTAGATTGATGTTATATAAGGGGAATGTGAGAGTTTTAGGAAGAAAATCAAATTATTCCCTCTATAATTCCGATTTGGCTACTTTCGAAGAAGATGATTTATATGACCAGTCCGATGCAACTGGATTCATTAAACTTAATTCATTGAGGTTGATTCTTAATAAATTAAAAAAATAAATGCAAATTGATAGATATGACTTCGAATTACCTGATGAATTAATTGCATCTAGACCAGTTCAACCTCGAGATACTTCAAAACTTTTGATTGTTAATCGAAAAGATCAATCTATAAGTATTCATAATTTTGTAGAAATAATTGATCATTTTAATTCAAATGATTTAATAATTTTTAATAATACTAAAGTAAATCCATATTTATTAAATGGATTAGATTCAGATGGAAAATTACGTGAGTTTTTGCTTATTCAAGAATTCAAAGACAATAAGTGGAGCATATTAACCAAGAAGCCTAAGGCCTCTAGAATAATATTTAATGATGATATTTCTGCATCTATGTTTAAAGATGATGGAGATTGGTTTCTTCAATTTGATAAAAACCCATCTGATTATTTTAAAACTGATGGATTTATGCCTATACCCCCATATTTAAATAGAAAATCAGATAGCCGAGATAAAATTGATTATCAAACGATTTATGCAGAAGTAGAGGGATCAATAGCTGCACCCACTGCGGGACTACATTTTTCAAAAGAGATCTTTAATAAATTAAGTGCAAATATTGATTTCATTACTCTTCATGTAGGAATGGGAACTTTTTTGCCCATAAAAGTTCAAGATGTTAATAGGCATCAAATGCACAGCGAAAAATTTTTTATGAAACAAAAACTTATTAATAAGATAGATATAACAAAAAAAAATAATGGAAAAATAATATCTATAGGTACAACTTCTCTAAGGGCCTTAGAATCATCATATAATATGCCAGGAGGCTGTGATAAATGGTCATCTACATCGTTGTTCATAAAAGAAGGTTTTGAGTTTAAAGTGGTAGATAGTTTGCTAACTAACTTTCATTTACCAAAGTCAACATTGCTTATCTTGGTTTCAGCATTTGCTGGGTATGATTTGATCATGAGAGCTTATAAAATAGCGATTGAAAATAAATTTAGATTTTATAGCTACGGTGATGCAATGTTAATTTTATAACTATTAAATTTTACAATATATTTTTTTTATAATAGAATCTAACGATGCCAGGAAATTCGTTTGGAAATATTTTTCGTATTACAACATGGGGCGAATCTCATGGAGAAGCTTTAGGTGTTGTAATCGATGGTTGCCCTGCAGGTGTTAAAATATCAATAGAAGATATTCAGATTGAACTTGATAGAAGAAGACCAGGACAAAATAAATTCACAACTCAAAGAAAGGAACCAGATAAAGTTCAAATACTTTCAGGAATTTTCGATGGTAAAACTACTGGCACTCCTATTTCAATGTTAGTTAAAAATTCTGATGCAATTTCAAAGTCATACGAGAATTTCAAAGACATATACAGGCCTGGACATGCTGATTATAGTTATGATGCAAAGTATGGAATAAGGGATTATAGAGGTGGTGGAAGATCATCAAATAGAGAAACAATTGGAAGAGTTGCTGCAGGAGCTATTGCAAAAAAGATTTTAAAATCGATGAAGATCAAGACTGTTGGATTCGTTTCACAGATTGGAAATATTTTTTGTGAAAATATTAATTTAAACTATATCGAGAAAAATCCTCTTCGAATAGCTGATAAGTCCAAATTAGCTGAGATGGAAGCACTAATTGATAAAGTTAGAAGGGAAGGCGACTCGATAGGTGGAGCAATTGAAGTTAGGTCGATAGGGGTTCCACCGGGCTTAGGTTCTCCTGTCTTTGAAAAGCTTGATGCCAGACTAGCAGCAGCTATCATGAGCATAGGTGGTGTAAGAGGATTTGAAATTGGACTAGGTTTTTCTGTTGCTAGCATGAAAGGCTCTGAAGTTAATGATGTGATGCAAGAGAAGATAAAAAATAAAGTGAAATTTAGATCGAACAATGCTGGAGGAATTTTAGGTGGAATTAGTAATGGTAACGACATTATCTTAAGGTTTGCACTGAAACCAACATCTTCAATTTCTCAAGAACAACAATCCATAGATAAGAATGGAAAGAAAAAATCTTTGAGGGTCAAAGGTCGACACGACCCATGTTTGTGTCCAAGAGCAGTTCCCATTGCTGAAGCAATGATGAATCTAGTTTTATTGGATTGCATCTTAGAAAATAAATTATCTAATATAAAAAAAATAACTACTTAAATTCTATATAAATTTTTTTGCACCATTCGGTGACTCTATCTTCTGTTAATTCAGGTTCATTGTCATTATCAATTCCTAATCCTACAAAATGACCATTTTTTTCAGCTTTTGAAAAGTCATGAGTGTATCCCTCGCTAGGCCAATGACCAATAGTCATGCCCCCTAGTGAAGATATTTTTTCCTCCAGAATTCCAATAGCATCAAGAAAAGAACTGCTATAAATATTTTGATCTCCACAACCAAAGTAAGCAACTTTTTTACCAGTAAAGTCAACTTTATTCAAATCACCAAATTTACTTCTCCAATCTTCTTGGAGCAAACCAATATCCCATGTTGGACAACCAATAATTAAACGATCAAATTCTGACATTCTTTCCAAATTATTGTCATAAATATCATGAATCTCGATATCGCAATCAATTAAGTTATCTTGAATGAGGCTTGCTACTTCTTGTGTTGCAGCACTTGTTGTTCCATAAAACAATCCAATTTTCATATTTTTTCTCCATTAAGGATATTATAGACCTTTTATGTCTATAATATATATGAAGATAAAATATTATCAATTCAAATGTATAAATTTATCTTTAAAGTTGATTTAATATTGTATTGGCAGTTGATACACCAATGCCTTTTGTGAAATTATATTGTAAATCTGATAATATGCTTTCTACACCAGCTATAACTGCGATTATATCTGCTTTGTCGACATATC
Organism: bacterium; assembly: GCA_002701605.2. Lineage (GTDB taxonomy): Bacteria > Desulfobacterota_D > UBA1144 > UBA1144 > UBA1144 > TMED126. The sequence continues at coordinate 5,639 of NZWF02000005.1, forward strand.
CCATATGAGTAACTCTGAAGATTTTACCTTTTGCTTGATCTTGCCCACCTGCAACAATAATTCCATATTGATTTTTGAGTCCTTTTACAATTTTTCCAGCATCAATTTCCTCTGGAACTTTAATTACTGAAAGTGCAGTACTTGTACATCCTTTTGCAAAATTAGTTAGCCCAATAGCTTCAAAACCTGTGGTGGTTGCTTCTGACATTATGCTATGTCTTTTATATAAAGCATCAAGACCAATTTCATCAAAATGTTTTAGAACTGCATTGAGGCCAATAACTAATGTTACAGCTGGTGTCCATGGTGAGGTTCTTTTTAAACTATTTTTATGTGCTTGTTTTAAGTCTAGATAAAACTTTGGTAAATCTGATTTCTCTGCGAAAGCCCAAGCTTTTTGGCTTAAAACAATAAAAGATAAACCAGGGGGCATCATGAAAGCTTTCTGGGATCCACCTATTAGTATATCTATTCCCCATTTATCGAATTCAACAGGGAAGGCTCCCACAGCTGTTATTCCATCTACTATTAATAAAACATCATCTCTATTTCTAGTAATTTTTGCGATGCTTTCAATTGGATGTTCAACACCAGTTGAGGTTTCACTAGCTTGAACTAATACAGCTTTAATATCAGGATTATTATCTAAAGTATTTTTAATCTCATCAGAACTTACTGCTTTACCCCATTCGACTTTTAATTCTTCAGTTTCGACTCCATAAGCTGAACATATTTTAAGCCATCTCTCTCCAAATTTACCACCATTTACAACTAATGCTTTATCACCTTTACTCAAAGTATTGCATATTGATGCATCCATAGCACCCGTTCCAGAGGATGCTAGAATTAGCACTTCTTCTTTAGTCATAAAAACTTTTTTTAAACCCTCAGTTGCATTATGAAAAATCTCTTCAAATTCTTCTGTCCTATGATGAATTATGGGCTTCGCCATTTCCAACATTACAAATTCAGGTACTGGTACTGGACCAGGTGTTAATACATAATTTTTCAAGGTGTTCTCCAAAATCGAAATAAATGTTAAATTAAATATACCATTATTTGTAGAGTAGAAAAATGATTGAAATTAAACATGCACTAATTGAGAATAGAGCTAGAATTGAAAACATCAGAGAGTATCTTTGACCCAGATAAAGTATTAGTAAAAGTTAAAGAATTGGAATTTTTATCCGAGCAGTCAGATTTTTGGTCTAATCAGAAAAAAGCTCAAGGAACATTAAAAGAATTATCCTTATTGAAAAAAAAGTTATCCACAATTGATGTTTTATCCAAGGAAAACGATGATTTGTTAGAGTTGGTAGAAATATATTCGGATGAGGATTTAGATGATGAAAATATTGGTGAGCTAAATAGTAGCTTGTTGTCTTTAATTGAAAATACAAAAAATTTTGAAATAGAAATTATTCTTTCTAAAAAAGAAGATGTTAATAATGCAATATTGTCAATCAACTCAGGAGCAGGTGGTACAGAGGCTCAAGACTGGGCAGATATGCTTTGCAGGATGTATTTTAGATATGCTGAGATTAATAATTTTAAATGTGAATTTTTAGATAGACTTGATGGAGATGAAGCAGGGATAAAAAATTGTACACTTTTGATCAAAGGAGATTTTGCATATGGTTTCCTTAAAAATGAAAATGGAGTTCACAGGCTAGTTAGGATTTCTCCATTTGATTCTAATAAAAGAAGACATACTTCATTTGCATCAGTATCAGTTTCACCTGAAGTTGATGATGGAATAGATATTGTTATAGAAGATAAAGATATTAAAGTTGATACATTTAGAGCAGGTGGTGCAGGAGGACAGCATCTTAATAAGACTGATTCAGCTGTGAGGATAACACATATTCCTTCTGGAATTATAGCTTCATGTCAGAATCAAAGGTCGCAACATCAGAATAAATCTTATGCAATGAAAATTTTAAGTTCAAAATTGTATGAATTAGAAATTGAAAAAGTTAAGTCAAAGGAGGCAGAGCAAAACTCAGAAAAAAAGGAGATTGGCTGGGGAAGTCAGATTAGATCGTATGTTCTTCATCCTTACCAAATGGTAAAAGACCATAGAACAAATGAAGAAATTGGAAATGTTGACTCTGTTTTGGATGGTAATTTGAAGATTTTGATAGATAATCTTTTATCCAAAATAAAAGAATAAATATATTATAATAATTATATGATAGTTGGAGTTGTTTCAAAACCTAAGTTAAAAAATTTAAATGAAATTCAAAAAAAATTAAGTAAATTCTTTAAAGCTAAAAATTGTTCTTTGATTTATGATAAGAATTTCCCAGTTAAGTCCGTTGGGAAAGATAAAGTTTATAGTCAAAAAAGTTTAGTAAGAAAGGCAGATTTGATTTTAGTATTTGGTGGAGATGGAACTCTTCTTCATCTTTCTGAGGATGCAGCCTTGAACAATAAGCCTGTTATAGGATTTAACCTTGGAAATCTAGGATTTTTAAGTGAAGCTCCACTCAATCAGTTTGATAAAGTATTAACTGCCTTTTACAAAGAAAAATTAGTATCTGATAAAAGAAAACTGTTAAAGGCAAAAATAAAATCATCGTCTGACAAAATTAAAGAAAAGTTATTTCTAAATGATCTAGTTATAACAAAGGGTGCACTATCAAAAATTATTAATTTAAATCTTTATATTGATAATAAGTTTGTTTCACAAATTCGTGCTGATGGAATAATTCTTTCTTCTCCAACCGGCTCTACAGCTTATTCACTTTCCGCGGGAGGCCCAATCGTGACTCCAAATTTACCTTTAATTATAATTACACCTATTTGTCCTCACACCCTATCAAATAGACCGTTAGTTGTTTCTGATAGTGTAAGTGTAAAAATTCAAGTAGATTCTGATAAACCTACATATGCAACTTTTGATGGAAGCAATAGTATGAAAATTTCTAAGGATTTTGAAATTTCAGTAAATCAATCTGATGTAATTTTTAATTTATTACGAATGCCCAATAATGAATATTTCTCTGTTTTAAAAGATAAATTAATGTGGAGTAGCTCCTATGAATCAAAAAACTAAAGATGATTTTCTCCATGATTGGGTCATTGAAGAGATTAAAAAAAAATATTCTAAGGACTATAACGAAATAAAAATAAATACAAGAGATAAAAAAAATAATTCTATTTCTGATAATCTGTACCCGGACATAATCTTTGGGAATTATGGTGAAATTGTAATGATTGGAGAAGTTGAAACTAGCTTAGAGCCATTAGAATTAATTGTTTCCAATTGGAGAGATCTTCAAAAGACTAATATAAGTTTAATTATATTTGTGCCAAAGGATAAACTTAAAGATGCACGAGATATATGTTGGAATAATCAATTGATAGAAAAGGTAAAAGTCTCAACTTTTTCAGTAGAAATTCCAATTAGTTAAAGCAGGTCTCTTTATCTAAAATTATTCCATTTATAAAATTTTTACCATCCATAACATTTTTTCCGCTTTTTTGAATTTTAATAATTTCAATTTCATTATCTTTGCATGATACAAACATTTTTTTTTCAATTTTTTTGATAGAACCAGGTTTTGCTAATGCTGGACCTGCATTTTTAGCTTCCCATATTGTTATTTTATTTTTAAACAAAGTTGTTGTTGCTCCAGGCCATGGATTAGAACCTCTAATTAGATTTAATATATCAAATGATTTTTCACTCCAATCAATTTTACATTTTTCTTTATCTATCTTTGGAGCAATGCTAGCAAGCGAATTATCTTGTGGTTTTGAATCTATACTTCTAGTTTTTAAAAACTTTTGAACAAATTCACCAATTGCATCACAACCACATGAGGCTAGTTTCTCCGTCAATGATGTGACATTATCACTTTCTGCAATAGCAATTTTTTTCGATAAAATGATGTTTCCTGTATCCATACCTTCGTCCATTTTCATAATTGTAACTCCGGTTTCTTTATCACCATTTATTATAGACCAGTTGATGGGTGCAGCTCCTCGATACTTTGGTAGTAATGATGAATGAACATTTATACATCCAAATTTAGGAATATTTAATATATCATTAGTGAGGATTTTTCCATAAGCAGCAACAAAAATAAAATCAGGATTGATTTTTCTTAATTCACTTAAGAATGCTTCATTATTTTTTATTTTTTCGGGTTGAAGTATGTTTAGGTTTGCTTTTAAAGCAAAATTCTTAACTTCACTATAAATAATTTTTTTTTCCCTACCTACAGGTTTGTCTGGTTGACAAACAACAGTGTGAACAGAAAAATCTGTATGAAGTTTTTTTAAGATTTCCTTCCCAAAATAAGGGGTTCCCATGAAGATATTTTTCATACTAGTCGAATATATTCAAAATAGTTTTAATCTTCCTTTTAATAAATGATTTTACTTTATCAAATGGAGTTGCTTTCCTAAAATAAATTATTCCATTCTCCTTAAATACTGTAACTGATTGCCCAATTTTAAAATCAGACTCTATGATTGCCCTAGCAAAAATCCTTTTATACTTAATAGAATTGATAATTCCTAAAGTTAAAGGGGGCTCAAATCCCTCAGGGGTTACATATAATGTAGTATAGCTTGCTAAATTTCCATCGATTTCTTCATTATCTGCAATTAATTCAGTGGAATTTGATATTTTACTGATTCTAGTATGCTTAATTTCGGGAGTTTCTGGAAGGTTTTTATGAATAGCACTTTTTCTTAAAATATTTACAAAGATATTATTCCCCATTCCACCGATAGAGTGACAAAGGGCTGTCGAATTATTTTCAATGAGTCTATCTTTCGAAATTTGATTTCTCATTTGTAAAACACAATCAGCAATTTGAGCAAGACCAGTAGCACCCACTGGGTGACCTCTTGATTTCAAGCCACCAGAGTAGTTAATTGGAATTTTCCCTTTTAAAGTTGTTTCATCATTAATTATATTAATAAAAGATTTACCTTCATCAAAAAATCCTAGATCTTCACAATTGATAGCTTCAAAACTTGTAAATGCATCATGAACTTCTGCAAAGCAAATTTCTTTTGGAGTTAATCCAGACATTTTATATGCTTTTTTTGCTGCAAGCCTGGTAGCCTCAAAGCGATTCAGAATGACTCTGTTTTTCAGACTTACTGTGTCAGTTGCTTGCCCACTTCCAATTACTTGAATATCTGACTTTGCTGAGGTTAGAAGTATAGCCGCTCCACCATCAGATATTGGCGAGCAGTCATAAATTCTGAGTGGGTGAGCAATCATTCTGCTGTTTAGATATTCCTCAGCTGATATTGCTTTCTTAAAGTGTGCTAATGGATTTAAAGATCCATTGTAATGGTTTTTCATAGCAATTTTACACATTGACTCTTCAAGTAATTCTTTAGGTATATTGTTTTTTAATTTATATGCCATTGTTACCATTGCAGCTAACGATGGCATGCTCGCTCCATATTTTCTTTCATTTTCCTCTATAACTTTTGCTAATACTTTTGTTACCTTTTTAGTTTCAAGGCCTGTCATTTTTTCACCAGCAATTAATAAAATGTTTTCATAAGCACCAGAAGCAATTAGATTAAAGCCAAGAGAAAAAATAGCTGCTCCAGAAGATGAAGCAGTTTCAATTCGCAAAGAGGGTATACCTTGTATATTTAAACCATCAGCTACGAGTGTAGAGATATTAGAATTATCAGAGAATTCTTCAGGATTCATTGATCCCACAAGAAGCATATCAATTTTCTTATTACTGTTAATGAGACATTGTTTTCCAGACTCTATTAGTATCTCGTTAAGATTTTTATCTAATTTTCCAAATTTTGTTATAAAGACTTGGTCAACAAAAACTCTCTTCATTTTTTTATTTTATCACATTAGGATATGAAAATTGATAAGCTTAATATTTTAATTATATTTATGTCTATAATGAAACTTTCTAAATTTACCTTGTTCATCTTTATTTTATTTTTTCCTTTACTTGGAACATCTTATGATATTTCTAATTTGCCTGAACTTATCGATAAGATAAATCCAGCAGTTGTTAGAATTGAAACAACAGGAGAACCTAATAACGAAATACCATTAACTGGTGATCCTTTTTTTGATGATTTTTTTAAAAGGCAGTTTGGTGATAATTTTAAATCACAACCATCAGTAGGACTTGGTTCTGGATTTGTATATCACAAGTCTGGCTTGATAGTAACAAACTATCATGTAATTGATCGGGCAAGTGAAATCGAGGTTGTCTTTATCGATGATAAGAGATATAAAGCAGAAATTGTTGGATTCGATAAAAGAACAGATTTAGCTCTACTTAGTATTAATGCAGATAAAATATTAAGCGAAATTACTCTAGGGAAATCTAAAAATATTAAAATTGGTCAGTGGGTTGTAGCAATAGGTAATCCTTTAGGTTTAGGAACAACAGTTACTACAGGAATTGTTAGTGCTAAGGGTAGATATGTAGATGGATTGGGCACATATGTTGATTTTATCCAAACAGATGCAGCACTTAATAAAGGTAATAGTGGAGGTCCTCTATTAAATTTAGATGGTCAATTAATTGGAGTAAACACTGCCATAGCAGCAAGAGGGCAAGGTATAGGCTTTGCTATTCCAAGTGATACAGTTTATGAAATTATTGAACAAATTAGGATTAATGGAAAAGTTGCTCGTGGATGGCTTGGTGTTCAGGTTCAGTCCATAACTGATGATATTGCTGAATCACTTAAATTAGAATCAACTAATGGGGCATTAGTTGCAGCAGTTGTAGTTGATAGTCCAGCTGAAGTTGCAGGTATTTCGCAAGGAGATGTAATTCTCTCCATAAATAATAAATCAATTATATCAATGGAAGATTTACCTCGAGAGGTAGGCAGACTTAAGCCTGGAAGTATAGCAAAACTTGGTATTTTGAGAAATTCTAAAGAAATTATCATTGAAGTTAGACTTGGTGAAATTCCTGATAAAAAGGTTTTATCGAAAAACAATAAAAAAACTAATCTTTCAAGAGGTAAATTTGGTTTTGATGTAAAAGAATTAGAAGAATCTGGTAACAATTTTAAGGTCATAATTTCAAAGATATATCCAAATTCTCAAGCTTCTCCGAAGCTAATGGTAGGAGATCAAATCTTAGAAATAAATAGAGTAAAAATAAGAAGCTTGGAAGATCTAAATAAAGAACTCATTAAAATTAATAAAAAGCAAAGCTGTTTGTTCTTAATAAAAAGAAAGTCCAATTCAGGAGATATTTCTCTTTATAGATCAATTAAATCCAATTAATTTTTCCTAAACGGAATTCCTTTTGAACTTGTTGAAGCAATTGCATTTTCACTTTCAGGAATTGGTCCAGACTTCATTGAGGTTTCTGCAGCTCTGACTGCATTTAATATTGATGATGCAAAAAGCTCTGGTTTTTCGGACCTTGCAATTGCAGAATTAAGTAATATGCCATCATAGCCTAATTCAATTGCTTGGCACGCATGAGAAACTCGACCGATTCCAGCATCAATTATTAATGTAGTTTTTGGGAAACTTTCTCTTATTTTTTTTAATTTTTTAATATTTTTTAACCCTTTACCAGTTCCGATTGGAGAGCCCCATGGCATTACTACTTTACAGCCAACATCAATTAATTTTGATACGAAATCAAAATCATCAGTTGTATAAGGTAAAACTTTAAAGCCCAGTTTTAGTAGTTTTTCTGCGGCTTTAATAGTCCCTTTTTTGGAAGGAGCAAGAGTTATCTCATTCTCGATTACTTCTAACTTGATCAAGTCTGTTTCAAATATATCTCTAGACATAAGAGCCGTATTAATAGCTTCTTTTTCAGAGAAGCAACCAGCAGTGTTAGGAAGAATCTTACATTTTGTTTTTTGTAATGTTTTATAAAAATTATCTGGATTGTCACCTATCTTCCTAAGAGCTACTGTAATCATTTCAGTTTCAGTATTTTTAACACATTTTAAAAAAATTTTATCAGAAGAATATTTTGATGAACCAATAATAATGTTATTTTTCAAATTTATATTATATATCTTCATTTAACCGCCTGGATGAGGTGATACAACCTCAATTTCATCACCATCTTTTAATTTTATTTCTGAATAAAGCTGTTTTGGAACAAATTCTCCATTTAATCCAACAGCTAGATATTTTCTTTCAACTTTAAAACTTTTGACTATGTCAATAATGCTAAAATTATTATCTATAATTTTTTTCTTACCATTAATCAAAACAGTCATTTCCTTATTATAAATGAATCAATAAAAAATTAAATTAATTATGATATTATTCAGGATATGAATTCATTTCTAACTAAAATAATAATAATAATTTTAGCTTTAGGTTTAATTATAAGCTTAGGTGTCGGTACTGAATTTGCAAATTTTGGTATGTCTAGAGATATAGTAGCGAAAGTTGGTGACGAGAATATTACAAAAGAGGAATTTAATTTTTTTAAAAATAAAGAGTTGCTGAATTTGCCAAATGAAATAAAATCCAACCCTGATTACTTAAAAATATTAGACCTTCAAATAATTAATATGATTTCTAAGAGGAAAGCATTATCTATAGCTGGCAAAAATATGGGTTTTTATGTCTCTGATAAAGAAATAAGAGATAAAATTCTTAATAGTAATGTGATACTTAATTACGGAGATATAAAATCTAGTAAGGAATACAAGGAAATTATTAAAAAATCCTTTGGTATCGACTCAAATGTATTTGAATCTATTTTATTTGAAGAAGCTATTGTAGAAAAACTCTCAAATTTTTTAGATGGAAGTGTAGCTATCTCTGAAGAAGATATAGAAACTTCCTTTAAATTAAGAGAGACAAAAATTAATTACATTAAAATTAATTTCAATTCAGACACTTTAAATCCTATTAAATTTACAAAAGATGAAGTTGAAAAATTTAAAGTTAGTATGAAAAATGAATCATTTTTAAATGATATTCCAGTTGAGCTTTTTATCATAAACCCATCTGATCTTGTTAAGGATGGAGAAGTAAGTGATTCCGATATTATCTCTTATTATGAAAATTATGGAAAAAACAAAGACTTTGATAAAGAGGTTTTTAAAAAAGAAATTTCGGAGAAGATTGGCGAAGCAAGGATTGTTTCCAGATATGAGGAAATACTATTATTGAGCAATTCTATGAAATTTGAAGATATTGCTAAAAACTTCAATAAAAGCGGAGAAATTTTAACTTATGTTTTACCTGATGCAAAATTACCAGATTATATAAATCAACAGATAACATCCAGTGATAATGAAATCAACATTTTAATACATAAAAATAAAATTTGGGTTACAAAGAAGACCAAGATTGATACAGCTTTTGAAAGTTATGTGCTCAATTTAATGAAGCAAGACCTTATAAAAAGAGCAGAAAATTCTTTTTTTGATGAAACATTCAAGGTTTTTGAGGAAAGACCTGATGATTTTTATGATATCTTGAATTCTGACAAGAGAGCATCAATTCAATTTTTATATGATGAAAGTTTAATTAATTCACCAGAATTAATGCAAAATTATGATTTTTTAACTTTAGCAAATGAAAAGAATTTGCTAATTAATAAAATTTTTAAGAGTAAGAATTATAATTACTTAGTTTTTCTAGAGAAGATTAGAGTTCCCGATATAAATTTACTAGTATTGGATAGAGACAAAATAAAGAAAAATTTAATTATGAAAAAAAGAAGCATTTTACGTGAGAAGATACTTTCTGACTTGATTAAGAATGTCACCGTCAAACTCAATCCGAAATATTTTTCTGATTAAAGAGCTTTACTTGCATTATATATTGTTTTATCATTGCCTAAAATGAGGATTAAATCATTATCTATTAAGGGTTTTAAGACTTTTTATGAGAAATCCAATATTTCTTTTGACGACAATATTTCGGCCATTGTAGGCCCAAATGGTTGTGGAAAAACAAATTTATTAGATGCATTAAGGTGGGTTCTTGGTGAGCAGAATCCTAGGCTTCTAAGATCTGATTCCATGTCCCAAATAATTTCAGATGGTAATGACAAGTTATCTAAACAGGGTTATGCTGAAGTTTCGTTAATTGTAGAAAATTTATCTTCAAAAGATGATATTCCCAATGAAATAGAAATAAAAAGAAGGCTAAACAGGTCAGGCGAGAGCCTATACTTCTTAAATGGTGAATCTTGTAGGTTAAAAGATATAACAGATGTCGTTATGTCTATAGGTGCTGGTTCAAGATCTTTTACAATCATCCCTCAGGGGCAGATTGAATCTTATATAACTGCAAAACCTGAGGAAAAGAGACAGTTAATAGATGAAGCCGCAGGACTTGGTAAATATAAGCTTAAAAGACATGAAACAGAAAGGAAGATTATTCTAACAAATGATAATTTAGATAGAGTTAATGATATAAGAGAAGAAGTTAGAGCTCAAAAAGATTCCTTAAGCGATCAAGCAGATAAGGCGAGTGAATATTCTGAACTTGTTGATAAATATAAAAGTTTAGAGAAATTATTTTATAAAAAAAGATATCAAGATTTATCAGCAAAGTTGAACAAAGAGAAAGAAGAGAAAATTGCCTATAGTGAAAATTTAAATAAATTAAAGCTTGAAAAGCTCGATATTGATGAATTAATAGAGAAAACTGAATCAGAAATATTAAATTTAAAGAACAGCATTGACGAAATAAATTTAAATAGCTTAACTTCTAAAGAACACCTTTTTGGAGTTCAATCTGAAATTAAAACTAAAGAGTCTGAAAATGAAATAATAAAAAAAGAGCTAGAGTCATCATTAGAATTAAAGTCAGAATTAAATGATGAAATTAATTTGATGATGGATAAGAGGTCTAGACTTTCAAATCAGATTGGTAAGCAGAATGCCAAGCTTGATGATATTAAAGGAAATAAAAACAATGTAGTTGATTCTGANGAATCAAGCGAAGATAAGATAAAGGAAAGGCTNTTTAATGCAGTAGAAAGATATTCTGCTCAAAAAACTAGTATTAAGATTCTTGAGAAAGAACTTAATTCATTAAAAGATAAGAAGTTGAGTTTTAACGAACTTTCCAATAAGGCAGAAAAATTTATTGAAAAAATAAAATATGATATGGATANTNTGAATGAAGAAATATCTAATCTNGAAAATATAAAAAATAAGTGCTTTGCAAATAAAGAATCAGAAATAAGCAAACTAGAATTAATACAAAAAAATCTAAATCATATAAATCAAGATTATTTAGAAATTAATTCTAACATTGAAGCAACTAAATCAAGAGTTCAAGTACTAGAGAATATCGAATCTAATTATGGGTGGTTGCCAGAGGGTATAAGGGAATTTGTCAATAAACTAAAAGGGACAAATATTGAAGGTATTTTGTCNGATTACATAAAACCTAAGCCAGGATTTGAAAAAGCTATAGAGGCTGCTTTGGGTGAGAAATTAAAATGGATATTGATAGATCAGTCTGAAAATACTCTTTCTGCAATTGATGAGTTTAAGAAGCAATTTAGTGGCAGAGGCACATTTATACCTATGGATTCTACAAGATATATGGGAGGTAGTACTTCTATTCACCATAGAAATATAGTTGACTGTTTAGATTGTTCAAATGATAGTAGGCCGTTTCTTGCTACAATATTTGGTGAAACTTATGTGGTTGANGATATAAAAGATGCCTTGAATGCAAGGAGAGAATATTGCAANTTTAATTTTGTTACAAAGGATGGTGAATTTTTTGATTCTAATGGATCNATAACAGTTGGCTCAGCCCCTGATAATATTATTCAAATCAAAGANGAAATTAAAAAATTAAATACAGACAAACAAAAATTAGACGGTGAAATTGATAAAGTTATGCTTAGAAAGAAAGAAACTGAAGATGAGATTTTTAATATTAACGAGCGAGTAGCTGCATTTGATTCTGAAATTAATTCACTGAATGAAAACTATTCTAATTTATCAATTCAATTAAGAGACTTAAAAAATAATTTGAATAATGAGTTAGAGAGCAAGAGGAAGNTAGAAGGTCAAATGATTGATATTGAAGCTGATATAAGTTCTAAATCTGACAGAGTACTTGATATTCAAGAAGAGATTGAAGAAATTTTGATTGAAAAGCGATCATTTGAAGAAAGATTTAATTCTGTTAATTTTTCAGAAAGTTCTAATATTCAACAATTAATAACTGATAGAAGGAAAGAAGATGAGCAAAGGCTATTAGCTTCTACAAAAGATTTATCTAATCAACTAGACACATTAAAACTAAAAATTAGCAAATCTTCTTCAAAGAAAGGAATGGTTTCAGAAAAAATAATATCTTATGAAGAGTCATATGAACAGAATTTAAATGAAATTGAAAGTTTAGAGAATTCACAAACAAAACTTCAGGATCAGATAGAGAAAATGCAAGAGTCTATTTCAGATANATCTATAAAAAATGAAAAAAATAAAACAATACTAAATCAATTAAAAAAAGATTTAATTGTAAAATCTAGTCAGATAGATGATGANTTAAAAAGGAATGTGGATTTTGAAGTAAGAATTCAAAAGGTTCAGTTTGAGNTAGATCAGTTATTTGAAAATATTGATGATAAAGATTATATAGAACAGCTCAAAATTCTAACAGACGAAGAAATGTNTCAAATTAAGTCATTGGGCGAGGAAGAGTTAACAAAATCAAAATTTTATAAATTGCAGAAAAAAATTGATAATTTTGGGCCAGTTAATCTATTAGCCCCTGAAGAATTCAAAAAATTACAAGAAAGATATGATTTTATAAATTCTCAAGTAGAAGATCTAGAAATTTCTCTAGATAATTTAAAAAAGACAATTAGTAAAATTGATGAAGAATCACAGACNGCCTTTTTGGAGACCTTCAACTTAATTAGTTCAAAGTATGATGAATATGTAAAAAGGTTATTTGGTGGTGGCGAGGGTAAGCTTATGCTTACAAATCCNGATTCACTTAAAGACTCTGGGATAGAGGTTATGTTAAAAATAGGTTTAAAGAAATATAGAACATTAAAATCATATTCTGGTGGAGAAAGGGCTTTGGCTGGTATTGCACTTTTATTATCAGCTTATTATGTAAGACCTGCTCCATTCTTGTTGTTGGATGAAGTTGATGCACCTTTAGATGATAAAAATATTACAAAGTTCGGTGAAATGTTAGAGGAGATATCAAAGCTATCTCAAGTGGCTATTATTACTCATAACAAAAGAACAATGAANTTTGTGAATAAATTAATTGGAGTAACATCTAGAGTTGAGGGTATTAGTGAAGTTGTNCCAGTTGAGTTACCTTAANAAAAATTACTTTAATCTAAAATGTTTAATCTTGTAAAAAAAATTTTTGGCTCTGGAAATAAAAGAGAAATTTCTAGAATTAAAAANACTGTAAANATAATAAATGATCTCGAGGANAAGTATTCCAAACTAAATGTCTCACAATTAAAAGATAAATTTGAGGAATTTAAAAATAAAGAATTATCNNCAAATAAACTCGACGATGTACTCCCAGATATATTCGCAATTGGTCGCGAAGTGTCTAAAACTGTTTTAGGATTAAGACCTTTTGATGTTCAATTGATTGGTGGGATTGTCTTACATGAAGGGAAAATAGCTGAGATGAAAACAGGTGAGGGTAAAACACTTGTTGCAACTTTGCCTGTAATATTGAATTCACTTATTCAGAATGTTCACTTAATTACAGTTAATGACTATCTTGCAAGGAGAGATGCTAGATGGATGGGTCCAATATATTTAAGCTTAGGTCTAAGGGTTGGAATATTAAATACTGGTAGATCATATGAAGTTATTTATGAAAATGGCAACTATGAAATTATTGAAGTTAAAAGATCGGATGCATATAAATGTGACATAATTTATGGCACAAATAGTGAATTTGGTTTTGATTATTTAAGAGATAATATGAAATATACACCAGATGAGATTTGTCAAAAAAATCATTTTTTTGCTATAGTTGATGAAGTTGATAGTATTCTGATTGATGAAGCAAGAACACCACTGATTATTTCTGGACCCACTGACAATTCACTTGTGGATTATAAAAAAATTAATGCTATTTGTAAGCAATTAAATAAAGATGATATTGTCTTAGATGAAAAATCGAAACAGGTATTTATTCAGGATTCCGGAACAGAAAAGCTCCAAAGTTTATTAGCCATAGAAAATTTATATGATCCACAGAACTTAACTTTACTTCATTCGGTTAACCAATCACTCAGGGCGATCAATTTATATGAAAAAAATAAAGATTATGTAATACAAGAAAATAAGGTTGTGATAGTTGATGAATTTACTGGACGTATGATGCCCTCTAGGAGATGGAGTGATGGATTACATCAAGCTGTAGAGGCAAAAGAAAATGTAGATATAGAGGAAGAAAATCAAACATTAGCTTCTATTACAATTCAAAATTATTTTAGAATGTATCAAAAATTGGCCGGTATGACAGGTACTGCAGATACAGAGGCTCTAGAGTTTCAAAATATATATAAATTAAAAGTTGTAGTAATTCCTACTAATGTTGAGATGGCTAGAAAAGATTTAAATGATTTGATATATAGAACTGAAAAAGAAAAATTTTTAGCCATTGTAAATGAAATAAAAAATTATAATTCAAAAGGTAATCCAGTCTTGATTGGAACAATTTCAGTAGAAAAATCTGAGGCTCTCAGTAAAGAATTAAAAAAACTTAATATAAACCATAATGTTTTAAATGCTAAAAATCATGAACAAGAAGCAGAAATAATTCAAAATGCAGGAAAGTTTGGTTCTGTAACAATCGCAACCAACATGGCTGGACGAGGAACAGATATCAAATTGGGTGGAGAAAGCTCTCATGATAAAGATAAAATTTTGAATATTGGTGGTTTGATAGTTCTTGGAAGTGAGCGACATGAATCGAGACGAATTGATAACCAGCTTAGGGGAAGATCTGGAAGACAGGGCGATCCAGGAGTTACTCAATTTTTTGTCTCGATGGAAGATGAGTTAATGAGACTATTTGGTTCAGAAAGAATTTCTAGCATGATGGGGAGACTTGGTTGGGAAGAGGGTGAGCCTATTGAGCACAAAATGATTACAGGTTCACTTGAAAATGCTCAGAAAAAAGTAGAGGCTCGAAATTTTGAGATCAGAAAACATCTCTTAGAATATGATGATGTTCAAAATAAGCAAAGAGAGGTTATTTATAAAATTAGAAATAAATTACTAAGAGATAGTGAAGTTGATCAGGTGTTGGAAAATATTAAGGATGAGATTTTAGATTCAATTTCTTATGCATTTCAGCAAGATAATGAAACTTCAGTAGAACAGATATTTAGCAGTATTGGCTTGATGGACAAATCTTTGGATATAAATTCTTTGGAAGAATTTGACTCTTATTTAATAAGCAAAATCAATGACAAGAAAAAAACTTTAGGTGAAATGTATGAACCAATAGCCAAATTAGTATTGATATCATCTTTAGATATGACTTGGAAGGATCATCTTCTTTCAATGGATTACTTAAGAGAGAGTGTTAGTTTAAGAGGCTATGCTCAACAGAATCCCTTAAATGAATATAAAAAGGAGGGATATGAAATGTTTGAGAACATGTTGGACAATTTTAACTATGAAGCATTTCGAAGATTTTTAGAGGTGGTTCCAATTACTGATGATGAGATAAAAGAGATAGAAAAAACCAAGGACAACAATAAAGATTTATCATATACTGATGATACAGCTATTGAAGATAAAGCTGATGAGATCAAAAATGATCCGAAACAAATATATGATAAGAAGCTGTCACAAGCTAGAGCAAAAAATAAAAGAAGAGATTTAGAAAAACAGAAAAGGAAGCAAAGAAAAAAGCAAAGAAGATAAACATAATGAATTTTAGAACTATCTTGACATCAATTGTAAGCATTGCGATTTTGGTAACTCTAGCATTTCTTTTTACTACAGGATTCCTTTTAATCCTTGGAATTTTCTTCCTTACTAGATTATATAATAGATTTAGCTTCTCTAGACAGAAGAAAACAAAAGATGACAATTTGAAAGAAACTTCTACTTTTTCAGATTTAAATAATTCTAATATTGATAAGAAAGTTGTAGATATTGATAAAGATAAATATAAAGTTGATTAAATATCATCTATCATTTGTGCAAGTTTTACATCTAAATTAGACAATGAGTTGATGCTGTGAGTTGATAGTATTATTTCAACTTTGTTATAAGTATTATTTATAGTTGCATGATGGTTAATTTTTTCTGATTCAATACCTACTTGAACAATAAACCCTAAAGCATCTGAAAAGTTTAAAAAAACAAATTTTTTATACAATTTACCCTTTTTAATTGACCAAGTGGGCACATTCTTTTTTATATCATTTGCAGATATTTTTTTAACTTTCATTGAAATAAAAAATAATTGAAATTGTAAAATATGTCAAAAATATTCTAATATTTACTTATGGCTAAAGTTATTTTTTCCATTGGTACCAATATAGGAAATAGATTGGAAAACTTGGAAAAATCACTCAGTAAAATTAAGAATTTCTTTGATTTAAAAAAAATATCATCAACATATTCATCTGAACCAATAGGTATCCGTACTGATAAGTATTTTTATAATATTGCGATTACAGTTGAAACTAAATTTAGTCCAGAAGAAGTTTTATCAATTTCCAAAGGAATTGAATTAGAAATGGGAAGGCAATCAAAAGGAACCATGTCTGACAGAATTATTGATATTGATATAGTATTTTATGATGATGAGATAATTGAAAAACCTGATCTGATAATACCTCATAGCCGTGCTGCACTTAGGAGATTCGTTATAGAGCCAGCTGCAGAAATAGAACCAGATTATTTACACCCAACATTGAAAGTCACCCTATCTAGTTTGTTAAATGAATTGTTAGACCAAAAGGTTGAAAAAGTTCTTTAAAATTCATTGAAAATGATTTAACAATGATTATATTTTATTTATGGTAGATGAAGCGAAATTTAAATTAGGCCAAGTAGTNAGACATAGATTGTTCGATTTTAGAGGTATAATTTTTGATGTTGACCCTTTATTTAATAATACTGACGAATGGTATGAAAGAATCCCTGAAGAGCGAAGACCTAGAAAGGATCAGCCCTTTTACCATTTATTAGCAGAGAATGAGGATAAGACTACATATATTGCTTATGTTTCACAGCAAAATCTTGAAAAAGATGATTCAAAAGCACCATTCAATCATCCATCAGTTAATTTGTTATTTGATGGAAATGANAGTGAGGGTAACTATATAGTGAGGCAATCAACTAACTGATTTTTCATAAGATAAAACTGTATTCCACAAAAGCATTGTTATTGTCATAGGTCCAACACCNCCTGGNACTGGAGTTATAAGCTTAGATATGGGCTCTACCTCATCAAAGTTNACATCTCCTACCAGTTTTCCACTATCAAGCCTATTAATTCCAACATCAACAACTATCGCACCTTTTTTGACCATATTTGCTTTGACAAAATTGGCTCTGCCAATGGCTGCTACGATAATGTCAGCATCTTTTAAAATCCCTTCTAAATTTTGGGTTCTTGAATGACATATTGTAACAGTAGCGTTTTTTTGTAGAAGTAAAATTGCTGCAGGCTTTCCAACTATATTACTTCTACCGAGAACAACAGCATTTTTTCCTTCGATTTCAACATTGTAATGTTCTAACATTTTTATTATTCCATGAGGAGTACAAGCAATAAAGGATGGTTTNCCTTCAAAAAGATTCCCAGCATTAATTGGGTGAAAACCATCAACATCTTTGTCGGAACTAACAGAATTTAATATAAGTGATTCATTGATATGACTAGGTAATGGTAGCTGAATTAGTATTCCATTGATTTTTTTATCATTATTTAACTTATCTATTAATTCTAACAACTCTTCTTCACTAGTTTCTGCTTTGAGTTTGTGTTCTTCAGAATATATTCCAACTTTTTCGCAAGCTTTTCTTTTATTTCTAACATATATCTGAGATGGTCCATCGTCTCCCACAAGCACAGCTGCTAGCCCAGGTTCTCCATGATATTTTTGTTTTAATGTAAGAACTTTTTCTTTTATCTCATTTCTAATTTTCTCAGAAACAAGTTTTCCATCGATTAGTTTTTCACTCATATTTTTTTCTCCTTGGGAAGTGATCAAGTGGTCCATGACCCTTACCAATATTTAAAGAATTTTTTATACCATATGAAACAAATTTTTTACCTTTTTTNACTGCTTCAATAAGGTTATATCCTTTAGCAAGATAACCTGTGATTGCAGCAGATAAGGTGCAGCCTGTTCCATGAGTATTATTAGTATCATACCTTTTAGATGCAAATTTATGAATCTTGTTTTGAGCTAGTAAGTAATCTTCAGATTTATTATGTNCTTTTGAATGGCCNCCTTTAATTAATACATTTTTGGCACCATATTTTTTTATTATATTAAGAGAGTTAATTAGATCAGCATATTTAACAATTTTAAGACCTGTAATTCTATTTGCTTCATGAATATTTGGGGTTATTAAATAACAAATTGGCAATATTTTTTTGATATAGAAATTTATAGATGAATCTTTTAGCAGGCTGTCACCCGATTTTGAAATNATGACAGGATCTGAGATAATTTTTAAATTACTAAAATTCTGTAAAGAACTAAGCACTGTTTTCATTGTTTCAGTATCATATAGCATTCCAAGCTTTATATATTTTATTTTAAAGTCCTTCAATACTGTTGTGATTTGCTTATTTATACTTAAGTTGGGTAGTTTGTGAATATTAGTAATTTCCTTGCTATTTTGNGCGGTTACACAAGTGATAGCTGAACAACCAAAAACTTCTAATGAGTTTAATGTTTTTAAATCCGCTTGAATTCCAGCCCCACCACCAGAATCAGAGCCAGCTATTGTTAAAACTAAAGGAACTTTTCTAGCCATATAATTAATATATATTAAATGTTAATTATGAAAATAAAGGAACTTTATATAGAAGACCGTTTGGAAGATCTNAACATTAAGGTACCNATAAATAATAATGGATCTTTCTTGGATATTCACATTACTCAAGGGACTTCATTTGGCTCAAATCACACNACTACTAATTTGGCAATAAAAGCAATTATGAAAAATATTAATAATATTGATTTCAATTCATGCTCTTTAGATTTAGGTTCAGGATCAGGAATTTTATCAATTTTACTTTCAAAGATAGGATTTAATTCTGTGCATNCGTGTGAAATAGATGATTTTGCAAGGNAGGAATCATTAATTAACTTAAAAAAAAATCTGNTTCAAGATAAAGTTAAATTTGTAGATTTTCCGTCAAATTTAAAAACTAAATATAGCTTAATCGTTTCAAATATATCTGGAGAATATTTAGAAAAAAATTTNGGTTATATTGTGAGCAAACTCATGGAAAGAGGAATNTTTATAATTTCAGGACTAAANAAGAGNAAAAAAGANTCTTTTACTAATTTGGCATCAATAGAAAATNTNAAGANATTAGATGTNTTAGTTTCAGGATCTTGGATGGCCATGATTTTTGAAAAATAGGTATACTTGATACTTATATTTGAAAATATATAATTATANAGACCATAGAGCATGGTTAAAAAGCTCCTCATAGCTCATGAGTTAAAAGAGTAATTGAGGTGTTNANTGACTAAAAACCCCTTAGAAAATTATATTATGTCTAAAACATTGTATGAGAAAAGTTTCGAGCATGATGCGTGTGGTGTAGGGCTAGTTGCATCTATAGATGGTGTTAGAACCAANAAGGTTTTAAAGAAAGCAATTGAGGCAGTTGTTAATTTAACACATAGNGGTGCNGTTGGAGGCGATAAAAAAACTGGTGATGGAGCCGGTGTTCTTACTCAATTACCGCTTGAACTTTTTGANGAATTTTTNTCTGAAAAAGATGTTAATCAGGTTACTATTGGAAATTTTGGTGTAGGCATGTTCTTTTTGCCAAAAAAAGAAAATATTTTACATAAGAAAAGTTTAGAGCTAATAAATAAAATAATTAAAGAACATAATTTAAATTTAATTTCTTCAAGAGAAGTGCCAGTTGATGATTCAGCTCTTGGTGAGAAAGCATTGGAGGCTAAGCCATCTATCTTTCAGTTCTTTGTAACTGATAATGATTTTTTAAATCAAGATGAATTTGAAAGGAAGCTTTTATTAATTAGGAAAACTTTAGAAAGAGAATCTCTTAAGGCAAAAATTAATGATTTTTATTGTTGCTCTTTTTCATCCAGGACAATTGTCTATAAAGGAATGCTCCAAGCCCATCAATTAGATCAATTCTATCTTGATCTCAGAAACCCAAACTATAAAACTAATAAAGTAATATTTCATCAGAGGTATAGCACTAATACTTTTCCTGAATGGAAACTTGCTCACCCATTTAGGTATTTAGCTCACAATGGTGAAATCAATACAATCAGGGGAAATGTTAATTGGATGAGAGCAAGAGAGAATTCTTGTTCGTCAGATATTTGGAGCACAAAAATAGACCAAATTAAGCCATTTGTATCTCCTGAAGGTAGTGATTCATCAGATTTAGATAACACTTTGGAATTACTTTCAATATCAGGAAGAGGATTATTAAAAGCTGTTAGCATGTTAGTCCCAGAGGCATACGAAAAGGATGAAGTTTTTGATAAGGGTTTGAAAGCATTTTATGAATATTCTTCTTGTATAGCAGAACCTTGGGATGGACCTGCTGCATTAGTGTTTACAGATGGAAATATAATTGGTGCAGCTTTAGATCGAAATGGATTAAGGCCTGTTCGATATCATGTAACGAAGGATAATTTATTAGTTTTAGGTTCAGAAGCCGGAATGGTTCATGTACCTCCTGCTGAAATTCTAAGATCTGGTAGGATTGCTCCTGGAAAAATGTTGGCAATTGATTCAAATAGAAAAATTCTTTTAAGTGACACAGAAATAAAAGAAGAAATCTCTAACAGCTATGATTATCAAAATTGGAGTGAGAAAAACTTTCATTCATTATCAGAAATTATTAAAAATAAAAAATTGAGTTCGTTTGTTGAAGAAATTTCGCCAGAAAAATTGCTTAATTTACAAAAAGTTTTTGGGTATTCATTAGAGGATTTAGAAAGACTAATTGAGCCTATGAGCTTGACAGCAAAAGAGCCTATTGGTTCAATGGGTGATGATACTCCAATTGCTGCATTATCTGCAAAGCCTAAATCAGTATTTAATTACTTTAAACAATTATTTGCTCAGGTTACTAATCCACCAATCGACCCATATAGAGAAGATAGCGTAATGTCTTTAAGGGTTGTTTTTGGGGATAAGAGTGCTTTTTTTAATCATGATGAGGACCAAGGTAAGTTTTATTATTTAGACTCACCAGTTCTTACAAAAAATGANATGGATTTCTTTAAAAATATTTCTTCTGATGATTTAAAGGTTGCTGAAATNGATACAACTTTCTTTATCTCTAAAAGAGCTGGTTTAGATAAGGCGATAAAAGTTATTTCGGATGAAGCTATAAATAAAGTTAAAAATGGAGCTAATATTTTACTCTTAACAGATAAAGCAGTATCAAAAGATAAAGCTGCGATACCAATTCAACTAGTTGTTAGTAAAATTCACCATTCTTTGATAAATAATGGATTAAGAATGAAAACATCTATAATTGTTGAATCAGCAGAGGTAAAAGAAGATCATCATATTTGTTGTCTTTTAGGATATGGAGCATCCGCAGTTTATCCATATTTAGCATTTAGCAGTGCATATCAATGGATGGGAAAATTTGATGAAGATATAAATCATTATATGGAAAATTATAAGCTTGCACTCGAAAGAGGAATTCTTAAGGTTTTATCAAAAATTGGGATTAGTACAGTAGCTAGTTATACAGGCTCTCAAATCTTTGAGATTATTGGTATTGATGAGAAAACAACCAAAGAATTTTTCCCTGGTACCGTTACTAGGATTCAAGGAGTATCNCTTAAAAATTTTGAAAACGATACTTTAGCCTTGCACAAGAAAGCTTTTAATGATGAGACTGAAGATAAGCTGAAAGAGGAAGGAATATATAGATTTAGAAAGGATGGAGAGTATCATTCATTAAATCCGTTAATTTTTAAATCCTTAAGGAAACTTTCTAAAACTGCATCTTATGAAGATTATTTAAAATTTAACGAATTACACGAATCTAGACCNCCATCATTAATAAGAGATTTAATGGATTTTAAATTAGGCGAATCAATTTCTATTGATTTAGTAGAATCAGAAGAAGAAATTATGAAAAGATTTAGGACTGGAGCAATGTCNCATGGNGCATTAAGTACTGAAACTCATGAGGCTGTCGCAATTGCCATGAATAGAATTCAAGGGAAGAGTAATAGCGGTGAGGGAGGAGAAAATTCTGAAAGATATACTCCCGATGAAAATGGCGATTCTAGAAANAGTGCAATTAAGCAAGTAGCTTCAGGAAGGTTTGGGGTTACACCTGAATATTTGGCCTCAGCTAAGCAAATTGAGATAAAGATGGCACAAGGTGCCAAGCCTGGAGAAGGTGGCCAAATACCTGGTCCAAAGGTTAGCACTGAGATTGCATCCCAAAGGAATTCAGTTCCTGGNGTTGGCTTGATATCTCCACCACCGCATCATGATATTTACAGCATTGAAGATTTAGCACAACTGATATATGACTTAAAGCATGCAAATGTTAATGCAAAGGTAGGAGTTAAGTTAGTATCAGAGGTTGGAGTCGGTACTGTTGCTGCTGGTGTTGCAAAAGGCTATGCGGATTATATTCAGATTAGTGGTTGTGAAGGTGGTACTGGTGCTTCTCCNCTTGGGTCTATTAAACATGCAGGGATTCCATGGGAAATGGGACTTTCTGAAACTCAACAAGTTTTGGTTATGAATGATCTTCGTGGAAAAGTGACATTAACCGTCGATGGAGGTTTTCAAAGAGGTTTTGATGTNGTAGTTGCAGCGATGCTGGGGGCAGAAGAATATGGATTTGGTACATCTGTACTTGTGGCACT
Organism: bacterium; assembly: GCA_002701605.2. Taxonomy (GTDB): domain Bacteria; phylum Desulfobacterota_D; class UBA1144; order UBA1144; family UBA1144; genus TMED126. Next base: position 28,672 of record NZWF02000005.1, read on the forward strand.
TGGATGTGTTATGGCAAGACAATGTCATTTAAATACATGTCCTGTTGGNATAGCATCACAAAAACCAGAACTAAGAAAAAAATTCCCAGGTATTCCAGAAGAAGCCGTTAATTATTTATTTTCAGTAGCTCATGATGTTAGGCAAATTTTAGCAAAGATTGGGGTAACATCATTAGATGAAATTGTTGGAAGAACAGAATATTTGAAAATTAAATCAAAAATTAATTTTAATAAAACTAAAAACATAGACCTATCAAGAATAATTGCTGACCCTGATCCATCTAATACTAAACCCAGNAAAAGAATTCTTGAGAGTAACAANAGGGATGAAGATCCAATAGACTTTGAATTGATTAATTATTTTAGAAAAAGTATTGATGAGCTAACTCCAAATGAAATCTCACTTTCAATTAATACTGTTGATAGGACTGTTGGTGCAATACTTTCTGGTGCCATAGCTAAAAAATATGGAAATAAAGGTTTNCCTGATAATACTATCAATATTAATTTTAGAGGTATTTCAGGACAATCTTTTGGTGGATATTTGATTAACGGTATTAACTTGAATCTGGAAGGGGAAGCCAATGATTATGTAGGGAAATCAATGCATGGTGGCGAGGTAGCAATATATCCAGATAAAGAAACCAAATTTCTATCAGATGGCAATTCTATTATTGGCAACACTGTATTGTACGGAGCTACAGGTGGTAAGCTTTTTGCATCAGGTTTAGCAGGTGAGAGATTTTGTGTAAGAAACAGTGGGGCAACTGCTGTAGTTGAAGGNGCCGGAGATCATGCTTGCGAATACATGACTGGTGGAGAGGTTTATATATTAGGTCCTATAGGTAAGAATTTTGGAGCTGGNATGTCAGGTGGTATAGCTTATATTTTTAATGAAAACAAGGATATTAGTTTGAATGTAAATCAAGATATGGTTTTTATTGATGAACTAAGTGAAAATGATAAAATAAAAATTAAAAATATCATCAATGAACATCTTGCTAAAACTGGAAGCAAGAAAGCAAAGGCAATTTTAGAAGATTTTGATAACAAAGTTTCTAATTTTGTAAGAATCATNCCAAAAGAAATTTATAAAATATTAGAGTCAAAAGGTATTTCAATAGATGATTTTAATTTTATAAAACCTGATATTAATTGATTTTCCTTGAAGTACTATAAACACCAAAAGAGTAATCTACATTATCTTTTCTTTTAAGCTGTATTCCCCTCATAGCTATCATTGCAGCATTATCAGTACATAATTTAGGAGTTGGAATAATGAGGTCAGAGNAATCAATGAAACTTTTCTGAGCTTTTTCTCTGAGCCTGGAATTACAAGCTACTCCACCTGAAATTAAAATTGATTTTGGTTCAAATTTTTTTCTAGCTTTAATTAATTGCTGTAAAAGTGAATCAACTATTGATTCTTGGTAACTTGCAGCAATTGAATGAATATTNTNTTTCCAATTAGGATTTTTTTCTAAAAAATATCTTAATGATGTTTTAATACCACTGAAGCTAAAGTTGAATGAATTTTTATCTAATTTTGCAATTGGAAATTTATGAAAGTTTTCATCCCCTTCTTTTGCTAATTTATCAATTTCAATCCCACCAGGATAGCCAAGCCCCATAAGCTTAGCTCCTTTATCAAAAGCTTCTCCTGCTGCATCATCGATTGTTGATCCAATNATTGAAAAATTAACTTCATCCTCGAGATGATAAATACTTGAGTGGCCTCCGGATGCAACAAGGCATAATGATGGAAATATAACTTTATTTTCNATAAAACATGAAGCTATATGGCCTTCAATATGATTTACAGGNTGAACTGGTACTTTNACTAATGAACCTAATGCCTTTGCGGCGATAACTCCAATCATTAGACAATTTGTCAGCCCTGGTCCATTTGAAACAAATATCTGAGNTATTTCTTTTAACTTAACATTAGCCTTTATTAATGCTTCATTGATTACTAAATGTATTTTCTCTGAATGATTTTTTGATGCTATTTCAGGAACTACACCGCCTGTTTTATTGTGGATTGAAGATTGACTAAAAACAATATTCGACAAAATTTCCCCACTTGGAGCTAGTATTGCCGCTGCAGTTTCATCACATGAAGATTCAATTCCTAATAAGTACTTCATATTGATATTATGCTCAAAGAATTATTTTTTAAAATAATTTAAAAATTTAATATTATGGTAAAATTTATTTCGGTTAAAAAATATGTCTAAGAAAAATAATATATCAAAAAATCAAGAATTCATTACTAGAGACTCATTTCCCGATTCAAAAAAAATTTATGTCAACGGAGAAATCCATAAATCTGTAAAGGTCGCTATGAGGGAAATCCATGTTGATAAAAATGGTAAAAATCCTCTTAGGTATCCTACATATGATACAAGCGGTCCATATACAGATCCTAATATCGAACTAGATATCACAAAAGGGCTACCTAAAATCAGAGAAGAATGGATACTAGAACGTGATGATGTAGAGATTGCAGGGGAGTTTTCATCAACTTTTGCAAATATGGAAAGGAAGAAGCAGGAGTTAATCCCTTTAAAATTTATAAATAGGAAACCCCTTGTTGCAAAATCTGGTGAAAATGTTTCTCAAATGCATTATGCAAAGAAAGGAATAGTAACCCCAGAAATGGAATATGTTGCTATTAGAGAAAACCAAAAGATTCAAGAGTTTTTTAATGACAGAGATTTATTTTCAAATCATCCGGGCGAGCAATTTTATTCTGAGTTACCTGATGGTGTAGTTACACCAGAGTTTGTAAGGTCTGAAGTTGCCTCAGGGAGAGCTATAATTCCTTCCAATATTAATCATCCAGAATCTGAACCTATGATTATTGGGTCCAATTTTCTTGTAAAAATAAATGCTAATATTGGCAATTCTGCAGTTACATCAAGTATTGGCGAAGAAGTTGAAAAAGCAGTTTGGGCTTGTAGATGGGGTGCTGATACTATTATGGATCTTTCAACAGGTGCCAATATTCATCATACAAGAGAATGGATTATTAGAAATAGTCCTGTACCAATTGGAACTGTACCGATATATCAAGCTTTGGAAAAAGTAAATGGTGTTCCTGAAGATCTTGATTGGGATGTTTTTAAAGACACTTTGATTGAGCAGGCTGAACAAGGAGTAAGTTATTTTACAATTCATGCAGGAGTTCTATTGAGATATATACCAATGACTGTTCAAAGGAGAACCGGTATTGTTTCTAGGGGCGGATCTATAATGGCGAAATGGTGTTTGTCACACCATAAAGAAAATTTCCTTTATACAAAATTTGAAGAAATATGTGATTTAATGAAAAAATACGATGTTGCCTTTTCACTTGGTGATGGCTTACGTCCTGGATCAATTTATGATGCCAATGATGAAGCACAGTTTGCAGAACTAGATACTTTGGGGGAGCTTACTAAAATTGCATGGAACCATGATATTCAAGTCATGATTGAGGGACCTGGACATGTTCCTATGCAGATGATTAAGGAAAATATGTTAAAAGAAAATAAGATTTGTGAAGGTGCACCTTTTTATACATTGGGCCCTTTAACTACTGAT
>NZWF02000001.1 GCA_002701605.2 bacterium
CACCAATCTCTAATATCGAGATATTATCTTTACCAGCTAATATTTTGCCTATTTTCTTAATATACATATCCTTTGTCATATGATCAGTTTCTGAATCACCTGAATAAATATTATCACCCATACTTGAATATAATTTATTAAGATAATTGGGTGAAAAATACTCCTTACAATATAAAAAACCACATTCGCATCTAGAATAAGGAAAAAAGAATTTCTTCTTATAAAAACCTCTCCAGTAATCTCCAGCTTTCTCTAAATTGTCTTTGGGGTGAAGGTCAGGCTTAATAGATTCTCTACTTTTATCGTCATCACAAATTGGACATTTTCTAGTAATAAAGATATTCATTTAATTTTTTCTAAAAATCTCATATGGTTTTGAATTATAATATTGTGGATCATTTCTGTAATAAATTCTTATTTTATCTTGGAATTTTTCAACACAGAAATCTATACTTGGAATTATATTTGTTATCTCATCTTTAAAATCCAAAATCCTGTCTATTCGTCTATGATGCCAAGGACATAAAATTCTTGATTTTACTATGCAACTTTTATCCATCTTTGCTCCTTCGTGTGGACATGTTGTTGGCCATATAGATTTCAATCCATTTTCTTCCTTAACGAAAAAGGATAATATTCCTGATTTTTTACCCAAAATATCACCATCTGAAGAATCAATAATATCACTATAAGAAATGTCAACATAATTATTATCATTTTGTATAAAAACATTTGCTCTGAATATTTCTTCGGTAAATTGAAAAGAATATGTTTTATTAGGATTGTAGAAGTTATGGTCTACCCTTCTCAATTCATATCTTCTTTCTCTCATGGGTATATCCTCAGACATTAAAACCTGGTTATTTTTTGTCACCATTTTTTTTATAAATATATGTAGAAACTTAAATATAGGCTTTGATAATATACAAAACTTTGAGCTAACTATAGTTTTAGACTTGCTTTTTTCAGAAACAGTTTCAACTAAGATCATGAAAGGCCCAAAAGAAGAAAAATATACTTGTTGATATTCTGAAACTTCATAGTTAACAAATATTAAAGGTAAAGCTATACCAATATAAGGAATTTTGAGAAAATTTATAGAACCAACAAAATTATCATCAACTATAGCCAAAAGGCCTTCTACATTCTTATGAACAATATTTAAATGTGGAACATCCTTATAATTCCAATCAGAATCCTCCGGAGTATAGTTACCTTTACTATTGATAATAAATTCTGTGTTACAATATCCTTCGTTATTCATTTTAGATATTATTTGTTTGTAATTTAATTTGGACATTCTATGAATAATATAAATCAATAATTGGAAAATATTAAATTGAAGAAATCAAATAGTTCCAATATAGCTTCCTTAATAATTTTTATAATTTTTTTTACGGCAATTTTTCCATTTGTAGAGACCTTAAAAGATAAATCTAATAAAAAAAGGCTATTAAAAAGAGAAGTTAATGCCATATCTGGACTTATTGAAAAGAAATGTCTAAAAAAGAAATATAATTCAGAATGTGCGAAGATTATTTTGGCTAACTATATAGAATCTAGGGAAAGACTATTTGACGATATTGATAATTATATTGATTTAAGCAAAATCATAATTATTGAAAATGAATTTCCAAAAAATATTGGAGTTAATGAAAATAATAGTTTTAAAAAAAACTATTCTTTGCCTTTTCACAAGTATTACAAATTCATGGGAATAAAGACTTTCCTTGAAACCTATTCAACTTCTTCTGTAATTCATGATAATAAAAATGGTAAATATAACTTTGTTCTAGGAACAATGAATCAACTCAAATTAACAAAATCAATTATAATTAAATCAGTTTCCTACCTAATCATTCTTTTAGTTGTAGTCATAATTTATATTAAATTTTTTAAAGATAGGATTGATTGTCCGTTCTTCTATGAGTTTAGAGAAAAAGTTACTACTAGATATTTAATTTTTCTAATTTTTATTGCATCACTTCTATTAATATCAAAAGATTTATTTGATCCGTATGAAATAAAAAATGTTTATCCTTGGATAAAAATGAAAATGAATCCATATAAAATATATGAGTTTGTATATTATACGATTTGCCTCTTTGGATTTTTATTGTTTTATATTTTCAGAGAACACATAAAAAGAACTAAATCTTATCCTAACACTATAAGGAATTATGGTGTTAAATTATTAAAGAGTGATAAAAAAAATGAAAAGTAACAATAGAGATTATTTAATTCCCTTAACTTTATCGTTAGTGTCTATCGCCCTCTTAACTTATATAATTTATCCACTCATATCTGCAAATTTTACAATAATTAATGAAAGCATTGCTATCCCAGATTTTGCACAAGATGGAGCAAAAGTAATACCTGATAAAAGTATAGAGGAAAATATAATAATTCAACTATTGGGTGGCTATAAGATACTTGAAGGATTTTTTTTTCACCATCACATGAGTGTTTTACTCCCAGTATACTATCTCGAAATTGGTGCGGATAGGAATATTCACCAATATGGCATATTAACTTCATATTTAATATTTTTTCTCTCAAATAAAATCTTTAATCAGATATCAATCAATTCTTATTTCTATATAATTCATTCATTTCTACCTATATTTTCTCTAGGCTTGATGTTTCTGGGCCTNAAGATATANAAAGACAAATATATATCAACATTATTTGTTTTGATTTTTATTCTCTCATACATTCTTCTNGGTTTTTTAAATTTTTACCTTACTCCCACAATCAGNCCAATAAGGCAAATGTTCATACCNGTAATAATTTTCTATATTTATAAAGTTTTTCATGATGGAGAACAAAAAAATTTAAAATATTTATATTTATTTATTTTGCTCCAANGTTTNATCTTTATTGAATTAAGTGTATTTGTAATTACAAGNATAATTATTCAACTGCTTCTAGANAANAAAACTTNTGGTATGAAAAAAATCCATATTGCAAATTTTATAGTTCTCACAATTGTTATCTGTATTTTTATGTTTAACAATTTTAACGAAGATAATTATTTTTCTAACTTTAATTTTATTTTCTTGGGTCCAATTATTAATATTCTTGATTTAGCCATAATAACAGCATTGTTGAGTATTTGTATGTATATAGTAACTTCTTCCTTATCTAATTTTAAATCTCACCTATTTATCAAAATAATTTCAGGATATTCATTGCTAACATTATTTTACTATATCTGGAATCCAGCTTATAACCATTTAGCTCCAATTTTATATCCTTTCACATTCATAATCTTATTTTTTATAGATAGATTTGTAATATCTAAAAAGTTCTCAACAACACTGGTAATTTTATCATTAGTTACTATATTCAATTTATCGTTTGCAATTAAAAATTATTATTCCGAAAAAGATATTTTTTATAATTCTTTAACAGAATATCTGCAAAATTATAGTATTAATTTTGATAAAAAAATTGATATGAAAACTACTATGAATCCCATTTATATAAATGATTCATGCAGATTAATAAACAAATACAGTAAAGGTATGTACATAAATATGATATCTATTCATGATAGCTACATTCCATTTATGTGTAATAAGGCAAATGCTAAATATGACCAACTAATAATAAATATGGTGAACCCGAAAATAAAAGTCGAAGTATATAATTATTTCAAGAATCAAGATATTATATTTGTCGACAACATCCTAATAAAGCGAAATAGTAAGGTTTACTATAATGACTATATGTTTGCAGAAGATTTTCAAATAAAAACTTATGCTATTGACAGAGCTAAAGATGTGTTAGAAAATTTACAAGAAGATAACTTTAAACTTATAGAAAAAGGAAAACTTATAAGTATTTACAAAAAAATCAATTAATCACACAATAAAGAAGTCCTATAATACAAATTAACTTCAATATCATCTTGATAGAAACTATGTAACAATGAATAATCTGTTTTTTTTATCAGAGAATTAAGGTATTTGTAAATATTCTCCTGTGCAAGATATTTTTCTTCAGGCCTAAAAAGCTTAGTATGAACATCCCAAGCTTCTTGTTTTACATTAATTATTCCAATTATATCTATATCAATTTCACTCAACTTTTTAAGCTCAATAGTAGCATCCCTATTTGAAAGGAAATCGAACCAATAAGAGATTGTCCTTGTGGGTGGATCAATATTAGTTGTTAAATTTAATAAAGCTCCATGAGGGAATGCGATTAAATTTTTAGGTGGAATATTACAATTTCTTATTTTATCATTAATTATGTCGAGTTCATTACTTAGACCATTGTTCTTTATATTTGCAATTACTGGAATTTCTTTTGACTCAAATGAACCTTTGTAAGAGTTTATTCCCCACCAGTGATATATTTTATCCTTCTTTTCCAAAATAGAGGTTGTTGAGACTGAAAAAATAACAATAAATACTAAAATTATACTTATATTATAAAATGATTTAAATGAAAGAAGGAGACAGATAAGGAATGCTACATGAAGAAATATTGAAACTGTAGTTAAGCCCGCTGAAGTGGCAGCCGCAAATGTAAGCCCAAGAAGAAAGATTCCCAAGTTTTTGTCAAACTCTTTATTCTTCAAAAATAAAAGAAAAAATATCGGACAATAACCACTCCACAAATATGGTTGATTCCAAAACCATCCAGATATATCATAGATAATCTTTATATGGTATATATTAAATGTAAAAATTAATATTGTAGCAATAGAAAGTAGCAAAAAAAGAGCAATAATTTTATTAGATAGAATACTAAACTCATTGGTTTTAAAAATAAAAATATTTTCAATTTTTCTTTCAAATAATTTATGAAATTTCAACAATAGAATTAGGGGTAGTAAAATCTTTAATAAAAATTTTGATAATTTTTCAAAGCTATAAAAATCAGATCTTGGTGGAATCAAGGTTGTCAATGAATGAAATATTCCACCTTTAGCACTACCAGCATTAATAACTATATTTTGGATAACAGAATTCAAACCATCAATACTTAAATAAGGAAGAAAATTAATGAGTGTTGCAATAAAAGATCCTAT
>NZWF02000020.1 GCA_002701605.2 bacterium
TAATTTTAGAGCTAATATTTATGCGTTAAAATTCTTAGGAGTCGATTGGATTATTTCTGTTTCGGCAGTTGGAAGTTTAAAAGAAAACATACCTCCAGGAATGATTATTCTTCCAGATCAGTTCTTAGATTTTACCAAAAATAGAGAATCCACTTTCTTTTCTGAGGGTATAGTTGCTCATGTTTCCATGGCAAAACCAGTTAGCGAAGTTCTCTCAAATGCTCTCAAGGATGCATGTGATGTACTAGATATCCCCTGTGGATTTGGTGGAACATATGTTTGTATTGAAGGTCCTCAGTTTTCTTCATTAGCTGAAAGCAATTTCTACAGGAGTTTAAATGCTGATGTGATTGGAATGACAAATATGCCAGAAGCGAAATTAGCTAGGGAGGCTGAAATTTGCTATTCAACTCTTGCTATGAGTACAGATTATGATTGTTGGCATCCAAATCATGAATCGGTTACCGTTGATCAAGTTATAGAGACAATGAGTTCAAATGTTGAGAATGCAAAAGCAGTAATTAAACAAGTAATTAAAGAATTTCCAAAGAGTAAAGATGAATATATTGAAAATGCTTTGAAAGGATCAATCATAAGTTCTTTAGATGCTATTAAAGAAGAGTCACTCGAAAAGTTATCGGCAATAATTAGAAAATATTTATTATCTTAAGGAGGCTTTATGTCAATTATAGTAGTTGGTTCATCAGCATTTGATGATATTGAAACCCCAAAAGGAAAAAGGGTAAGAATACTTGGAGGATCATGTATTTATTTCTCCTTAGCTGCTTCTTTTAAATCTAAATCTAAAATTGTCTCTGTTGTTGGTGAGGATTTTCCTAAAAATATTTTTTCTAAATTAAATAAGAAAAAAATTCTAACAGAAGGGTTAGTTGTTGAGAAAGGCAAAACTTTTTCTTGGGGAGGTGTGTACAAAACCATATCTGAGGATCCAGAAACTAGATTTACCAATTTAAATGTTTTTGAGGATTTTCAACCTGAAATACCTAATTCTTATAAGAAAAACAATAAAATATTGTTCCTTGCGAATATTGATCCTGATCTCCAGAACAAAATTTTAGATGGAAGTAGTGCAAATAAATTTATTGGACTTGATACAATGAATTTCTGGATTGCTTCAAAAAGAAGGTCACTTTTTAAGGCAATTCAAAGAGTAGATTTATTAACGATAAATGAATTAGAGTTAAAGCTTATTACCAAAAAAGATTCTTTAGAGAGAGCATTTAGTGATATTTTTAAAAAATTTCAAATAAAATATCTAATAGTAAAAAGAGGCAGTGGAGGATCAATGTTGGTGTCAAGAAAGAACTTCCATTGGATTCCTAGTTACCCGTTTGTAAATTTGGTCGATCCAACTGGTGCTGGAGATAGTTTTGCTGGAGCCTTATTTAGTCACTTATCTAAGAGAAACTCTTTTACTGAGAAGGATATATTAGATGGAATGATTTATGGAAGTGCAATGTCTTCATTTACAATTGAAAGCTTTGGAACAGAGAGGCTTTTTAAATTAAGCCCTAAAGAACTAGAAGGTCGACATAAAAAATTAAGAAAAATTGCAAGAATATAATGCTATCTATGTTTTAGTTGTTGTAGCTTTGACATAAAGCATCTTCAAATTCGACAATGTTTCATCCATAACTTTGATTTCTTCATCTGTTAAATTACCATTTGTTTTCAACTTTAATAAGTCCAACATATCTATTAAATCTTTAGCTCTATTTAAATCTCTTGTAATTTGACCAGTTGAAGGGTCAGGGGATAATCCCAGGTGTATAGTTGCATTAACTGCATATGAAAGAATAATGTTAGAAAAATCCATTATAGGTTCGCTGTTGCTCATAATGTAAGTTTAATAAAAAATTATAATTTATCTATAATCTTTTCAGCTATAGCATTAAAAGCTTTTGCTGATGCAGAATCAGGTGAGTTGTAAACTACTGGAAGGCCAGTATCTCCACCTTTCCTTATTTCTGGATCTATAGGTATTTCTCCTAAAAAAGGAACATCAAATTTTTCGGCCATAGCTTTTCCCCCTCCACGACCAAAAATGTCTATTATCTCATCCCCATTTTGTAAATAGCTCATATTCTCAATCACACCTAATAATGGAACATTTAATTTCTTAAACATTTGTATACCTCTTTTTACATCTATGAGGGCAACATCTTGTGGTGTAGTTACAATTACTCCACCACTTAGAGGAACAGTTTGAATTAATGATAAGTGAGCATCTCCTGTTCCAGGTGGAAGATCAATCACAAGATTGTCTACTCCTTCCCATTCAACATCCTCAACAAACTGTTTGATTGCACCATGAACCATAGGGCCTCTCCAGATTACAGTATCCTCTTCACTTAAAAGAAATCCGATTGACATCATTTTTATCCCAAACTTTTCAATAGGGATTATTTTTTCATCTTTTGTTGCCATTGGCTTAGTATCAATGCCACACATCATTGGTATGCTAGGTCCCCAAATATCTGCATCCATAAGGCCCATATTAGATAACTTTTGAGAAAAAGCTAGTGCAAGATTGACTGCAACAGTNGATTTTCCAACACCNCCTTTACCACTAGCAACAGCAAGATATTTTTTTATATTGGGAAGTTTAACTTTGTTCTCTTGAGGAGCATTTGAGTCAGGTGAAGCTGCTCCTTGCTTTTGATATACAGAAAATTCATATTCTGGTAGCTGATAACCTTCACGGGAAAATGCATTATTTATATCTTGAACAATTTTCTTAGCAATTTCTTCATCCTTTTTTGGCAGCTCAATAAAAATTTTATTTTGATTATTTTCAGCAGTAATATCTTTGATTATTCCAAAAGAAATAATATCCCTTGTAAAACCAGGAAAATTAACTTCTTTTAAAAGCGATAGAATGGTTTCTTTGTTTTGCATATTACATTCCTAATTTAGATTTGGCTTCATCACTCATCATGTTTGGGTTCCACGGTGGGTCCCAAATGATTTCTATGATTACATTTTTGGCACCCAATGCATATAGGACATTTTCAGCTTGTTTTGAAATAGCATTGCCCATTGAACATCCAGGAGTNGTTAANGTCATTTTTATGCTTATNTTNTTNTCNTCNGTTTGAACTGAATATATTAAGCCTAAGTCTACTATACTTACTGGAAGCTCNGGGTCCATTACATTTTTNAGAGCATCAAGAACNNTAGACTCGGTAAATATAAAATCAGATTCTTCTTCTTTCTTTTTAAAATTTGTAAGTTTCACTTCAGAATCTTTTTTAGTTTCAGNATCATTTATATTTTTCTTAAAGATTATTTTTTTCATAGTGCCTTTAGTATACATAATAAAAAATCAGATTCACTTTTATCTCATATCACGCATAATATGATATAAGATTGAAAGANATGAGAAGAGTTACTAGAAATTTTTACTTAGGTTCTAAAGGGATAGGTTCGGATTTCCCTATATCTGTTCAATCTATGACGAAGACTGATACTAGGAATATTAATGCCACCGTTGATCAAATCGAAACATTAACAAATGCNGGTTGTGATATCATAAGATGNGCAGTACCCAATATTGANGCTGCAAAGGCATTAAAAGAAATAATAAAAAGAATAAATATCCCNCTTGTAGCAGATATCCATTTTGAATATACATTGGCACTAGAGGCTATAAAATCTGGAATTCAAGGTTTAAGAATTAATCCAGGTAACATTGGAGCTGTAAAAAGGATAAANCAAGTAGTTTCAGCGGCTAAAGATAAAGGAATACCAATAAGGATTGGTGTAAATTCTGGNTCNTTAGAAAAAGATATTTTAAATAAGTATGGATCGCCCACTTCAGATGCATTAGTTGAGAGTGCAATGAGACATATTGCTATTTTAGATGATTTAAATTTCTCAGATATCAAGGTTTCAGTAAAGTCTACTAATGTTCAAATTATGCAAGAATCATATAGAAAACTAGCAACCCTTACAAATATACCGCTTCACCTTGGTGTNACTGAGGCTGGTACATACAAGATTGGATCAATTAAATCTTCTATAGGAATTGGTGGNTTAATAGTTGATGGTATTGGTGATACTTTAAGAGTTTCTCTTACAGGAGACCCACTAGACGAAGTCTTAATGGGCAGAAATATTTTGAAGGCTCTNGGGCATTATGAAAATGGTATTGAACTTATTTCNTGTCCCGGNTGNGGAAGATTAGAGATNAATCTTAATGAATTAGTTAATGAAGTTGAAAAAAGAATTGCAGATATCAAGGTCAAGAAATCNTTAAAAGTTGCAATATTAGGATGTGTAGTAAATGGCCCAGGAGAAGCATCNGATGCCGACATAGGAATAGCTGGAGGAAGAGGAAAAGGACAAATTTATAAAAATGGTAAAATTTATAAATCNTGTAAAGAAAGTGAAATTGTAGATATTTTGGTTGATGAAATCAAAAATTTAAATCAATGAGGTAGNGAAATTGAAATTTTCAAAATATTTAGTGGCAACCCTAAAAGAAGCTCCTAATGATGCAGAAACTGAAAGTCACAAATTAATGATAAGGGCTGGAATGATTAGAAAAATTGCAGCAGGCATATATAATTTTATGCCACTTGGGCTNCGTGTATTTAGAAAAGTAGAAAATATAATTCGCGATGAAATGAATAAATCTGATGCAATAGAGGTTATGATGCCATTTGTAACTCCAGCTGATCTATGGATAAAAAGTGGTAGATGGGATATATATGGAAAAGAGCTATTAAGATTAAAAGATAGAGCTGATAGAGATTTTTGCTTGGGCCCAACTCACGAAGAAGTAGTAACTGATTTAGTAGATAGAGAGGTAAAATCTTATAAGAATCTACCTTTAAATATTTATCAAATTCAACCTAAGTTTAGAGATGAGATAAGACCCCGTTTTGGAGTAATGAGGGCTAGAGAATTTGTTATGAAAGATGCCTATAGCTTTGACATAGATGAAAAAGGAGCAGATGAGTCATACTCAAAAATGTTCAANGCTTATCAAAATATTTTTAAGAGATGTGGACTTAAATTTAGAGCCGTTGAAGCAGACTCTGGGAATATTGGTGGCAGTTTTTCACATGAATTTATGGTTTTGGCAGAAACTGGCGAAGATGTAATAATGATATGCGAAGACTGTGAATATGCAGCNAATATTGAAACAACNCCAGTAGTTTTTAANAAAGACAATTTAGANCTTACAATGCATGAAAAAAATAGNGGTGCNGGTAAAAGTATGCCCGAGAANAAGATAGAAAAAATTTCTACACCATCTTGTATAGCAGTNAATGAGGTTGCAGATTTTCTTGGTGTTAAATTTAGCAAGATTGTTAAAACAATGATNCTNTCAACCAATGAGGGACTNGAGGCTGTTCTTTTAAGNGGAGACCATGAACTTAGCCTCACAAAATATAAGAAACATAGAAATTTAATTNATGNAGATCTTGCTAGCGATGAAGAAATATCCAAAATTAAAACTGTAAAAGGCTATACTGGACCAGTTGGCNTAGATCTAAAAATATATGCTGACAATGAACTTCAAAATATGNCTTGCTATGTTACAGGAAGTAACGAAAAAGATTTTCATTTATTNAATGTTAACCATGAGCGAGATTTTGAAATNACTGAGTATTTAGATTGNAGACAAGCTATTGATGGAGANGAATGNCCTGGTTANCCNAATTTTACACTNAAATCTACNAGAGGTATTGAAGTTGGNCATGTCTTTAAGTTGGGNACAAAATACAGTGAATCNATGAAAGCTAGTTTTACTGATNCAAATGGAAAAAATCAAAANTTCTTTATGGGTTGTTATGGAATCGGTGTTGGTAGAGTTGTAGCAGCTGCTATAGAGCAAAATAATGACGATAAAGGAATATGCTTACCGTCAGCAATAGCACCATTCGAAGTTGTAGTTATACAAGCAGANAAGAAAGATGACAATGTTTTTAAGATTTCAGAAAAAATTTATGAAATGTTGAAAGATAAAAATTATGATGTTGCACTGGATGATAGAGTTGAGAGTCCAGGTGTAAAATTTAAAGATGCTGAATTAATTGGTATTCCTTATCAAATTGTAATAGGTCCAAAATCATTAGAAAAAAATGTAATAGAATTTAAAAATNGAAGAACTAATTTCAAGGAAGATGTTCCTGTTGATAATTTAAATAAACTTTTAGAGTTGATAAATGAGCAATAAAAAAATAATTTTAGCAATTGATTCCACGGATATTAAGGAAATCNAAGATATGCTTNAAGAGCTTTCCTCANATATAAATATGGTCAAGATTGGACCAATNTCTTTTNTAAGCAANTATCAATCAATATTNGAAATAATTCAAAATTTTAATCTCTCAATTATGTTTGATTTTAAATTCTTTGATATTCCAAATACAATGATAGGTTCTCTAGATTTTTTATTTAAGAATAATATTGATATTTTTACAGTTCATTCATTAGCTGGACCCACAGCAATAGAATTATTAAATAAAAATCTTCGAGAGAAAGAACAAGAATCTGGAATTAAAAGACCTAAGATGTTTTGTGTNAGCATTCTTACAAGTTTTGATCAAACAGAAATGGAATCTATAGGGTTAAGTGATACAATTCAAAATAATATTTTAAATCTAGTAGAAAGGTCAATCAAGGCTGGAGCTGATGGGATAGTTTGTTCAGGCCATGAAATTAGTTTAATAAGGGAAAACTTTGGNGATTCGGTAGAAATACTTGTACCTGGAATAAGGTTTGATTCGGATGATGATGATCAAAAAAGAGTTATTTCTCCAAGAGATGCTTTTGATAGTGGNGCAGATTTTATTGTACTAGGAAGAACAATAACAGAGTCAGAAAATAGATTAAAGAAATTAAATGATATAATTAAATCTTTNNGCTAGGATGGTGGATTATGGGAATAAATTTAGATTANAAAGGATATAAAGGTGAGAAAAAGTTATCAATAATTAAAGAAGATGAAGTAAAAAATTATTTAGAAGTAATAGGTTCTACAAANAGCTTNTACAGTGAAAATNATGTTGCACCGCCTATATATAATGTTGTTCAAGAAATTTCTATTCTNGANGATATTTGGAAGATGAATGACCTTCATGGTTCAGAGGAGGAAATGAGACAAAATGTATTAATGCTTGTTCATGGTGAACAAACTATGAATTTCAAGAGATTGCTTAGAGTNGGTGAAGAGGTTACATCNGTTGCTTCAGTTGAGAATATTATGCAAAAAGGTGCGAATTATATATTGACACTGAAAGCANTNCATTCTGATAGTTCNGGTGNNGAAATNTCTGATTCTTTATGGACACTTTTTATCCGNGCAGCAGAAATTAANAAAGATGAATCAAAGCCNGCTACAAAAAAACCAAANCCCAANCCAGCTCAGCCAAAAGCTCCTCGAGAAGAAATTTCCTCAGATACTTTTCATATTGAAGAAATGATTACTCATAAATATTCCATTGCTTCAAAAGATCNTAATCCAATACATACTGATGAAGANATAGCAAAAAAAGCTGGGTTATCTGGAATAATAGTCCATGGATTATGTACTATGGCTATGACTATGGAAAAATTAATCGATAATAATCTAAATGGGCAGCCTGATAAGATTGAATCAATAACATTAAGGTTTTCTAGTCCAGTATATCCTGGGGATAATCTTAAAGTTACTTCCTTTAGTAATGAAGTTAATGGTTCATTTGATTTCGAAGTAGAAAATAGTGATAAAGTNAAAGTCATAAAAAGTGGAAAAGTAAGCTTCAAAGATTAACAATTTTTTTATAAGAACTAAAATTGCCAATAGATTCAATTTGAAGTTCAATATACTTTTTTAAATTATCTATTCCCAATCCTGATTTGGATGAAACACATTGATTCGGATAGACTTTTTTCAATTCNTCAAGCTTTTCTTTCTTTATCAGGTCTGTTTTATTAAAAACTAATATTTTCGGATTTTTCTCGAGTCCNGTTTCTTTTAATGTTTTTTCTACTGAAAATATTTTTTCTTCAAAATCGGGATCATTTACATCGATAATTTGTATTAACAAATTTGAATCACTAATTTCTTCTAGTGTAGCCCTAAAAGACGAAACCAAATCTTTAGGNAAATCACTTATAAATCCAACCGTATCACTAAGAAGAATCTGAGTTTTTTTTGATAAGAAAGTTTTTCTTGTAGTAGGATTAAGGGTTGAAAAAGCCTTTGTGCTTTCTANTGCATTTGCTTTTGTTAATTTATTAAACAGAGTTGACTTACCTGCACATGTGTATCCAATCANGGTTGCAGAAAATAACTGGTTTCTNGCTCTTTGAGAACGAGTAAGCTTCCTTCTTGTACTTAAATTATCAATTTGTTTCTCCAAATCATTGATTCTCTTTCTTAAATATCTCCTTCTTTGTTCTAATTTCTTTTCTCCTGGTCCTTTGGATCTGATTCCACCCGAAATTTGAGAAAAATTTGATCCTTGGCCTGCAAGGCGNGGCAGCTCATATTTTAATCTTGCAAGTTCGATTTGGGTATGTGCCTCTTTTGATTGAGCATTTTTCTCGAAAATCTCTAAAATTAAATCTGTTCTGTCGCTTATATCAATATTNGTTAACATTGATATTTTTTTAGATTGATATGGCTGTAATTCTTTATTGAATATTATTTTTTTTGCATTATAAAATTTAGCTTCTAGTAAAATTTCATTTAANAATCCTTTGCCTATTAATGTTGCTGAATCAATTTTCTTTCTTAATTGAGTCTTAACTCCAACAATATTTTTATTAAGCGAAATACATAATTCTTTAAGTTCATCGATTGAACTTTTAAGNTCTAAATTATCTTTATCTGACACCCCAACTATATATACGGATTCAGATGAGCCTTGGTNAAATGTCCTAGCTTGNTTNTTTTTATTTGAAGTATATTTAATCCAAAATGCAGAACTATTNAGTTTGTTAATATCATGAAAATCTTCAATNTTCCAAAGACTTTTNTCTTTACTTTCTCCTTTNTGACATAATTGAAATTTGCTATTTTCTGTATTATGAATCATTAAGAAACTATTAAATTTAGAATTTATNAAGGCCACTTTGTCTNTTTTTTCTAAATTTTTCTTTTTCANGGATATTGAAATAAGCCTTTTTTGATAAGAGTTAGACCTTATCGAATCATTATTGAAGTATTTTTCTATTTCACTTGTCTCACCTAGATAGATTAAAACAACTTTTCCTCTATGATTTAGGACAATATTAAAATCCCTCTCAATAACAGAGTTAGTATTAGATATTATTCTTAAAAATTCTTTAGAAATTATTTGTTCTTTTGATGATTTATTTCTAAATAAACCTTGGAGAGCTTTTCGTTCACTACTTTTTAATCCTAAAATATTACCTTGGATAGTTGCTATGTTATCTCTCCTTCAATTTTAATTTCAAAACCATATCTAGGCTCATCCTTTTTTTCATTTGTATATTTTATTTGAGAAATATGAGAAATTAGATTTTTATCATTCATCTCTTTTGCGGTTCCATAAAATATTTTACCATCAAGCTCAAATTCGACTTTATCATTGCTTAACAAATTTTTATACCAAGAAGATTTTTTATTCCTTCGGGTGAAATAAATTTTCCCCTCATTATATACAACTTTTAATTTTATATCTTTTTTTTTGCCATCTTTAGTAGATATAGTGAAGACCCTAGTTATAAAAGTAGATGGTGATTTTATGTCAAAATGCATAATTCGATATGTATAATATATCATAGTGAAAAGCGATGTTAATATTTCAATNGGGCTAGATCCTTTTTATAATTTCTTTAATAATAAATTTGAANTTCTTACTTTCAATGAATCCATNACAAAATTATTATTTGATATAGCTGCGAATAATGGGTCACTATTTATCCCATACAGAGATAAAGCTATTTTAGCATTTGAAAATAATTATCTAATAACAATAGTTGGTATTTCAGTTGTAAATAAAAGAGCATTTAAAAAATTAATTGAACTCAAAGTGGATGGGATAAATTATTNAGATAATACTAACAATCAANTAGAAATTGAGAATGTATTAAAAGTTATTGATAATTGGTTAAAAAAGTAAATAACTTATTGATACAAGTCCAACTATTGAAAAAACAAATAAGAAAATNCCAATTATGTATGGCAATGCTTCCATTTCATTAGGTTCTAATTTNAATTGACTTAAAATCTCTTTAATATCTGGCATAACGAATGTTATTATAATTAATAAATATAATTATTTAAAGGTTTAATATGATAGATTATCAACAACCAATGTTTAGACCTCCTAGTGAGGCAAATAGTTTATTAATNCAAGCTACAATNGGCTGCTCTCATAATAGTTGCACTTATTGTGCTATGTATAGACAATCTAATCAAAAATTTCGAATGAGGAAGAAGGATGAGATTTTTAAAATCATAGATGAAAGATCCTCAACAGACTTTAAAAGATCTTTTATTGCGGATGGAAATGCACTAGTTATGCCTACACAGCTTTTATCAGAGACTATTCTACAAATTTTTAATAAAAATAAGAATATGGAAAGAGTTTCCTTGTATGGAAATGTTGGAGATATTCTTAGGAAGTCAGATGATGATTTAATAAAGTTGCAAAAATCTGGACTCTCTCTTGTATATATTGGATTTGAAAGTGGAGATAATATTACACTCAGCAGAATTAAAAAAGGTGCGACCAAAGAAGAGACTATAGAAGCTATGAATAAATTAAAAAGAGCAAAGATTAAAGTTTCTGGAATGGTNCTTCTTGGTGTAGGTGGGAAAGAAAGAAGTTTCATTCATGCATATGAAACAGCCGATATGCTTTCACAAGGAGACCCAGAATATGTAGGTCTTTTATCTTTACAAGTTCGTCCTGGTGCCCCCATCTATAATGAATGGGAAAAAGGGAATTTTGAGTTACCAGATAAATTTCAGATATTAAAAGAATTAGAAATTATNGCGGAAAATACTGAATTAAGTAATGGTTATTTTTTTTCAAATCATATTTCGAATTATCTGCCGATTAAAGCTGTGTACCCAAAAGATAAAGATGATACAGTAGCTAAGATTAAAAAAATTNTTAATGAAAAGAAAGAAAAAGAACTCAGGTCTGAATACTATAGAGATATTGTTAATCAATATTAATTTATATAATATATAATTATATTNTAATGTATTTATGAGGAGACATTTATGAAAATTTCAATTACAACTCCTGTCTGGGGTTGCTCTACAGATAATCTTATAGGACTTGCTAAAATGGCNGAGGATGCCGGGGTTTATTCTATACTTTCACCNGAAGTCCCTCCTTATAGNGGTCTCGCAAATGCAAATTTGATGGCAAATTATACTTCTAATACAAAGGTAGGNACTTGGATTTCTAATATTTANCTCAGACATNCTGTCTTATGTGCGGGTGAAGCAATGACAATTCATGAGTTTAGTGGTAANAGATTATTATTAGGTCTTGGAGTTTCACATAAGCCNGTAAATACAAGANTGGGTATAGATATGGGTGATCCNATNGAATCAATGAGAANTTATGTTACTTCAATTAGATCATATGTTGATGGCTCCTCAGAGCAGATTAATTTAAAAAGAAAAGTAGAGCAGTTTCCAATATTTATTGCTGGTTTGACAGAAAAAACAGCTGAGCTTGCAGGTGAAGTAGCTGATGGCCTGATGCCNTATTTAGCTAGTACTGCTCACTTACAAAAGCTAATAAATTCGGCAAAAATCGGTCGAGAAAAATCATCTCTTAATACAGATTTCTGTATGACNGCAGGACTACCATCTTTTATATCTGAAGACGAGGATCAGGCTGTTGAAGCAGCAATTAAAGGCTTATCAGGCTATGCAAGGCTTCCTTTTTATCAAAGAGTACTTAGCCTAAGTGGTTATGAAGAGATAATTAAAAAAATTCAGGATGGTGAAAACCCAGCAGAAGNATTAACTGCGGAGTTAGTAAAAGATGTTGCTTTAGTTGGTTCGATATCAAGTTGTAAAGATACATTGAATCGATTCATTGATGCAGGAGCGGATATGCCAATAATTACACCCAATGCTGTTGGCAAACAAAGCCCATTAGAAGTAATGCAGAATATAATCGATGTCATAAGTTAATTTCGCTTATTGTCTTAAAAATTTATTTAAAAGTGGTATTCTAAAAGTTTTATGGCTGAATTTACAACACTTTCAAAAAGAATAGAATTTTCTGCATCTCATAGGTATTGGAACAATGACTTTACTGAAGAAGAAAATCTTAGTATTTTTGGTAAATGTACAAGTGAATATGGACATGGGCATAATTATGTACTTGAGACAACTGTCAGAGGCCCAGTGGATGAAGATACAGGNATGATNATTAATATATACAAACTAAAACCAATTCTTAAGTCAGTTTTAAAAGAGTTTGATCACAAATTTTTAAATTTAGATACTGATTACTTTGAGAAACTAATTCCAACTACAGAAAATTTTGCTAAAATCCTGTATGAATGTATTAATGAAAAATTAAAAGACTCAGAATGTGAGCTATTGAAAGTTCGTTTGTATGAGACAAAGGATTTATATGTGGATTACTGGAAATAGTTATGTCTGAAAATTGTACATTAACCAAAATTTATTCGTTTAGTGCAGCACATAGGTTGAATAATGATAAATTTTCAAAAGAGAAAAATATTGAAATTTTTGGAAAATGTAACAATCCAAATGGTCATGGCCACGATTATTATCTTGAGTTAACAGTTATTGGGAAAATCTCAGATAAAACTGGAATGATAGTTCATCTTGATGATTTAGATGTAGTTGCAGACAGTATAATTGAACCATTGGATCACAAGAGACTTGATATTGAAATTGAATATTTTACAAAAGTTAGAGCATCGGGTGAAAACATTGCCAAATATTTATGGAATGAATTTGTAAATAAAATCCCAAAACCAGCTAGACTATACCACATTAGACTATGGGAAACATCAGAGAATTTTTTCGATTATAGAGGTGAATGATGAAAAATATCAATTTAACATGGGAAGATATATTCGCAAGAATTAACTATATTAAGAAAAAAGATAAAATTACCCCTAAAACAAAGGTTTTTGGTGTTCCAAAAAATGGCATGATTTTGGCTGGCTTTCTCGGTGCTGTCAATGTACCAAATCCCGAAGAGGCTGATATTATTATTGATGATATCCTTGATTCTGGTTCAACTAAGAAGAAATTTAAAAAAATGTTTCCTAAGAAGAAATTTATAACTCTCTTTGAAAAAGATAAAAAAATTGACTGGGTAAATTTTCCATTTGAAAAAAATACTGAGGCTGATCATCAAGATTTGATCTTTAGGTTGCTTCAAGTTATTGGAGAGGATCCTAAACGGGAGGGCCTTTTAGATACACCGCGAAGGTATATAGATGCATTTAAGGAATTTTTATCACCTCCTGAATTTAACATGACTACTTTTGATGTTGAAAATACTGATGAAATGATTGTACAGTTAGATATTCCCTTCTACTCTTTTTGTGAGCATCACCTTTTACCGTTTTTTGGAAAAGGATATGTCGCATATGTTCCAGATAAGAAAATTGTTGGTCTAAGTAAGCTTGCCAGAACCCTAGAGACATTTTCCAGAAGATTGCAGAATCAAGAAAGAATAACCAATCAAGTTGCTGAACATCTTCAGTCTAATCTTCAAGCCAAAGGTGTAGCTGTTGTTCTAAAAGCTAGGCACATGTGTATGGAAATGAGAGGTGTAAAGACATCAGATACTAATACAATAACCAGTAAGCTTCTTGGTAGCTTTAGAAGTGATGAAAGGACAAGGGCGGAATTTTTAAATCTAATTGGAAATCATAGGAATCTTGCATAATGTCAAAAAAAAATAAGTATGTTTTCATTAGTGGTGGAACAAGCGGAATTGGTAAAGAATTAGTTTCATTATTTTTACATNATCATATAAATGTAATAACTTTCTCAAGTAGAAAAAAAAATGTAATCAAATTGAAGAAAGATTTTTCCAATTATGGTGATCAATTAACCTGTTTTCAGGCAGACATTACATCAGAAAAGGACCTAAATTACATACATAAGGTTGTTNTAGGTAAAACCAAAAGAATTGATTATNTGATTAATAATTCTGGTACAAACAGAATTGGACCTATTNGTAAGATTAAAGCAAATGAATGGAATCAAATAATCTCGGTAAATTTATCTGGGCCNTTTTTCTTAACTCAAAAATTATTGGGNTTCCTGAAGAAAGATTCTCTTGTTNTAAATATGGGTTCAATTGCNTCNAGAACTGGGTTTCCTAATTGGGCAGCATATTGTTCATCTAAATTTGGTTTAAAAGGTTTTACTGAATCCTTAAGAGAAGAACTAAGACCTAAGAAAATCAGAGTAGTTCATGCAGAAATTGGTGCAACNGATACACCNATCTGGGACAATTTAGATGGNAAATGGGATAAGTCTGGAATGATGTTGGATACAGAAGTTGCAAAAGTTCTTTTTGATTCAATTACAAATAAATCCTCAGTAAATGTTGATGAGATTTTTCTTATGCCACCTGCTGGAATCTTATAATTTATGTATACTTAATAGTCAATATGGATATTGAAAAAATAGATAACGAGTTATTAAATCATCTTCAGTCTAACTTTCCTCTCGTAGAAGAACCTTTTTTAGAGATAGGCAGTAAGCTTTCTATTTCTGAATCTGATGTTATTAAAAGAATTGAAAAATTAAAAAAAATAAATTATATCAGACAGATCAGTGCAATATTTGATACAAGAAGTATGAAATATAAATCATCATTAATTGCAATGTCTTATGATGATAGTGAAATAGATAGTGCTGCTCAAATAATAAATCAACATCCNGGNGTGACCCACAATTACAAAAGAAATCATTTTTATAACCTTTGGTTCACCCTTGCTGTTCCGCCTGATAGTATTCTAGGCTTAGAAAAGACAGTCGAAATCCTTAAATCAGAATCAAATGCAAAATCAGCAAGAATTTTACCAACATTAAAACTTTTTAAAATTGGAGTAAAACTTGATATGACTGGAAAAGATGATATCTCAACAGTTGAAGAAAAGAAGTTTTATGGGGAAAGTGATATTTCTAAAGATTATGTCTTTCAGGATATTGACACTGATATTATTAAAGAAGTTCAAGAAGACTTTCCTTTAACATCCAAACCATTTACTGAGATTGCTAATAAAATAGGATTGGATTGTAATGAGCTAATTAGTCATTTAAAAGACCTTAAAAGCCATGGAATCATGAGAAGAGTTGCAGCAATACTTCACCATAGAAAAGCAGGGTTTAGAGCAAATGCAATGGGTGTATGGGATGTTCCAATAGACCAAATTGAAGAAATTGCCCCTAAAATGGCTGCTTTCAAATCCGTTAGTCATTGTTACAGAAGACCAACATATCCTGATTGGCCTTATTCTCTTTTTACAATGATTCATGGAAGATCAGCAAAAGATTGTAATGATTTACTCAAGAAGCTTTCTGATATTAGNGGTATCACCAAGTATGATGCATTATATAGTTCAAAAGANTATAANAAAACAAGATTAAAATATTTTTCAAAAGAATACTTNGATTGGGAGACTAAATATAAAAGGGCAATTTAATTATGTTATCAGTTCTNACTATTAATCATAATAATTCTGAAATTTCTTTTCTTGAGAAATTTGCTTTTAACAAAGATTCATTACCACTTGCACTTAAAACTTTAAAGAAAATAGAGGGTGTAAAAGAATGCATGATATTGTCAACNTGCAATAGGGTTGAGATATATGTTAAGGCTATTGATGAAAATATAGAATCAAAAATAATTAAATTNTTATCTGATTANCATTCACTTCATATTGATAAATCCCCAACNGTATATCANTTTATGCATGATAGAGATGCTGTNTACCATATTTTTAAAGTTGCATCTGGTATTGATTCTATGATTATTGGTGAACCNCAAATAATAAATCAGATNAAAGAGGGCTATAATCTTGCAAACAAAACAAAAACAATTGGCCCTTATTTNCATAAACTTTTTCAAATGTCATTACATGTTGCAAAAAAAGTNAGAAATGAAACGACNATTGGATCACGTTCAGAGTCNATATCACAAATCGCGATAAGATTTTCAAAGAAAATATTTGATGATTTNTCCAAGAAAAAAGCTTTAATTGTAGGCACAGGAGAGATGTCTCAATTGTTTGCNGACTATTTACTNAATGAAAAAATTGATGAAGTTTTTATCGCTAGTAGAGACATAAATAATGCGATAACNTTTGCTGACCGATTTAGTTGCAAGCCAGTAGTATTTGAAAATATACNCACATTCTTAAATGAAGTTGACATTATTTTTACNTCCACAGGATCTAATGAATTTATTCTAAATAAAGAAGATTTTGAAGATCGAAAAACCTCTAATTTATTTATTGTTGATATAGCCATACCTAGAGATATTGATCCTCGAGTTGGAGATATTGACTCATGTTTCTTATATGGTCTTGAAGATTTCAAAAAATTATCTAGCAATGAAAAGAATTCATATAATAACGGTATAAATGATGCAATATCAATCATTAATAAAAGTGTTGATGCATTTAACGAATGGCAGCAAACCTCATCTGCTAAAGATACTATGATTGCCTTAAAAGAACATATACTTGAAATAGTACAATCTGAATTAAAATCAAATTCTAATGTTGATGCAATTTCAGCAAAAATTACTAATAAAATTCTTCATTCACCTTTNACAAAGATAAAAGAAGATATAGCATATGATGATTTTAATCTTAAATTAATACAAGAATTATTTGACTTGGAACCCAAACAAAAAGATATTCAAAATAAAGTTGATGATANACAAAATAAGAATAGGAACTAGAGGTAGNGGNCTTGCTCTTTGGCAAGCAAATTTTGTTAAAGACTTTCTTGAAAAAAACCGCTTGGNCAANTCAGTGGAAGTAGTCAAATATAAGACTACTGGTGATATAAATATTGCTGATAATTTAGATGTTCTAGGCGGAAAAGGTGTCTTTGTAAAAGAAATAGAAGAAGGCTTGATAAAAAAAGAGATTGATATAGCAGTCCATAGCTATAAAGATGTACCCAGTGAGTTACCAGAAGATTTAGAGATAATTGCAACTTCACCAAGAGAAGACTGTAGAGATGTATTAATTTCTAATAATATAGAATTAAAAGATTTACCTTTAAACTCTAAAATTGGAACAGGTAGTAAAAGAAGAACTTTTCAACTTAATCAAATACGTAATGATTTTAAAATTGTTCCTATTAGAGGGAATATTGAAACAAGACTTCGTAAAGTATTCGATAATGAATTCGATGCAATTATATTAGCAGGTGCTGCTTTGATAAGATTAAATTTGAAAACTGATATAACCAGCTTTTTTTCAGTTGAAGAAATGGTACCGTCTCCTCTACAAGGATTTATAGCAATTGAAGCGAGAAAAGATAGTGGATTAACTAATATTTTCTCACTTTTAAGTTCTGATATTGACAAGATTATTTCAAAATATGAAAGAAGAGCTTTAACTTCTTTGAGTGGATCGTGCTTTTTACCTTTTGGTTTTAATTTGATGAATTATAAAAAAGATTTTATATGCTCATATTTTTTAAATAATAATCAGAAGACAATTAAAAATTCAATTGTAATTAAACGTGAAAGTATTGACTATGAAATCGATTCTGTAATAACTGAGCTCTCAACAATATTGTAATTTTTTTAGTATTTACTTTTTGCATATTTGTATCTTGATGATATTTTATGAATTA
>NZWF02000016.1 GCA_002701605.2 bacterium
ATTACTTCATTGATAGTTTTACTTGCTTCTGAGATATCAAAGAAAAATACAATTCTCGCTGCAATAATAATTGCTTTACCTTTAGTATCTCTCTTAACTTTTTCTTGGACATATATTGAAACAAAAGACACAGATAAAATTGCTAGGATGAGTTATGAAATTTTGTACTTTGGACTCGCAACAATTCCATTATTTTTAATTCTTCCTTATATGTTAAAAAATGGTTTTTCTTTTGCTCTTTCAATGATTGTCGCATGTGGATCAACAGGACTAACAATGTTTTTAGTAAAAGCAATATTCCTTAAAAACTAATTGAAAATCATATATAATTTTTTAATGCCAACATTAACTTTTCTAATCTTTCTATGGATTTTTCTAGGATATATTTCTTCATTCGTAAGAAGACTTCATGATCTAGACCTCTCGGGTTGGTGGATTGGTATTCCAATTATTCTTTATCAATCTCATATTCTAGGCTTTGTTTTTATCAACTATAATTTTTTAGCAATAATTGGCTTATATATTTTAGGTTTAGTTATTTATTGTTGTAAAAAAGGAACCGACTCAACTAATAAGTATGGACCTATTCAAACTCAAAGCTTTGAATTCTTTGAATCCATAAAAAAATGTCTATTTTCACCGTCTATAGTAGATTTCAAATCTAGGGCAAGAAGATCAGAATTTTGGTGGGTTGTTTTAGCTTATTTTGTTATAAACTTTATATTAAGTTTTATTGATCCTTCATTTATGGGGCAATCAAATATGCAAAACTATTATAAAGGAACCTCCTATTAAAAAAGAAATGATTATCAATTTATTTGACCTTGAAAAAAAGTTCTCTTTAAAACTCCCAAAAGCCATAGAAGGCTATTATTCTTCAGGTGCAAGAGACGAAATAACACTTAATAGGAACAGAGAGATATTTAATAGTTATGAACTTCTTCCAAAGTTATTAAGAGATGTCTCAAAGATTAATACTTCAATTAATCTTATGGGAATTAATATTGATTCACCTATACTTTTAGCACCAGTTGCGATGCAGCAAATGGCTCATCAAGATGGAGAACTAGCAACAGCAAAAGCCGCAAAAAATTTCAATACTATTATGACTCACAGCACCATTTCAAATTACGGTCTTGATGATGTTGGACCTCTTCATGATAAGTTATTTTTTCAACTATATTTTTCAAAAGACCGAGATTTCACTAAGGAATTATTGATTAAATGTAAAAAAAATAATTATAAAGCAATAGTATTTACAGTAGATGCCCCTAGACTAGGAACTAGGGAGGCTGATGAAAGAAACTCTTTTAAGATGCCTAGCTCTTTGCAGCTCGGTAATTTTACTGGTACAAAATTTGAAAATTTTGATGATATTGAAGAATATGAGGGTTCCTCAATGGCTGCACATTCTGATCACCTTTTCGATCCTTCGCTAACTTTTGATGTGATTAGTTGGATAAAAGAGATTTCGGAGCTACCAGTTCTTGTAAAAGGTATCTTGAGACCAGATGATGCTCAGAAAGCAATTAGTTTTGGAGCTGATGGGATAATAATCTCTAATCATGGTGGTAGACAATTAGATACAGCAGTTCCAACCTTAAAGCAGATTGAACCCATTAGAAATCAGGTAGGTAAAGATGCAACTTTAATCGTAGATGGTGGCATTAGAAGAGGGACTGATGTTCTAAAATGCATTGCACTAGGTGCAGATGCAGTCCAAGTTGGCAGACCTCTACTTTGGGGCTTAAATCATGATGGACAAAAAGGTGTAGAGTTAGTTTTAGATTTATTAAATAAAGAATTAATAGAAACAATGATTTTAACAGGTTGTAAGAATATTGGTGAAATCAGTAGAGATCTGGTTTTAATCAATGAATGAATGTCTTATTATTCTTCTAACTCAAAATATGTTGGTAAAAAAAAATCAATCTTTAATATTTGAAATTATTCTATTAATAAAGTCCTTAGTTTTTAATTTTCCACCCATATCTCTCATTCTATTTTCAGGAAAAGATAAAGTATAAAGAACCGCCTTATTCAATTTTATTGCCCCATCTTTCATTCCAATATGATTTAACATCATTATTGATGACAATATCGTAGCCAAGGGATTTGCAATACCCTTTCCAGCAATATCAGGTGCAGTACCATGAACAGGTTCAAAAACAGCATAATTTGAACCAAGATTTGCCCCTGATGCAGCACCTAATCCACCAACAAGTCCTGCACAAAGATCAGAAACAATATCACCAAACAGATTTCCTGTTAAAATGATATCAAATCTATTTGGATTCATTACTAATTGCATGCATGCATTATCAATTATTAATTCTTCATATTCTATATCTTTATATATTTTTCTTCGGGATATTCTTCTTACTCTATCCAAAAATAAACCATCGGTTAATTTCATAATGTTTGCTTTGTGAAGAACAGTAATCTTTTTTCTTTTGTTTTCTAGAGCATATTGAAAAGCAAATTTAGCTACTCTATCAGATGCTGCTGTTGTCACTATTTTCATTGATTGTGTTACACCTTTTGCAATTTCAAGTTCTTTTCCAGCATACAAATCCTCTGTATTTTCTCTAATAATTATCATATCTAAATCTTTATAATTAGTTTTAAAGCCTTGAAGGGTTTTGATAGGTCTTACATTTGCAAATAATTCAAATCTTTTTCTTATTTCAACATTAATACTTCTAAATCCATCACCAATAGGTGTAGTAAGGGGGCCTTTCAATCCTACCTTTGTTATCGATAATGATTTTTCAAGTTCTTCTGATATTCTTTTTTTATCATTCATTGGATTTGTTACTATATCCCATTGAATGTTTAGACCAAGACTATCAATTATTTGCTTTGTACCAAGAACAACTTCTTGTCCTATGCCATCACCAGGTATTAAAGTTAATTTTTTCAATATTAATTTTATGGCAATATTTGAACCATTTCAGCCAATTTATAGAAAAAACCCTGAATATTTAAAAAAAATTTTAAGATATTCAGGGTTTTAAAGTATTTAAAATTTATTAATGATCGTGATGATCGT
The DNA here is from genome assembly GCA_002701605.2 of bacterium. Lineage (GTDB taxonomy): Bacteria > Desulfobacterota_D > UBA1144 > UBA1144 > UBA1144 > TMED126. The sequence goes on from NZWF02000016.1 coordinate 3,053, forward strand.
GACCTGCATGGGCACCGCTTGGCCAGTCAAAAACATATTTAATTGTTATTCCAGCTATTTTAGAAACTTCGTTTGAAACTTTCTTTCTTTTATACCCTAGGTCAATTTTTAAGTTTTCATCTACATAATAACCCAAGGAAACTTGTCTTATGTTGTCATCAACATTTTCATCTGCTTCGTCTGCATCATTATCTTTATAAGTTAATGTTCCACCTAGTGTGAACTTACCACGCTCTAGTCCAAGACCATATGTTGTAATCGCTCTATCATGACCACTTTCTCCGCCTAGTTTTGAAATATTCATATACTCAGCAATTAAAGTCATTTTAATACCTTCATTAAGATAAGATGTATGAGCGACACCAAATGAATATCTCTTTTCATCTTCAGTACCACCTTCACCTTTACCCTGTTTGGCATAACCAATTTGGTACGAAAAGCCATCAATAAAATTGTTGTCTAGCGAAAAGAAATTTTTACCACCAAGTGAGACTGAATATGATGAGAAGTCTTCAGTATTAGAAACCCCACCATCAGATTTTCTTAATTTACCATCATTATTAATTCTTGAATGACTCAGTGAAGTTGTATCTGCGAAGAATGTTGATGCATTAATTGTATGTGTACCAGCATCTCCAAAATCACTTTCAAGCTTGGCTCCAAGTCCCATTTTCTGCAATAGGGCATACCCTTCAACTTCTTGGTATCCATATGCACCTGGAAATTTGTGAAAATCAAAACCTACAACAGGCGAAAATTTACCTGCATATAGATCAAAATTTTCTGTCTTAAGGTTTACATATAATTTATTAACAATAGATTTATGTTCCTCAAAGAATTTATCTTTAGGTGTCTCAGATTCTTCTTCACCATGTGAATGTCCATGATCTCCACCTTCGATTTTAATATCTGATATGATTGCTAGACTTTCATTGAAATTATATCCAATTTCAAAATGTGAGTGAGTTGATGCCTCATCTACTTGCTCACCTTCTTCAGCCGCATCAAGAGTTTTATCAAGATGAATTCTTATACCTGAATGTATATAAAATCCACTATCTCCTCCACCATGTTCGGAATGGTCATCATGTTCATGTCCTTTTGATGATGAATCAATTGGTAGCGCAAAACCAATTAATAAAACTAATATTTTAAAAATATTTTTCATATATACCTCTCCCTTTGAAAAATTATATTATGTTATAACATAACATTTTGGTAAAGCAAATTAGCTATTTCTTTTTAGAGGTAAAGTTAGAATGAATATTATTGTAAGAATTGCGATTATAGATGGGCCAGTAGGAATATCAAAGATTATTGAAGAAAATATTCCAATAAAAACTGAAGCTATTGCTATTAAGCCAGATCCAAAAGCCATTTTAGTGGGAGAACTTGTTATTTGCCTTGAAGCAGCTGCTGGAATTATCAGCATTGATGTAATAAGTAGTATTCCAACCACTTTTACACAGGTGGCAACAAAAATAACCAATAATATTAAAAAAATTGAGTGAACTAATGATGTATTAATACCTTCAGACTTCGCTATATTTTCATCAATTGTCATTAAAACTAGCTTTTCCCATATTATATAAAGAATTATAAAAACTAAAACTGCTGCACTAATAAACCAGTATGTTTCAGATTCTGTAACAGTAAGAATATCTCCAAATAAATAAGCATCTAAATTTACATACTGATTTGAAATACTTATAGCTATAATTCCAATAGAGAGGGCAGCATGAGCAAGAATACCAAGTAGAGTGTCATTGGACAATATATTTTTATTCTGAAGATAAGTTAAAAGCGAGGCAAAAATTATACAGGTTATAAAAGTCCCAATAGTGAAATTTAGACCCAGTGAAATTCCAATAGCTATTCCAAGTAAGCTAGAATGTGATAAAGAGTCTCCAAAATATGCCATTTTTTTCCAGACTACAAAACATCCAAGACCACCAGCAATTATTGAAACACATATTCCTGCAATGAGAGCATTTACAATAAAACCATCAAGCATTTTTATCACCTTTATGAGTGTGATGAGTGTGATTAAAGTCATGCTTGTATAGAGACATCATATTTGCAAAATCATGACCAAATAAAGTTATGAATTCAGGATCTTGTGTAATTTTTGAGGGCTCACCTGAACAGCATATATGGTTGGAAAGACAGATTACTTTTTTAGTTGTTGAAATAACCATGTGAAGATCATGAGATACCATTAATATGCTAATATCTCTTTCTTCATAAATTTTATTTAAAAATTTATAAAAATTTAATTGTCCAGAAACATCAAGATTTTGTGTTGGCTCATCTAAAATAAGTAAATCCGGATTATCTACTAATGATCTAGTTATTAAAACTTTTTGTAATTCCCCACCAGATAAATATGATAGTTGTTTTTTTAATAGATCTTCAATAAAGAAATCTTTTGAAAGATTAATTATGGCATCTCTCTTTATCTTTTTATTTAACATTATAAAATCGAGTGCAGTGATTGGTATTGATTTATCAATGATGAAATCTTGCGGACTATATGAAATTTTTAAATTATCAGATTTTATTATCTCACCTTTATCAGGTTTAAAAAAACCAAGTAAGCATTTAAGCAACATTGATTTTCCTGCTCCATTTGGACCCAAAATTGTAATAAAATCTTTAGAATCAATTGCTAGATTGATATTTTCAAGTACTTTCTTATTTCCTCGAACAACAGAGATATTGTTAGCTTTTATTAACATTATTTTTTACTTACATCAGAGCAGTCATTACATTGGCCATTTACTTCGAGTGCTATATGATTATGTTTGAAAGTATTTTTATTTAAAACTTTTTTGATCGTTTTGGTTATAGTTGAGTCACAACATTCTTGAACTTCATTGCAAATTGAACAAATTATAAAATAACAATCACTATGTTCATTTGGATGACTGCATCCAACATAAGAATTTAAACTATTTATTTTATGGACAAAACCGTTTTCCATTAAAAAATCTAGTGCTCTATATACAGTTGGTGGTTTTTCTGAGTAATTTATGTTGGAAATCCTTGATAGGATATCATATGCTTTGATTGGCTGATGGCTTTCCCAAATAATTTCAAGTATCGCTTTTCTAATTTTTGTAAAACGAAGACCTTTCTCAGCACATATTTTTTCTACTTGATCAATTGTAGTAGAAATACATTTTTTATGCTTATCACATCTTGTATTTGACATAAAATCCTCGATGTTATAATATAACATTTATTATGATAAAACAAT